>CBCOTF020000277.1:0-35759 GCA_965112955.2 Desulfarculales bacterium
CGGCCCACGGCGACGCCCAGGAGGGGGCGCTTGCCTTGGTCGCGGTCGCCGCCGGCCCCAAAGACGCAGATAAGCCGCCCTCGGGTCAGAGGGCGCAGGGTGCTCAAGGCCTGGGTCAGGGAGTCGTCGCTGTGAGCGTAGTCCACGAAGACCGCCGGCGATTCCAGGCTGCCGAACACCCGCTCCAGGCGGCCCGGCACGCCCTCCAGGGAGGCCAGGCCGGAGGCAACCTCGGCCTCCTTGAGCCCCAGGGCCAGGCCCAGGGTGGCAGCGGCCAGCAGGTTTTGCAAATTGTAGCGCCCCACCAAAGAAGTCACGGCCAAGAAATTGCCCCCCGGCCAAATGACCCGGCACAGGCCGCCGTCCAGTCCCAAGTTGACGTCGCTGGCGCGTACCATGGCCCCGGGCGAGTCCAGGCCGTAGGTCCAGGCCTCCATACCTAGGGAGCCGCACAGGTCCAAGAGCTCGGCCCCGTGGGGGTCGTCCAGGCAGATGACGGCCCTGGGTTCCTTGCCCTGCACCCGGCTCAAGGGCAACAGCTCGTTGAACAGCCGGCGCTTGGCCGCGAAGTAGGATACCAGGTCACCATGGTAGTCCAGGTGATCCCGGCTCAGATTGGTAAACAGGGCTGCGTCGAAGGCCGAACCATCGACGCGCCTCTGGTCCAGGGCGTGGCTACTTACCTCCATCACCGCCTGTCTGACACCCTTGGTCAACATGTCGGCAAACAGCCCTTGCAGCTCCCAGGGCTCGGGGGTGGTCATGTCGGTGGGGCGGCGCAGCTGCCGTAGGCGCATCTCCACGGTGCCGATCACTCCCACCAGCCCGCGCTGGGCCAGCACCGCTTCTACCAGGTAACTGGTGGTGGTCTTGCCGTTGGTGCCGGTGATGCCCACCAAGGTCATCTGGCGGGAGGGCTGGCCGTACCAAGCCGCGCAGACCAGAGCCCAGGCCAGGCGGGAATCGGGCACCACGATTTGGCACAGGCCCAGGCTTAAGTCTGGACGCTCCACCAGGGCCAAGGCCGCCCCGGCCGCGGCGGCCTTGGCCAGGTAGTCGTGACCGTCGACGGCCAGGCCCTTCAAGGCCGCAGAAGCCATCCCGGCCGCACCTGGCGGGAATCGTCGGTCAGGCCCCCCACCTCGGCGGGAGCGGGTTCGCCCATAGCTTAGGGTCTGCAAGGCCGCCATGAGTTCGCTAAACAGCATCAAGCGCCTCCCTCAGCCGGTTGCAGATCCACCTTCCAGCTCTTGCTGGGGCTCCAGGCTGATGCCCGGCGCGGGGCTCTGGGAAACCACCCGGCCCCAGCCACTTACTGAGATCCGAAGACGCTGCTCCCGGGCCAGCCGCAATACCTCGCGCAGGGTCAGACCCCGCAGGTCGGCATCTTGCCCTGGTCCAAGGCCGGACCGGGTCGACGGGCCGACGCTGGGGCCGGGCCGGTTGGAGGTTAGCCGTCGGCGGAGGCATGGCCGCGCGTACCAACTGGGCGGCCTGGCTGGGGGGCTGAACGCCCAAAGTGTCCATGGTCGCCCGGGCGATCTGCGACCAGGCCGGGCCCGAGACCACGCCGCCGTAGTGCTGGCCCTTGGGGGTGTCAATCACCACCAACACCGCGGCCTTGGGGTTGTCGGCGGGCAGGAAGCCGGTGAAGATGGCTATGTAGTCGCTCTGGGAATAGCCGCCGCTGGGGTCCAGCTTCTGGGCAGTACCGGTCTTGCCGGCCACAGGGAAAGGGTCCACCCTGGCCTGGGTGCCGGTGCCGCCAGGCTGGGTGACCTCCTGCAGCATGGCGGTGAGCGCCCTGGCCTCGCGCTCACCCATAGCCCGGCCCACCACTTGGGGCTGGTTCTCCTTAATCAGGTGCCCCGACTGGTCCACCACAGCCTTGACCACGTAAGGGCGCATCAGCACGCCGCCGTTGGCCACCGCCGCCACAGCCTGCACCAGCTGGAGGCCGGTGACGGCCACCCCCTGGCCGAAGCAGATGTTGGCCAGGTCCACCAGCCGCCAAGAGTGGTAGGGGCGCACGATGCCCCGGGATTCGCCGGGCAGGTCCACCTCGCTGGGACGGCCGAAGCCAAAGCCCTTGATGGTGTTAAATACCTCCTCGGCGCCCACGCCCATGCCCACCTTGGCCGCGCCGATGTTGGAGCTGAACTTGATGATCCCGCTTAAGGTGAGCATGCCGTATTCGTGGGTGTCGTGGATTACCCGTCCTCCGATACTCCACTCGCCGTTCTCACAAAAATACTGGCTGTGGGGGTCGGCCTTCTTGGTATTCAGCGCAGCGGCGGCGATGAACATCTTGAAGGTGGAGCCCGGCTCAAAGGTGTCGGTGATGACCCGATTGCGGAAGCTCTCCTTGGGGAAGCGTCCGAAGACGTTGGGATTGAAGACCGGCAACGAGGCCATGGCCAAAATCTCCCCGGTCTGGGGCACCATGACCACGGCCTGGCCTCCGACGGCGTGATACTTGGCCACGGCGCCGGCCAGGAGCTTTTCCAGCTGGTATTGCAGGCGCTTGTCCAGGGTGAGGATGACGTGGTTGCCCTCGGGCAGGGGGGTAAAGGCCGCCGGGGTGGGATAGATGATGCGTCCCAGGGCGTCGCGCAGGCTGGTGACCTTAGAGACCTGGCCTCCAGCACCGGTCATACTGCGCCTCCACGCCCTCCAGGCCCTTGGCGTCCATACCGGCAAAGCAGCACGTGGCAGGCCAAGTTGCTGTAGGGATAGAAGCGGCGCGGCTCGTTGATCAGGCCGATGCCGGCCAGCTCCAGGGAGCGTACCGCCGCGGCGCGGTCGGGGTTGATGCGCCGGGCCACCCACACGAAGCCGCGCTCCTCCTTCAGACGCTTGACCACCTGCTCCTCGGGCATAGTCAGGGCTTTGGAGAGCATCTGGCCGGTCTGCTTGGGGGTGGTGATGCCCAGGGGGCGGGCGTAAACCGACTCGGTGTCCAGGCTTACGGCCAGCTCCTCCTGGTTGCGATCGAAGATGATGCCCCGGCAAGGGGTCAACTCAACTTGACGCATAAATTCGCGCTGGGCGCGGGCCAGGAAGTGCTCGCGCTGGATAACCTGAAGGTCCACGGCCCGGCACACCAATAGCAAGAAGCTCAGCCCGAAGCCCAGGGCCAGCACCATCAGGCGCACGCGGCGCCAATGCTTGCCTCTCTCGCTCACCTGGGGGATCAGTTCCGCCCCCGGAGCTGCTCGGGCTTGGGGGGCAGCAGGCCGCGGCGCTGGGCCTCCAGCTCCAAGCGCCCCGGCGAACGCAGGTTATTCAGCTCCACCCTTAAGCGCCGGCCGGTCTCCAACAGCTCGCGCTGGGCCTCCAGGCCGCGGCTCAACTCGTAGGAAAGGTTCTGGGCGCGGATAGCGGTGTAGGCGTAGACCAGGGCCACGGCGGTAGCCATGACTAGGAGTAGCAGCACCCACAGCAGGCTGAGCCTCTGCGCGCTCTCTTCATCGGGCAAACGGCGATTGGGCAGGCGGATGCTGACGTTCATGCCGCTGCCTCCGTGCGCACCGCCGCCCGCAGACGGGCCGAGCGGGAACGGGGGTTGTCCGTGACCTCCTGGGCGCCGGGGCGCCGGGCCTTCTTGTACAGTAGCGCCAAGAGGGGCAACCGGCCGCACTGGCAACGGGGCAGGCGGGGGGGGCAGGTGCAGGGGTTGGCATAGGCCGCCAGGGACTTTTTGACCCGGCGGTCCTCCAGGGAATGGTAGCTGATGATGGCCAGGCGGCCGCCGGGGTTTAGGAGGCGGGGCACAGTGGCCAGGAAGCGCTCGAGCTGGCCTAGTTCGTCGTTTATGTAAAGGCGTAAGGCCTGAAAGACCTGGGTCGCAGGATGAATTTGCCGGCGACGACGCTCGGCGGCGGGTAGGGCCTCCTCCACCAGGCGGGCCAGCTGGCCGGTGGTGGCGATGGCCTGGGTCTGGCGAGCCTTGACCAGGACGCGTGCGATGCGCCTGGCCAGGGGCTCCTCGCCCAGCTTGGCGAAAATGTCGACTAATTGGTCCTCGTCCAGGCTGGCCAGCAGTTGGGCGGCGCTTTGACCCTCCGGCCCCATACGCATGTCCAGGGGGGCGTCCAGACGGAAGGCGAAGCCCCGCCCCGCCTGATCCAGCTGCATGGAGCTGACCCCCAGGTCCAAGAGCAGACCGTCGGCCCCCTGCAGATTCAGGGCGGCCAGGTGCTCGGGCAGACGGTCGAATGTGGAGCGGATCAGCCTCACGCGCTCTCCAAAGGGGCGTAGTCTCTCGCCGACCAGGGCCAGGGGGTCGCGGTCTAGGCCCAGCAGATAGCTGTCGGGTGCGGAGGCTTCCAGGATTGCCACGGCGTGTCCACCAGCGCCCAGGGTGGCGTCCACGTATAAACCGCCGGGGCGAGGCCCCAGCGCCTCTATCACCTCGGCTAGCATCACCGGCCGATGGAATGCGGTCATGGCCTAGATGCCCAGGTCGGCCATAAAGGAGCTAAGATCGCCAAAGTTGACGCTTATCTGCTCCCGTTCCGAGTACCAGCTGTCCTTGTCCCAGATTTCAAAGTTGTGCTGCATCCCTACCAGGTAGACCTGGTCGTCCAGGCCGGCCAACTCCCGCAGAGGCTGGGGAATGAGCACCCGCCCCTGCTTGTCGCAGAGGCACTCTGTGGCCCCGCTGATAAAATAGCGCCTGAAGGCCAGGACCTTGGGGTCCACGCGCGACAAGCGGCTGACTTTTTCAGCAATGGCGCTCCACTCGGGGTAGGGATAAGCCACCAGACAGCGCTCGGAGGTGGTCAAGACCAACCTCTCGTCGCCACAATCGCGCAAGCCGTCACGGAAGCGGGCTGGTATCGCCAGCCTGCCCTTAGCGTCCAGTGCGTGAATTGACCACCCGGTGAACACCTGGCCTCCTCCGGCCAAGGGTTATCCCCACTATTCCCCACTTCATACCACCGAGGCCCACTATAGGAGGCGATTGGCCGGCCTGTCAACAATATTTGCCAAATTATCCATCCCTTCGTCCCCTATGCTACGGTCTCCGGGTTAGGGCGGGAAGAAGGCCGAGCGCCTATCCTAGGACTTTTCCTCGCCCAGGGCACCTGGTTCCCTGGCATATTTCCTTTAGCACCGGCGGGAGGCTACCGCGTCGTCTGTGAATTCTTGCTTTGTTTTGATCGGGCAGTAAGGGAATTTTTCAGATTGGCTTGACCAGGTAGAGATTTTTATCCCATTACCCTGGATCTTGGATATGGATCCAGGAATGAGGAAGTGGCCGAGGGTGGTGGAGCACCCCTAACCCCGAAAGACGGAAATAGCTCCCTGCCATCTGGTTGCCATCGTACTTTTTGTTGCAGCCTGCGTTAAGAAGATCGTGGAGCTGGGGCAGCGTTGCCCCTACCCCGGCCGGATAGGTGCCCCCTGGTGTGGGAGCGTCCGGCTTTGGAGGCACGGCTTCGTGCCTGCCTATTTTGATGAAGCCTCTACTGGCTTCGGCGTTTCCTCTGTCCTGCCTGCCGGGCGGTGATCCGGCTGCAGCCGCGGGGCTACTGGAGCCGGTTTCAGGCTCCGATGGAGACCATTCGGCAAAGCCTTTCCAATAAGCTAGCCCGGGGCAGATGAAACCCTGGCCTACCGCGCTTCCGCCAGCGCCACTGGCTTAAGGGCCTGCTGCGGCAGGTGAGCTTATATCTGGGGTCAAGCTGGTCGGGCGACCTGCTTGGGGCCTTCGATTGGCTCCGTGGCCGCGGCCAGCCGGTCGGCGCAAAGCGAGAGTCCTTTCCCTCCCTGAGCCACCTACCCAAGGGTGCCGTTGTCCTGGTCCGGCCCACCGGTCTACACATGGGCGAAACACCCCCATGGAGGACCGACATGGCGAGAACCAGAAAAAACGAGTAGCCATCTTCCGTTTCGGCGTCATCAGCGACTTTTTTGCCAGGAACTAAAGGGAGCGTAGTAAACTGAAAAGATTACTGCGGGACAAGTACGCCCAACGGTGGCAAATTTCCTTCTCCAACCGCACCAGGCTGTCGCGCTCCACCATCTTGGGGTGGATCAGGTCTACCGCCAGGACGGCGGCAAGCTGAAATTACTCTACCCCATAGGCAGAAATGACCGGGGCGGCAGCAGGGCCTTGGATGAGGACACCGCTCAGGCCCTGATCCGCCTGCGCAGGGAACTGCCCACTGCGTCGGTGACTACCCTTGTCAGCGAGATGATGCACCGACGCTTGGCCGCGCTCGACGTGATCCTCAAGACGCCCACCGTCTACCGCTTACTGCATCAGCAGGGGCTGATGGGCAAACAGGTCGCCCCACCTGTCGACCGCAGACGCTACGAGGCCGAGCTGCCCAACGATATTTGCTGGTGGGCGACAAACGGCACAAGACCTACCTCTTCGCGTTAATCGACGACATGAGCCGCCTGGCCGCCCGTGCCGAGTTTTATCTCTCCGAAGGCCTAACCATTTCGATAGGCCTTGCGCCAGACCCTGCTAAAACGGGGGCTGCCACGCAAGCTCTACTTCAGTAACGGGCCAGCCTTTCGCTCTCACCACCTGGAAGAGATCACCGCCTCCCTGGGCATCACCCTGGTCCACTCACCGCCCTACGTACCCCAGGGCAAGGGCAAAATCGAAGGATTATTCCGCACCGTCAGGCCCCAGTTTCTCCCCGGCTTCAAGAGCGACTCCCTTTGGGACATCAATGAGGCCCTAGGGTTCTGGATTAGGGACGTCTACCACCAGCGCAAGCATCTGGGCAACGGACAGCCCTCTGTAACGTTTCTCCAACAAAATGGAGTGCGTCGGGTCGGCCCACGCCAACCTGGAAGACTACTTCAGAAAAAGAGCCACGCGCTGCGTGGCCCTGGGCCGCACCGTTTCCCTGGCCGGCAGATTATACGAAGCCCCAGTGCCTCTGATCGGCAAGCAGATCATCCTCTTCTACCACGACCATGACCCCGACCGCGTGGTCCTACTGGGAAACCGCTCCCACGGCTTGCTCAATCCGCTGGACCTCGCCGTCAATTGCAGAGTCAAGCGCGACCACCATCTGTTGCGCTTGGAATTCAGCTCCACCACGGCCCCCACTGACGGCTCCCTTTCCTAGCAAAAACCAGACCCGGAGGTCAGCAACTCATGAAACCAAATTACCGTGCCTTTTTTGCCCTCACCAGGGAGCCTTAAGCTCTGACCTGGCACCCAAGGAAATAGTGTAGACTGCCGAGGTCCTCGGCGTGGCCAAATGCCTCGAATACGCCATCCGTCTCGGCGTACCGGCTCTGGTCACCGGAGATGTGGGCAGCGGAAAATCCACCGCCTTGCGCTGGGCCACCAGCAGGCTGCACCCATCCTAGTATCAGATCATCTGGGTCACCGCCTCACAGGGCTCCATTCTGAGACTCTACAGGCAAAACTGCGTCGAGCTCGCAGGGGACACCGCCAGCTTTCCCAGGGGCGCCCTCACCAAGTTAATCAGAAAACCGGTCCTAGAGATCGCCCAGGACCGCAAGAAAAAACCCGTATATCACCATGGGCGATCTCTCTAGCGAACGCCTGGTTCTGTCGTGTCTGAAAAAGCATCCCAAAGGTTGACCTGATTTCTAGCTCGTTTCTTGGGTTCCGGTAGGAGCAACGGCATAGCAACCGTTGCTGCTAGTAAGGTGGTGACGTAATTTATCTTTGGCTTTTAAAGCGCCTGAAAGACTCTCTATTGAACGATCTCTAAGTTAACGGGAAAAAGAAGAATGGGGTTGGCCCAAAATCGTGGCTCTAGGAGCAAATTAGAGCCTTGGAGTAATTTGAAATAAATACCGCATGCTATCGCGTAGCATAAATACCGTAGCGATCTAAATGGCGAAGGAGCCTTAGACTTGGACAAAGCTCCTCAGGACCTATTTGAGGTCTAAGCTCAAGCCCGCGCCGAGACACCTGCAGACTCCCATAATAACCGCTTAAACCGTTGGCAGCGCAATCTGCTGAATCTCTCCTTACATAATCAACTGCTAAACTTCCGCGTTACCAAAAAGGTAGTGGAATTATTGGCGCCAGATCCTAGCCGCCTTGAGGATATGTTAGCCGACGGCAAAAAATTTAAACTCCAGCCTAACGTGACGCAACCTATACAGGAAGGCGACCCTTGCGACCATGCCATCCACCAGGCTCGTCACCGGGAAGAGCTTACACGCGAGCGCGCTCGGGAAGCCCTAGATAAGGGCGAGCTATACGTCCATCTAACTAAAGATGAGATGAATGACCGGCTTGTGACGCGCTATACCGCGCATCCCGGCAGGCCCTGCAGGAGGGCGGAGCTAACACACTCTTTCTTGTGCTGGGGTTTCTGATCTGGAGTCAACCCAGTAAAGATGAGCGGCGCCTAAGGGCTCCCTTAATACTGTTACCCGTGAAATTAGCCCGCCAAAATGTGCGCGGTGGGTTCTCGCTGGCCCTGCAAGAAGATGAACCTCGCTTTAACCTCACTCTATTGGAAATATTGCAACGGGATTTTCGGCTATCTATCCCGCGATTGGAAAACGACCTGCCCCGCGATGATTCCGGCTTGGACGTAAAGAGTATCTGGCGCCAGGTGGCTACGGCAGTAAAGGACCTGACTGGTTGGGAGGTGGCCGAAGACGTGATTCTAGGCCAATTCTCTTTTGCTAAGTACCTTATGTGGAAGGACTTGGTAGAGCATACCGCCCAGCTCAAACAGAATGACGTAGTGCGCCACCTGATTGACACGCCCATGCAGACATATCAAGGGCAGACTGATTTCGTAGACCCAAATAAATTGGATCAGGTCTTGGCTCCGGTCGATAATTATTGTCTATTGTCAGCCGATTCCTCCCAGCTTGCAGCGGTGTTGGCTGCGGACCAGGAGCGGGACTTTGTCCTAGAAGGACCGCCCGGTACCGGCAAAAGTCAGACAATCGCTAATATTATCGCCCAATGCCTGGCCAAGGATAAGACGGTTCTGTTCGTGGCTGAGAAGACCGCAGCCCTAGAGGTAGTCTATCGCCGGCTTAAAGAGGTGGGACTTAGCGATTTTTGTTTGGAGTTGCATTTCAACAAGGCCAACAAGGGTGAGGTGTTGCGGCAACTCGCTCAGTCTTTGAGAGCTCGAGGGCAAAAAGACAGGGAGACCTGGCAACAGGAATGCGCTCGCATGCAGCATTTGCAAGGCCAGCTGAACGCGCTAGTGAAAAGACTTCACTATAAGCATTCCAATGGGTTAAGCGTATTCGCGGCCATGAGCAAGGTCATGGCTGACCGGGACACTCCGAGGGTGCCGTTTAGTTGGAAAAACGCCGACATTCATAACAGCGTGACTCTGCATAACCTGTTGGATGTCGCAACTAAGTTGGGGATCAACGCCGCTGAAGTGGCGAATGCTGCCGGATTGGACCTGGTGACAGCACGGGAATGGTCGCCAGTCTGGGAAGATGACCTTGGGAAGTCTCTGGGCGAGATGGTTATCCTATGCCAGGAAGTAAAACGTACTGTCGCCGCCTTCCTATCCGCCACCGGCTTGCCGGAGGTTGTGCTATCCAGGCGCGGTTGCCAGGCCTTAGCTGCACTAGCCGGACTGTTGTCTGAGGCCACTGGACGGGAGTGGGGGTTTCTGCTTAGTCTTAACTCTCAGAATATTTTTGCCCGCTTGCGGGAGGGATTAGCGCTAGCGGCACAACGTCAGAAGCTGCTGGCTCGGCTCTCTCTCAAGTATCGCCCTGAGACCCTGTCCATGGACCTAGGTGAACTACGGCAAACTTGGCAACAGGCCAAGAGCTCCTGGTGGCTTAACAGATGGTTTCTACGCCGCAGGGTAAACAAGAGGCTTTTGGCCTTAGCCGAAACTGATCAAAGCCACCATTTGGACTGCGGTCAGGACCTGGAGCTGCTGACTAGCATCCAAGAGCATGACGCCAAGCTGATCGCGTTTGATGACCTAACGAACCTGACTGCTAACCTGTGGTCTGGGCTTGAAACCAAATCTGAGGACATCGATGCGGCCCAGGTCCTTGGTGAATGCCTGAAGCAGAGCTTGTTCGCCCTCTATGATCAGCCCCAGGTCCTTGCAGCTGCCATTTCTATTATTCAGCGCTTAATTAATGAAAATGATTCCTTGTTACAGCCTATGGGCAAGTTAGCTCGAATGGAGGCTGAGCTTAAGGATGCCATATATCGCCAACAGATGGCTTTGGATCCTCTAGCCAACTTGCTAGCTGGTGGTGGGGAGGCAAGCAGCACCTTGGAATCCGTGAGACCTGCCGCTTTGGCTGATCAATGCCGGACTATTTTAACCCATATCAAGATGCTCAAGTCATGGTGCAATTGGAATCGTGTAGTGGGGGAGGCTCACGGCCTGGAGCTGGGGCCTCTAACCGAAGCTCTCGCCAGGGGGCATGTGGCTAGCGACCATGCCAGACAAGCCTTCAGCGTTAATTACTGCCGCTGGTGGCTCAAGGTTACAGTTGATTCTGATCAGGTTTTAAAACGTTTCGTAACCGCCGAGCACGAGCAAGCCATCAAGGATTTTTGTAAACTAGACGAACGTCTGACTCATTTAGCCAAAAATTGTGTTCGAGCCAACCTATGCAGCAGGAGGTCGTGGTTAGAGGATACACGCAAATCTTCTGAGTGGATCCTACTAAACCGGGAGATAGCCAAGAAGCGGAGGCATCTTCCTCTGCGTCAATTAGTAGAGAAATTGCCTGCGCTACTACCAGCCCTGACGCCTTGCCTGCTGATGAGCCCACTATCCATCGCCCAGTATCTGCCGCCAGGGCGGAGTTTATTTGACTTGGTCATATTCGACGAGGCTAGTCAGATCCCGGTCTGGGACGCCATTGGGGCTATGGCCCGAGGCCGACGCGTAATTGTGGTGGGCGATCCTAAGCAACTGCCGCCCACCAATTTTTTCAACCGGATCGATGGCGAGGATGCTGACATAGATAGTGAAATCGGTGGAAACATGGAGAGCACCCTAGACGAATGCATCAGCGCTGGCTTGCCAACAAAGAGCCTGAATTGGCACTACCGTAGCCGTCACGAAAGCCTCATCGCATTTTCTAACCGCCACTACTATGGCGGCAACTTAGTGACCTTTCCTTCGTCTGTAACTAACGACAGCGCAGTTTCGCTGCACCTAATAAAAAATGGAATTTATGACAGGGGTGGTAGCCGCACCAACCAGATTGAGGCTAAGGCTGTGGTAGCCGACATCGTGGCTCGGCTCAATGACCAGGACTTCGTGGCTAGCGGAAAATCTATCGGTGTGGTGACCTTTAATTCTCAGCAGCAGAAGCTAATCGAGGATCTACTGGACGAGGAGCGCCGAAACGACCCCATGCTGGAACAGTTCTTCGCCGATGATAAGATCGAGCCAATCTTCGTCAAAAATTTAGAAAGCGTCCAAGGTGACGAGCGTGATGTGATGTATTTCTCCATCACCTATGGCCTGGACCTCGCCGGTCGGGTCTCCATGAACTTCGGACCCCTCAATAGGGACGGCGGCGAGCGCCGGCTCAATGTGGCGATTAGTCGCGCCCGGTGCGAAATGAAGGTTTTTTGCAGCCTGCTACCGGATCAGATCGATCTAACGCGCGCCAAGGCTAAAGGCGTCACTGACCTGAAACACTTTCTTTCGTATGCCCACGATGGGGTCAGAGCTCTGGCTGAGGAGATATCCGCGCCCAGGGGCGATCTCGACTCCCCCTTTGAGGAAGCCGTGGCCAAGGCTCTGTCGCAGCTGGGCTGGACTGTGCATACACAAATTGGCGTTTCCGACTTTCGTATCGACCTAGGCGTAGTAGACCCTAGCCGGCCTGGTAGATACCTAGCCGGCCTGGTAGATACCTAGCCGGCCTGGTAGATACCTGGCCGGAGTGGAATGCGACGGGGCTTCCTACCACCGCGCCGCTACAGCTCGAGATCGAGATAGACTACGGGAGAAGGTGCTGCGTGGCTTGGGTTGGAAGATCGTACGCATCTGGTCCACAGACTGGTGGCACAATGCCAAAGATGCTCTGAACAAATTAAATAACAAGTTGGAGGATATCCGCTTAAATAACAAATTAGAGAATATCCGCGGGGAACTTGGAGACGCCGGAAACGCTATATCAATTCCAGCCGCTCTGGAGGATTCGGCGAACGCCTCGGTCATGGAGCCAACCTCGCAAATTGCTTATGCTGCCCAGACCAATATTGCCCAGGCCGTCAAGCAACTGCCCCAGACTGATGGGACAACAGCCGAACTGCTCTCGAATGGCCGTAAAGACTGTCTGGCAACCACCCAAAACGAAAGGGCAATCGCTGCCACTCTGGACGAACGGTGGGATAAAGGAAAGCCTGCGCGCCAAAAACAACAAGGGAAGGGAGGTTACTCAGCTGCAAGTTACCAACATACTGAAAATTCTAAACATAATATAAATAATGGCATCGTTGCCAGCGCGCCGGAGACGGATGGCAACTGCGAGAAATGCGGCTCCCCCATGCAGACTAAGAAGGGCAAATTCAGCCTCTTCTTGGCCTGCACCGCCTACCCCAAGTGCAGTAATACCAAGCCCCTTGAGAGTGACGGTGCAGGCGCGGGTAACGATCCCAAGCCCGCCGAGCCCCTGGAGGGAAAATGCCCCAAATGCGGTAGCGGCTTAGTCATCAAAAATACCCGCGCCGGCGGGCGCTTAATCGCCTGCACCGGCTATCCCAAGTGCCGCTATTCCCGCGGGCTGCCGGTGGGAGTAGCCTGCCCGGACTGCGGAGGAGCCATCGTGGAAAAGACCTCACCAAAGAGGAGCAAACTTTTCTTCGGCTGCAGCAACTATCCTAAATGCAGCTTTGCTATTTGGGACCGACCCCTGAACGAAGCTTGCCCCAAATGCGGATATCCTTTCCTCTTGGAGAAGACCGCCCGCCAGGGAATTACGGTGCGCTGCTCAGCTAGAAACTGCGATTATCAAAAATAACTAAGTTTAATGTAGCCTATAGGCACCATAATCTACTGCATTTTTAGTGCATCGGTGCTGGCTATCCGTCTACACGAAAATATAACTGGTGAGAATTCCGAGTGCTCGTGAAACGACTTCTTTCCGATCGCATATATCCTTAGCTCTTGAGCTATGGCGAAGACTTCAAATTTCAACCTGAGATTGCCTTACCCACAAACCTCATACCCAGAGATTGGGTTGAATTTCAGGCCACCTGTTGGGGATATGGTTGTTGAAGGCCTGGTGACGTAACTAGTTAAAAATAATTGAGGCGCGCTAGCATAGCGAGAGGCCAATTAGGGCAAAAACGTTCTTTCTTCCTTTCGCATCACTCTCTTCGTCACCCATCCTAAGCTCTTCCGGGGGGACGGGGTCCCCTTAATTGACCTTTATGCCCCCCACATCCTTTTTTTTGTTAAGTGGTGCTTTATTCTAACAAGAACTATCCAACGCCCTGTAATCTTTACTTCTGCACACTTCACCCCTCGCCGCGCTTGCTTATTATTCCTGAATACTCTATTATTATAATATGATAAACTGAAGGTAAGGTGAAGACATTACGGTAGCCTCTGGCTCTTGTCCTGGCGGCCTGGAAGATACCGTTAAGCCCCTCAAGGCGGGCGTTGGAATGGTTGAAGGTTCAACGGCTTAGGATCAGGTGGGCATGCTCTTCCAGAGTCATAAGCGCCTTGAGGACCGGGGGCAGGGTTTTTGTGTCAGGCGCTAAGCACTTCAGGGCATGGCGGGTGAAGTGGGTGACGCGCCACTGGGCGGCCCGTACAGAGGTGGCTTTTCTAATCCAGCGCAGCATCTCCTTGAGCCGCCAGGCAGTGGCGAAGCCGCTGGTTCCCAGTTCAGTGAGGGGCTGCTGCTGCTTTTCGGTTAGGCGGGTCCAGGGCATCTTGACCTGTTGGTCCCGTGATCGGGGTAGTCCATCCTGGGCACCCGGGTGGTTACGTAGCTAATGATGCTGGATAAAGATTGAGGTGACGCCAGGTGAATCCGTAGAAGTCGTGAGCCTTGCATAACCTGCCACACTCCGGGCAGGGGTACTCGACTCCCCTCGATCGGCGGCAACCTCCAAGAAGACCTCGTGGGGCTGTTTATCGGTGTCCACACGTTGTCCCACCAGCCGCCAAGGCAGGTTGCGACCCCAGGCCAAAGGCTAGAAGCTCGCCGGCGTCCATGATTGCCTCTTGCTTCAACTCGGCCATGTGGATCGTTGCATCATGACACCGGAACTACACCAATTCCACTCATGATGACGAAGAGGCTTTTTTAGAAGGTCATTACTTAGAAGCAGCCTACAGGGCCGTTCCTTCTTTAGATGATAAGAACATGATCCATAAAAACTCTTGGCATAACGGCAAATTATCCCCCGTTGATTATCCAAAGCGCTGCTTCCGTTTCCTCCTAACTAACGCACTAATTGACTTGTTAGGAAAAAAATAAAGATACTGCCATGTTGAAAAAAAAAGGGGGGAAGGGGGAATGGTAACCGAGGTCTAAGGTCTTTAGCTTGATGAGTCTATATATTCCTTAGTAGATGCGATGGTAGTGGTTATTAGTAGCTAATATTTATCAACGTCAGTTAAAACGATTTTAAAATATAGTTTGTTTTTATTTTCGAAAATTATGATTTTGTGTTTTTTCTGGAGTTAGAAGGAGAATGCTTAGCTAACCTCTGTTCATGGTGCCAACAATGAATACCTTGTATCTCATTTTCCTCCTTCTAATCCAAAACAGAGCACCATATCATGCGTTTAATGCAAGCTTTGTTCTTCATTCATATGTAGTAAAAAGTTAAAAAAACGCATCATTAATAATAAAAAGTGTATATTTTGTGTCTATGTGAGTTAAGGGATGAGCGCTTCTTGAATAAACAATTATTTATAGGAATTATTGAATATAATTCGATAGATGAAGTATTAAGCTGGAGGCATGGAGAATGACAAAAGATGGAAAAATATCTCTAAACTAATTACATTTTTTAGTTTTACCTCCCACCCCCTATACACTTTATCTCTTTGGAATCTCCTAATTATTTTTAATAAATGCTTGTCAATCTCTGTTATATGTGTGGTTTTTTTAAAAAACTGCATTAACAAGAGAACGCTATTAACGTGGCAACCATTTTAGGTCTTGGGGAGCTACAAAATTAACGAAGATAGCCACATGCGTAATATATTCACTAAAAAATATTTACGCCACGAAATACAGAATAAATGCACTCGTGTCCATATCTATAAGCCAGAAACGAACTATTCCCTTCTCTACATATAGATAAAAACTATGGAGCCTAGCCCAAGCAACCTTTAAGGTTTTTTGCTCAAAGCCAAAAACGATTTTTAAGAAAATGCTTAACGATATGCTAATGGAAGTTTTGGGCTCATGTGCTGGGTAGTTAGAAATGGCACTTTGAAGTAATCAAGTATAAAGGAGCGGATAAGGCCGGATATTTTCATTTATTCCTTAGATTAAAGAAGAAAAAAATAAAGGCTCTTAGTGGCGGCCTTCAATTAATAAAATATGACGATAACAAACGGTGACTCTTGGCAGTTTGGGAAATCTATATGGGGTAGAAAGAGCACGACTGGTATGACGAAAAAAGCAGCATACGCCATTTTCAGCTTTATTCATGAGCTTTAAGCTGCGTCTCAGTTAGTAATTTGTTGATATTGGTCGTCAGCTTCATCATGATTCAGGGTAAGTATATCTTTGTAGCTGGTTAGGAATAGGTTAGGAAAATACAGATTAAGGGTTAAATAATTTAGAAAAAATATTAATATTTCAGCTAGTAATGTTTTACTATAAATTATTGAACCATGGGTCGCTGACCCCGATGATGCGGGCAGCAGTCAACACGGGCATCTCCCGCACCAGGGTCATGGCCGCTTGCTCGAACAGCAAGGTAAACCGGCTGCCCTCGCGGGTCCAGAGCATATTGACCTGTTAGGTCCCGTTGTCAGGGCAGTCCACCCTGGGGACCCGGACGGTTACCGTAACAATGATGCTGAAAAATATTGAAGTGCACCCAGTGAATTCGTGAACATCGTGAGCCTCGCACAACCTGCCACACTCCGGGCAGTGGTGCTTGACTCCCCGATCGACGGCAACCTCCAATAAAACCTCGTGTGGCTGTTTATCGGTGTCCACACACTGTCTGTCCCACCAGCCGCCAGGGCGGTCGCAACCCCAGACCAAGTGCCAAAAGCTCGCCGGCGTCCATGATTGCCTCCTGCTTCAACTCGGTCATGCGGGTCGCTGCATCGTAACACCAGAACTACATCAATGCCACTTATGACGACGAATAGGCTGATATTGATACGGTAATCGGGATAATTGTGGACCACACGCACCGCGTGGCCCAGAGAGCCGTGGGCCTGGAATCCCAGGGTTGCTGAGCCCGAAAAAAACAGCACCTGCGCAGGGTAAACAAGTCGGCCATGGTCACCGCCCAGGGCAAGGGCATGTCATCTTCGTCCTCCAGATTCGTGAACCCTTGCCTGCGTTGCTAACCCTTGTTGATGGGATGCCCTTTCCGGGGCGGTAGGCGTCTCTGATGCGGGGCGGGTGGGTGCGACTTCTCAGCTTGGCAGCCCGGGCAGGAAGAAAAGATAGGCCATTAAGGCCCCTTAGAAGGCGATTAATAGGAGCACAGCCATGCCTGAACCGATGGATTTTGGGCCATCAAGGTTGCGTAGCATTTGCACCAAACCGATGAGGGTGTTCATCATACCGAAGGCCGACGAGAACGCTCCCATCTTACGGAAAATCTACTGGGCAATGAGCTGCCGCTGCTTCAGGGCCTCGATCTCAATGCGCAAGGAGTCCTCGATTATATCTTCGGAGGCCCCATCGGCGATGAGCATCAGGGCCTTCTTTAGGATGACGTGGTGCGCACTTTGAACAGAGCCATCAGCCCCTGGCGTCGGGAGAGATTGGCGCTGGTCAGAGTCACCCGCACCACCTCGTTGGAGTCCACGTTGCGCTGGACGGAGACCTATTTGGCCATGACGAAGGCGTTGCTGACGTCCTTGAAGGGCAATGCGGTGAGAAAGGAGGCAAAGGCGCCACACCGGCCAAAATCATGATGCTGGGCAGGTCCAAAAATACCATGGCACTGCCGCCCATCTTGATGGCTGTGAAGATCATGCCCCTGCCAAGGGCGATACCCGAAATGGTGGCCACATCCATCAGTCCCTCCCAACAGACGGCAGGCTGTTCTTACCTGCCCAGTGCTTCCAGGGTGATTGAAAAAACTAGCTCATCACCGCTCCTTTTGACGCGATAAACGTGGGCTGCCAGGGGGGCGTCCTTGATGGTGTCGTGTATTTGCTTGGTCTGGTTGAGTGGTTTGTCGTCCAGGGCCACCAGCAGGTCCCCGAGCAGCAGGCCGGCCCGCTGGGCCGGGGTCTGAGGCAGCACTCGCTCGATCAACAGGCCCTCGGGCAAAGCTCTGAAAATCACCCCAAGCCGGAGTGCCGGCGGCGGGGCTGGCGTGGAGACCACCAGCAGGTCGGCAGGCGAGTCCTCGCCCGGCCCTACCCAGGGGCCGCTGGGGGTCATAGCCGCCGGGACGGCCATGATACTTAAGAGGCGCGCCCCCGGCAGCCGCCGGGCCAGGCGCATGGGCAAGCCCTGTCCATAAGCCAAGTGTCCGGCGCCCACCAGCACCACAGCCCGCTTGCCGCTGTCGGGCCAGGGGTGGAGGGCCTGGGCCAGGCGGTGGGACATAGTCTCGTCTCGGGCCACCTGGGCGGTGAAGAAGTCCTCCTGGCTGGGTCCGCGCCCCTGGCTGTGCATCTTGAATTGGGCCTCTATCAGGCGGCGGTAGGCCGGGTCGCCCAAGTCCAGGGCCGGGGCCAGAAGTGCGCGCTGCTGGGGCTTCAGGGAGCCCAGCCCTTGGCGCGCCACTTGGCGCACCACCCCCACCGGGGCGTTGAGGGCCACCAAGGGCAGCCGCCGCTGGCGCACGAATTCTAGGATAGGGGCATAAAGCTCCAGGGGGAAACCCCAGCGCTCAGACCAGTTCACCTTTTGGGCAAACTGCTCGACGCTTAAATCGCCGTTGGAAAATTCGTCGCAGTCGGCCTGGGCCGAGGATTCCAGCCATTCGACGCCCACCACCAGAACGCCACCCTGATCGGCCATGCTTTTGAGCATATCCAGTTGGATCTGGTGATGGCCGGGGTGGTCGTGCACCTCGCCCACCAGGAGCACCTGGGCCTGGGCAAGGCGCTGCTGCACCTCCTCGTTGGATAGGGGGGCACCGCCGTGGGCGGCCAAGACCGCACCCGGCTCAGGTTGCGGCTCCACTGGCCCCGGGAGCCAAACACAACCCGCGGCCAGGGCCAGCAACATCAAGATCGGCGCCCAACGCAACCAGGGCATGCGGCTTCCCCCACATATGAAATTACCATCATGCAAAAAAGATAGCATAAACCAGGCCCGGCCAGAAGCCCGGCCGGGCCTGGCGCTATTACTTAGGGGCCTGGGGCCAGGGCAGCGAGGCCTCCTGGAAGCGCAAGACCACATTGTCCTGAATCCAGTGGGGGTCCCACCACTCGGTGGGATTGACAAAAACTCCACCCACTAGGATGGAAACGTGCAAATGGTCGCCCAGGGCCAGACCCGTGGCCCCGGAGCGGCCCAACACGCCCTCCAGGAGCACCATTTGGCCAAGACGCACAGAAATTTCCGACATATGCCCGTAAAGCGAGCAAATGCCCTGGCCGTGATCCAGAATCACGCAATTTCCATAGATGCCCAGAGGGCCGGCGAAAACCACTTTGCCCGCCGCAATGGACTTGATGGGGCTCATGGCCAAGTCAGCCAGATCCACGCCCAGGTGAGCCGAGCGGCTGACGTCCAGGCCCTTGTACACATAGGTGCGACGGTCGGCGAAGCCGGCCATGGGCTTGCCCTGGGGGCGGGTGAAGGTACCCTGCCACAGCTGCTGGGTGGTGGGCTTGGTGCAAACTTCCAAAATCTTGTTGTGGTTCTGGCGGCGCAACTCCTCATTGACCCACAGGAACACGTCCAGGGGCTGCTGCGTGGCCGCCGGCGTTTCGGCCATGAAGCGCGGAGCCACAGCCTCCAAGAAGTTGTCAGAAATGCTTATGGTGTCGTTCTTGAATTCCTTCCACTTCAGGCGCATGGTCAGCCCGCTGCCGGCCTGGTTGCCGGATGAGTCCTGCACCAACACCCGGATACCCGCGCCTTTGTCCTCATCGTCGGCAAAGGCGAAATAGGCCATGCAGGCCAGGGGGTCCTGGGGCCAGGGGGTGACGCCCTGGAAGAAGCGCTTGCCCACCTGCACGCCGTGCACCGGCGTGGGCTTATTCACCTTGTAGACCACCAAACCCACACCACCGCGGTTGAGGTGGATAGTGCGGCTGAAGACCGTCACCTTGGGGGGCAGGGTGTCCACCACCACCTGGAACTGGCGCTCGCTAAGGTTGCCGTGGAACCAGTTGCGGAAGGCGCGGTCCCGGAGCTGAATGATCAAGGTAGCCGGGCCTTGCTCCATGCCCTGCTCCACGGCCTTAATTTCCAGCTTCTCGCTGGCCTCGGTCAAGCCTTTGCTGTCCCACTGGGAGCCGGCGGCGTAGTTCTTTTCGAATAGCTTGAACTCCTTGCCGTTTTGCACGGCGGTCATCCTCAGCATAGCCAGGCCCGTGCCCATATCGCGCACCGTGAGGTCCAAAATGGTCAAGCGCCCCAGGTGCGTAGGTTGGCTGGGCAGGATAATCTCGGGGGCCTGGCCTTCCAAGTGGGAATAGACCACCAACAGGCCCAAGATCACCACAGCCAGGAGGGCAAGCAGTAGAAGCAAGGTAAGTTTGCGGGCTAAGCTCATGAAAATCACTCCAGTTCTGGGCAAGAAAAAATAACATTTCACCAGAGGCTAGGCCACGAGAGACCTTCTGTCAATACCATCCGGCTCGCCTTGCCTGCCCCCAGGGCCAGAGTGCAAAATGCGGTAATATTATTAGGATGGCACACATAAATCTCATAGGGCCGGTCAATGGCAAGACTCCCAGCATCGACCTCACGGCCTTCGTGGCCTGGAGAGCGGTGGTGCTAGGGGACGTGGAATTGGGTCCCCAGGTCAACGTGTGGTATGGCTGCGCGCTGCGCGGCGACATCAATTGGATAAACATGAGCGCGCGCAGCAACATCCAGGACGGCACCATGATCAACGTGGGTCATAAGGGCCCTGGGACATTGGTGGGCTCGGAAGTGGTGATCGGGCACCGGGTGGTGCTGCACTCCTGCGTGGTGGAGGACCAAATGCTGATCGGCATGGGGGCCATGGTGTTGGACTACGCCCGGGTAGGGTGCGGCGCCGTTGTAGGGGCGGGCAGCGTGGTGGCCCCGGAGCAGGAGATACCTCCGGGGGGTTTGGCCCTGGGGTGCCGGCCAAGGTCAAGCGGCCGTTAACCCCAGACGAGCTTGCTCGGCCGCTCAAGGTGGTCAACCGCTACCTGTAAAGTTACGGCCTGCCACCAGAACCCGCAAATATGCTTCGACTTCAGCCAGGACGCCTGAGCGGGGGGACCCGCCCCTTGGCCGTTAAGGCGTACTAACGCCGCTTGAGCGCAAAGAAAAACAGCTGCCCCGCGTGCTTCATACGCCCGGCCAAAAGCTCCGCCTCACTACCGCTGCCGAAGTACAGGTCCAGACGCCCAGGCCCCCGGATGGCTCCTCCCGTATCCTGGTTGAGGATGAAGCGGGCAAAGGGCGCCGTGCCGCCGCCCTGGGCCGGCCTGGTGCCTAGTATGAAGCCGGGGGCCAAGCCCGGAAAGACTCTGCGGTCCAGGGCCACCGAGCGGCCGGGAGTGAGCGGCATCTCGAAGCAGCCCAAAGGCCCGCCCTCGGGCGAGAGCTTTCGAAAAAAGACATAGGAGGGGTTTTGAGAGAGCACCCGGCGGCGCAGCTCCGGGCGCTGGGCCAAGAGAGCCTTGATGTCCTGCATGGACATCTCGTCCCGATTCATCAGCCCCTCGTCAGCCAACAGCGAACCGATGGAGCGATAGGAGCGGCCGTTGCTGGCGGCGAAGCCCAGGCGCGTACGCGAGCCGTCAGGAAATTTTACCTGCCCCGAACCCTGGATATGCAGAAAGAAGGCCTCCACCATGTCGTCCAGATAGGCCAGGGGCTCGGCCTGGCCCTTGATTGCCCCGTCGAAGTCGATGGCCTCGCGGTCGGGATAGGGGCGCACTTGGTGCTCCTTCACTTGGCCCACCAACTTTTTTCTGGGCAGGTCCTCGCCGAACTGACTGAGATCGACATTCGCCAAATCACCCGGCACCGCGTACAGGGGGTACACGAAGGGCGGGACCGACGACTTGCGCCCGATCAGGATGGGCTCGTAGTAGCCAGTGAAGAGCACCCGCCCCTGGCCGTCGAAGCCCACGGAGCGCAACAAAATGAACTCGCGCTTCAAGGCTTCAGTGCGGGCTTTGGCCTCGGGAAAGCGCACCAGCACGTCCTGCAAACGCATCAGCCCAGCGATCAATTCGACGGCGCTGTAGAAGCGCACCCCAAAATCAAAAGGCTTGTCCGCCGGCAGGCGGCGCAAGTAGGTGAGCGACTGCTGGCATGCCTCATGGAAACTACCGGGGTCCAGGTCATCAGCTAGGAGCGGCCACTGATCCTCAGTCACTATCTCCAGCGCCACCGTGGGTTTTTCCGCCGGCGACGGCGCTGGGGTGGGGGACGGCAGGGGCACCTCCTTGGCGCAGCCGGCCAGCAGGAACGCCAGGGCTAGACAGGCCCACCATGACAGCCATCGGTGGGCTGAGCCGTTTCTCTTGCATGACATAACGCCTCGCCCCGGCCATCCCCGCCGGCCGCCGGGGCCTGCTGCGGGGCGTTAGCCTGCTATACTATCATCGATTTTGCCCGTCAGGACGCCGACCAAAAATACCATACCCAAAACGGTATCATTAGAAAAAGGCCCAGGTCATCGTCGGGGTGACCAAGGTGCTGGGCAAGGACCCGGCCCAAACCATCGTGATCATCGAGGAGCTTTTCTCGGACAACTGGAGCGCCGGCGGCCAAAGCATTACCACCCTGCGCGCCAAAACCAAGGGCTAAAGGCGGGCCGGCGGCAAACAGGGGGCGGCAAGGACCATTTCCAAGGTAATTTGGATCAATTTTTTAAAATACCACAGAGCCGCGAGGATGAGTACCTGGCCTTCTGGCATAGGGTGGCTGATTACATGCGCCGCCAGCCGGGCTTCATCTCCACCCGCCTGCATCAGGCGGTGGCTCCCGGCTCGCGCTTTGCTTTTATCAACATGGCTGCGCAGCGCTGTCCAAGACGGGCGTAGCGGCTAAAAATGCTCTTATAAAAGAGGTTAATTATCTATAAGTTTCGCAGTTTTTGAGATAAGGCCACCGCTTTTGGACTAATATTTTTTGTTTCACTAGCGGCTGCTTATTGTTGACTCTTGCTTTGTGTTGATCGGGAAGTAAGGGAATGTTTCAGATTGGCTTGACCAGGTAGGGATTTTATCCCAATTATCCTGGACCTTGGATGTGGGTCCAGGAATGAGGAAGGGGCCGGTGGATACTGGCCACCCTGCACAAAAGGACCTTTTTAAGTCTGGCTGAGCTCAACCAGGCGCTCCATGGGCTTCTAGACTGGTTCAACAACCGGCCTGTCAAGAAGCTGCCCGGCAGCCGGCGCTCCATGTACGAATCTCTGGATAAACCGGCGCTCAAGCTTCTGCCCGCCACGGCCTACCAATATGCCCAATGGAAGAAGGCAAGGGTTACATCTATTACCACGTGCAAGGTGGACCGCCATTACTGCTCGGACCCCCACCAACTGATGGGCAAGAAGTTGAATATCCGCTACACGGAGCGCACGGTGGAAGGTTGCCATAAGGACCAGCGGGTGGCCAGCCACCATCGCATCCTGGGGCAAGGCGGCTTCACCACCCCCTAGCCGAGCACATGCTCCGCTCCCACCAGGAGCACGCCAAATGGACACCCGAAAGAATCACCAACTGGATACACAAAATCGGCGAGGCCACGGCCAAGCTGGCCGAGGTAACCATGAGCCGGCGGGCGTATCCCCAGCAAGGCTTCAGGGCCTGCTTAGGCCTTGGCCACCCTGGCCAAGAAACATGGTAAAGGGCGAGTGGAGGCCGTCTGCCTAAGGGATTTGGCCTATAGGGTCTTCAGCTCCAAGAGCGTAGAACGCATCATCGACAAGGAACTGGACAAAGCGCCTTTGCTGACGCCGGACCCGGAATTCAGTCCCACCCTTCATTCCAACATCCGCGGAGCCGGCTACTTTTTGACCGTCCAAGGAGGAAGCCATGCTGGTTTAATCCCATCCTGGGCAAGCTCCGCGCCCTGGGGTTGGAGGGCATGCTCAAGGCCCTAGAGAAACAGCTGAACACCCCCGAGGCCCAGGAACTGGGCTTCGAGAAAAGACTGAGCCTGATGGTGGACAGGAAGGCCATCCACAGAGAAAACCGCCGGTTCAAAAACAGGCTGGCCAAGGCCAAGCTCCGGCATGACGCTTACCTGGAAGACATCGACTACCGGCAAAGGCGCGGCATGGGCAAGTCACTCATCATGGCTTTGGCCTCATGCCGCTGGATCGCCAAACACCACAACCTGCTCATCAGCGGACCCACCGGTATAGG
The DNA here is from genome assembly GCA_965112955.2 of Desulfarculales bacterium. GTDB lineage: Bacteria > Desulfobacterota > Desulfarculia > Desulfarculales > Desulfarculaceae > JACRDC01. Next base: position 23,643 of record CBCOTF020000277.1, read on the forward strand.
CAAAAGCTTTCTCGCCTGCGCCCTGGGCCAAAAGACTTGTAGGGTGCAGCCCCCCCCCTGCGCGAAATGGTCGCGGCTCGAGGGGACGGCGGCTATTGAAAGGTGATCGCCGCCAGTTCCAAGACCAACCTGCTCATCCTGGACGATTGGGGGCTGGAGAAACTGTCACGGGAGCAGAGCCTGGATATGCTCGAAGTCCTGGAAGACCGCTACAGCCGAGGCCCCACCATCGTCACCGCCCAAGTACCTGTGGACTAATGGCACGAAGCCATCAACGATCCCACCCTAGCCGATGCCAGCCTCGATCGCCTGATCCATACCGCCTACAAGATAAACTTGAAAGCAGAATCCATGAGAGAGGAGCTGGCAAGCTTGATCGCCGACAAGACCCTGGTGGCATAATGCAGACACTAGCGGCGTCGTACCCCGGCCACCAAGCCCACATCACCGGATTAGGTGGCCCTCTTCAAATAGAATGCATGCCCCACTTCCCTGGAATCCGCATGATTATGGCGGCGATCACAACAATATCGCCGAGGTGGTCTACGACATGTCGTCAGCCTTCATGGCCGCCATCGGCAAAAGCTTCTCCGGCGCCAACGTCACCGTAAACTGGTTCCATGTAGTTCAACTATTCACCACCGTCGTGGACTAAGTCCGAAAGGCCGAGGCTAAGGAGCGTAAACTGCCCAAGGCCACCCGCTGGGCCGTGCTCAAGGCCGCTGACGGCGGTAAGGCTAACCGAAAAGCAGCAGCAGGCCCTGACCGAATTGAAAACCGGCGGCTTCGCCACCGCCACCGCCTGGAAACTCAAGGAAATGCTGCGCTGGGCCCAGAAAGGCCACCTCATGTACAGGCCACCCAGTGGCGCATCACCCACTTCACCCGCCATGCCCTGAAGTGCATAACGCCTGACATCAAAAGTCTGGCCCCGGTCCTTAAAGGCGCTCATGACTCTGGAAAAGCATGCCCCCCTGATGATCCTAAGCCGCTGCTGGATCTCCAACCATACCAACGTCCGCTTGGAGGGGGCTAAACGGCCTCTTTCAGGCCGTCAGGGCAAAAGCCAGAGGCTACCGTAATATCTTTACCTTCATGGCCATGATCTATTTCATCGCCGCACCACTGAGGAAACTCATCAAATTTCACAGTTAACGACAAAGAATCAAATAGCTATGGTCAATGGGCAGGCATTGGGTATAATTATTAGATTTGATCAGCCGGGGCAAGCGGTTACGCATGCTCCAGTCCAAGTTGCTTTATGTCTCCAAAAATTTGGAGGGGCCGGCACCGCAGGCCTAGCCCGCCGCATCGGCCATGCTCGCCTCCTTAAGCTCTGCTCCGCGCCCAGGCGCGGGTTAATTTCATGCAGCCCGCCACCCTCTCCGGCGGTCCTAGCCTTGTTCATGAAAAATCGCCAGTCCTGCCAAATAACCTGAAATTATTACACGAGGGCGTCCTACCCCCGTGCAATATCGGCTTGGCAAAAACGTGGTTTTGCCAAGTCAGCCGAAGCACTCGCCATTGCATGCCTCGTGCTTCGGCTGGCCATCCATGGCTCGCCTGAGGCCATGACAAACAAAGCTCGGTAACTGGCCTTAGCACTGGAAGGCCCCGTCGTCCGCCGCCTTGTATGGTCTGTCGGTGAACTCGACGAAGGTTACGTCGACGAGGGCGGCAAAGCAGTGGCCAATGCCCGCCGGCATCCACAGGCGGTCGCCGGCGGCCAACTCCAACTCCAAGCGTTCGTCGGTGAAGGCGCAGGCCATCTCGGCTCGGGCGCAACCCTAGTAGACGTAAAAGCCCTCGGACTTGTGCCAGTGCACATGCCCCCGCGAAAGCCCGCCCCGGCGGCCAGGGTCAGCAGGCAGACCCAGCGCAGCGCCCGGGCGTCGATGATGAGATGGGCCTGGCCCCGGGTGTCCTCATGGATTTTTTCCACTGCCTAGGGCTTTAAGGCGCTCTTGCTCCAAGGGGGGCAGGACTTTAGGCCGCCCAAGGCTGCGACGGCCAGCTGCATGCTGGCGGCGTGCTCCAGTTCATCGCACAAAGCCCAAGCCGAGGCCAGGTCCAGCCTTAGAGGCAGGGGGCCGTGCATGGCCAGCAAAAGGACGCGGTGGTGGGGCAGGGAAAGGGCGGCGGCGCGGGCCAGCTAGGCGCTGCCCGGGGTGGCGTAGGACACCGTGGGGACTTTCTGCAAGGAGTAGAGCGACTTGGGCAGGGCCTCGACTATCAGATTGCCGCCGGCCAAGGTCAGGATCGTGACCGCAGACGGGTGGGCGTGGATCACCGTGTCGGCGGCGGGCTGAGCCTGGTAGGCGACCAGATGGAGTCCCAGCTAAACGTTGGGCCGCCCCTCGTCGGCCAGCACCCAGCCCCTCCAGGTCCACCTCAAGCAGGTCCTGGAGCCTTAGCCAGGCCGTGGCCGAGCCGCTGGGGTGATGAGCAGGCGATCCTGACCAAAACGGTAGAATGAAGTTCCCGTCGTTGGCCAACAGGTGCCCGCACCGGGCGGCCAAGCGGGCGAAGCGCACCAGATCCCGCCGGGGGTCAGGCCGGCTCATATATGCCCGCCGGCGCCGGCGACGCCTCATGGTTGTCCGGGGCTGCCTGCGCCTCTGCTTCGGGGTCGGCGTACTACGGATCCGCCGGGCCGGGCTTCTGGGGCTGGCCGGCCTCCAGAACCTCCTGGGCCTCAGCCAAGAGTGGGCCGTCTAGACGCCCCTGCACGGCCAGCTCGTCCAGCTCCTCCAGGGCGTTCTGCAACAGTTCCAGACGCTCGAGCACCGCCTTGCACCGGTCCACGAAGAGGTAATAATCGCCCCGGAACCAGCACATGCCGCTTTTCAAGCGCAGGCCGGCGTACTCCAGGCGCTCGTAGCCCAAACGCACACCGCGGCGCTTGATTGCTTTTTCCAGCTCCGTCAGGCGCTGCTGATTTTTACTCACCTTGACCAAATACTTATAATCCTCGCTGTCATCCGGGGGTTGATAGCCACGCAAAAACTGGTGCAAAGCCGGCCGCAGATACACTCCACTCAAATCGAGGGCGCTTAAAGCCGCCGCCAACTGCCCAGCCCGGCCCGGGAGGGGCAACCGGCGATCCATAAAGGCTACCAGGCGCGGCTCTAGCCGGCAAAGCCCCCTCCCGCGCACCTAGAACTCCTCGCCGCCCTCCAAGGCCTCCAGACGCACCTCCACCTCCATTTGGCGGATCAGCGCGTTCAACTCTCTGTCCACAAGCGCTGTGGGTCCATGGCCGGGGCAGCCTCTCTGGGGAATCAAATTAATAATATAGCCCAATACGGGCCCGGGGTTCACCCCAGCCAACGGGTTGGCTGGGGACTCCGAAAAGGCCTTCCGGGCGCACACGCGCCCGGAAGGCCGGGCAAAGCCTAGGGTCCCCGCAACGCCTTGTTTTGTGGGATTGAGTCACGTTTTTGTCCGGCCGATGCGCGATCAAAACCTTGAAAGGCTTTGATTGCGCTCTCACAATTAGGGCTTGCGGGCCATGAAAGGCGAGGGGTCCGGGCCCTGTTTCTTATAGACCTGGACCTACGTCGCGGCCTAGGCGGGATTTTCGAAGGCGCCGGCGCAGACTCGATATACCAGCGCCCCTTGTATCTCAGGTCCATCTGCCACAGGCTAGCCTCCAAGCCATAGGCCTTAAGCTTGGCTTGGAGGCCTTGGCCAAGCCTTCGTCCTTGAAGGATCCCCGGCAGACCCAGAACACCTCCGGTCCCGCGGCCTTGGCCATAGTCGGTGCCGGCGCAACGCTGGTCGGCGCTGGTGGCGGCGACTCGGGGCTGGTCTTGGCGGCTGGGGGAGCCGGGGCCGTATGAGCCGGCGTCGAGAGCGGCGACGCAGGGGCCACCGACAGCACCTCGGCCGGGGCGCTGGCCACTGGCTCGGCCTGGGGAGTTGGCACCAGCGCGGGGGGCCTGGCCAGCACCTCTCGGGCAGAGCGGCGTCCGGAGCCGGCACCGACTCGGCCGGCGTCTCAAGCGTGGGAGAGGGGCGGTAGGGACGGGGCAGCTCCGGAGCCACCAGGCGGCTGAGCTCCACGGTGGGGGCGGCGATCTGAGCGGAGGCCCCCCACCGATCAGGGGCGCGGCACATAACCCAGCTGAGGCGGTGGTGGCGACGCGAGACGCGTCGAGAATCTAACCACCACGAAAGCACCTAGGGTTAGGGCAAAAAGGCCCAATAGCAACAAGAGTCTGCGCTTGTTACCGGTCCAGATGCGCGGCAGCTGCGTAAAAAGCCGGGAACGCACCAGAGGACGGTACAAAAATGCGGATTCCGTTTCAAGCGGACCAGTGGTTCCACGCGATGTGGGCCACTCAGTCCATAGGATATGGGCCACTTAGGGTAGTAGGCGACGCTGAATAATACCTGATTGGCTATACTGCGCCTTTTCAATACTTAGGGTGCATATACCGGCGGAGAGGTTATCCATACGTAAGATCAAGGAAGTACTTCAACTGGACTACGAGACCGGCTGCGGCAACCAGGATATTACCAAAAGTTGCGGGATAGGCCGGACCATGATGTCCCGTTACCAGCGTCGAGCCGCGCGCGCCGGTTTGTCCTCCTGACCCCTCCCCACAAGTTTGGATGAAGCGCAGTTTGAGCGGCTGCTATTTCCACCTCCACCCTTGCCGTCTACAGATTTTCGCCCGAAACCTGACTGACCCCAGGCCCATCAAGAGCTCAGGCGCAAGGGTATGACCCTAGCGCTGCTGTGGGAGGAATACAAGGCGATCCATATCTTGGGCTACCAATAAAGCTTATTTTGCGAGCGTTACCGAGAATGGTCGGGCAAGCTGGGGCTGGTCATGCGCCAGGAGCATCGGGCCGGCGAAAAGACGTTTATCGATTATGCCGGCCAGGCCGTGGACTCGGCGGCAACCTCCAAAAAGACCTCGTGAGGCTGTTTATCGGTGTCCACACGCTGTCTCACCAGTCGCCAGGGCGGTTGCAACCCCAGGCCAAGGGCCAGAAGCTTGCCGGCGTCCACGATTGCCTACTGCTTCAACTCGGCCATGCGGATCGCTGCATCATGACACCGGAAAACTACGCCAATTCCACTCATAACGACGAAGAGGCATAGCTATTCAGAGCTTGACTTGGCAGTTGCAGCCGGCGATCATGGCTTCCATCCTGTTCACTGGGGAAAACCTCATGCCTACTACCACCGCCTATCGCGCCCCCTCGGTGAGGCGAGCGCTGAAAATTCTGGAGCTGGTGGCCGAGAGCAGCAGCGGCCTGGGCATCAGCGAGTTGGCCCGCCTGCTGGCCATCAGCAAAGGTACGGTCTTCGGCCTGTGCCAGCAACTGGAGGACGGCGGGGCTCTGGCCCGCGACCCCCTGACCAAACGCTACTGCCTGGGCTCTCTGATAGCCACCCTGGCCGGACGGGGCTTTGTGCATGCCCGTCTGCGCAACGTGGCCGGCCCCGAACTGACCCGCCTACGCGACGAACTGAAGGAGTCGGTCTTCCTGGGGGTCTGGGGGCGAGGCGAGGTGACGGTGGTGGACACCCGCCAGCCGCCGGGGGTGATACGCATCACCGCAGGGCCGGGCACCCGCCTGCCGTTCACCGCCGGGGCGGTGGACAAAGTTTTCTTGGCCGGCCTGGCCCCGGCCACACTAGAGCAAATCTTGGCCCAGGGGCTTAAGGCCCACACCCCACACACCGTCGTCGACCTTGAGCTGTTCCGCCAGCAGGTGGAGCAAGTACGCCGCCAGGGGCATGCCCTGGAGCGCGACGAGTACCTCTTGGGGGTATGGAGCGTGGCGGTGCCCCTGAAGGCCCAAGCCGGCCTGCCCGCGGCTTTGTGGTCGGTGGGCTTCACCAGCACGCTCACCCCGGGGCGTCTGGAAAAAATCGCCGCTAGCCTAGCCCAGGCCGCCCGGCGCATCGGCCAGGCCCTCAGTCAACGCAGCCTGTCCAGCAGTTAGAGGCTTTTCGGAAAAGCACTCCGGCAAACCCCCAGAGCGAATTATGGACAAGATGTGTGTCGGAGAAAGCATGTATCCACCCCAAGCAAACGGAGTTTGCTTGGGGTGGATACATGCTTTCTCCTTTTGGCGTTTACCAAAAATAAATTGTCTCTTCGTCGTCATGAGTGGAATTGGTATAGTTCCGGTGTCATGATGCAGCGATCCGCATAGCCAAGTTGAAGCAATAGGCAATCATAAACGCCAACGAACTTCTAACCCTTATCCTGGGGTTGGCAACCGCCCTAATGGCTGGTGGGACAGCGTGTGAACACCGATAAGCAGCCCTACGAGGTCTTCTTGGAGGTTACCGCCAACCGGGGAGCCGAGTACCCCTGCCCGGAGTATGTTGTTTTTCGGATTAATTTGATGAAAGTTCTCTGATTATCCTGAATTGATTCTTCCTTTCTCATTTGATCAGATCAATTCTGTTGCAGCGATGCGGACGTGCTCTGGAGAAACGACCTGGGTCTGCTCTTCGGCGGCAGCTAAGAACGCGCCTCGGAGGCCAGGTAGTTGGCCCTTCGGAAGAGGCCGCCGGAGCCCTGCTGCATGGCGGTGACGGCCAGATCAGAGAAGAGGTTCTGCTTGACACCTGCGATTTTGAGATGGTGCAGGAGATAGGCCTGCATGTCCTGGAGGGAAACGCCGGCCAGATGGCTTCTGGCCACGACCCTGGAGGCCAGGGGTAGGGAGGTCCTGTATATGAGGAAGTCGGCGAGGTTGTTCTGGCCAGCCATGATGATAGGCAGAATTGGCTTAGAGTCTCCCTGAAATTAAGTAATGGTGTGCAACTCGGTCAGGACTTGAAGCCTGAAGAGAGGGGCTTCATCGATGATGAGGACGAGATTTTTCTTGCGGTCCTGGGCGATCTCCAGAACCTGTTTTCTGATGAGTTTGGTGAGGGCGGCCCTGGAGAAGCTGGCGGTGTCCACTTCGAGCTCGACGCAGGTTTGCCTGTAAGGTTCTAGGATGGAGCTCTGTAAGGCGGTAACCCAGGTGATCTGGTACTCGGGAATGGGTGCCGTCTGCTGGCGGTCCAGCGCAAGGCGGTGGATTTCCAGCTACCCACATCTCCGGTGACCAGAGCCAATGTGCCGAGGCGGATGGCGTATTCGAAGCGGTTGGCCACGCCGAGGACCTCGGCGGTTTACATTATTTCCTTGGGTGCCAAATCAAAACCGAAGGGCTCCCTGGTGCGGCAGGCGTTGCCGCACCGCCGGCAGCTGGCCGGGCTGATTTTAAGCCGGATTTTAAGGCTTTGTTGCAGGTGGGGCAGATCCTCCTCCATCTCGCGGGGGGTGAGAAACAGGATGCAGATCGGATCCTGGGCCGTAAACTCCTCCCTCTCCAGAAGACGGATCATAGTCTGGCGCAGGGTGAGGCTCATGATAAGCGCCGAGGGACTAGCGCGGGAAGGCCTTCGGCCCCGGCAGGCAGCCCCGGGACCCCGGTCCAGAGCAATCCGCGACACGAACCGCATCGCTTACCGCTGCTTCCTCCCAGACCTGACGGGGTTCACGACCGTCCGTCGCGCGGTGTCCGGTGAGAACCCGGGACTGCCTGCCGAGGCCAAAACCCGGCTAGGATATTTATACACTAACAGGCTGTAGAAAGCAGCCGGTTGGCGGGCCGAAAACCCACCCCAAGCAAAATTGTGTTTGCTTGGAGACCCCGAGGGATGACCAGCCAAAAAGCGCAGGCTCTAACAGACAAGCTTTTTGGGAGAGTTAGCCGAATTCATTTCGGCTAACTCTCATTAAAAAAGTTCATGGACGTACTTCTTCAACATCCTGCTACTAGCCGCCAAAAAATCAGATGAATCCGCCCCTGCCGTCCGGGAGGCTACGCACAAAAGACCGCCCCACGGCTTGGGTATACGCGTAGGGCAGTTGCCGGCTTGATCGAAGATGAACGGGCGTAAACCGAGACGCGAGGAAACTAGCTGTCCACGCGCTCCTTCAGCTCCTTGCCCACCCTGAAGAAGGGCAACTTTTTCTTGCCTACCTCGATGATTTCGCCAGTCTTGGGATTGCGCCCCTGGTAACCGTCGTAATCCTTCACCTTGAAGCTGCCGAACCCGCGAATCTCCACCCTGTCTCCACGGACCAGGGCCTTTTCCACGGCGCCGAACATGGTATTGATAACCATCTCGGCCTTCTTGATCGTCAAGCCCTCGGCTTTGGTCAGCAACTCGATAAGCTGGGATTTGTTCATGGACGGGCACTCCTTCGCAGCGCTAAGATCACCAACGTGCTGTTGGACCTTGATAATAGGGCCTCTTCGTCGTCATGAGTGGAATTGGTGTAGTTCCGGTGTCATGATGCAGCGATCCGCATGGCCGAGGCCGAGTTGAAGCAGGAGGTAATCATGGACGCCAACGAGCTTCTGGCCCTTGGTCTGGGGTTGGCAACCGCCCTAGTGGCTGATAGGACAGCGCGTAAACACCGATAAGCACAGCCCCACAAGGTCTTTTTGGAGGTTGCCGCCGACCGGGGAGCTGAGTCCCCCTGTCCGAAGCGTGGCAAGTTATGCAAGGCTCACGACTTCCACTAATTCACCTGGCGTCACCTCAATCTTTTCCAGCATCATTGCTACGTAACCACCCGGGTGTCCCGGGTGGACTGCCCCGATCCCGAGACCAAACAGGTCAAGGTGCTCTGCTGTTCGAGCAGGAGGCCATGACCCTGGTGCGGGGGACGCCCGTGCTGGTTGCGGCCCGCATCATCAGGGTCAACGACACGCGATTTTGAAGGGTGGTCCAATTCTAAATGGCCCAGGCCCTGTCCAAAATGGACCTGGACGGGGCCAAATTCGTTACCCCCGGCAAGGGCTGTCTGATTCTATTCCACCGCTTCCTGCGTGAGCATGACGGCGATCACAACAATATCGCCGAAGTGGTCTGCGACATTTCATCAGCCTTCCTGGCCGCAATCGACAAAAGCTTCCCCATCACCAACGCCACCGTGGACTAGTTCCATGTAGGTCAACTCTTCACCACCGCCGTGGACGAGGTCCGAAAGGCCGAGGCTAAGTAGCGTAAACTGCCCAAGGCCACCCGCTGAGCCTTGCTCAAGGCCGCTGACGGCGGCAGGCTAACCCCGAAAAGCAGCAGCAAGCCCTAACCGAACTGGAAACCGGCGGCTTCGCTACCGCCACCGCCTGGCGACTCAAAAAGATGCTGCGCTGAATCAGAAAAGCCACCTCTGTACGGGTCCGCCCAGTGGCGCATCACTCACTTCACCCGCCATACCCTGAAAGTGCATCACGCTTGACACCAAAACCTTGTCCCCGGTCCTCAAAGCGTTTATGACTCTGGAATAGCATGCCCACCTGATCCTAAGCCGCTGGACCTCCAACCATTCCAACGCCCGACTGGAGGAGCTTAACGGCATCTTCCAGGCCGCCAGGGCAAGAGCCAGAGACTAACGTAATGTCTTAATCTTCATGACCATGATCAGTGTTGTCCAAGATAGATCCTCAAAAATCGGCTAATTGATCGGGGTGAGATGCCCTAATCCCAGCGTAGTGCTGTATCATTTTCCCCGCACTGAGTTTGCCACCTTGCTTGGTCAAAGAGCACGGTGCCACGGCGCCGCGGTTAGGACCAAAGAATTTTCCTGTTGGACCCAATTCGTAGCCATGCTCTTCTGTCACCTCTGGCCAGGGCTAATTTCTTAAGGGAGATATGCCAGGGTCTTTCCTGCGGTCTGGGAAAGCTGTCCCACCTTGAGGTGAGCGCCGCCCCAAAAAAATCCACACTGTCCTACGCCAACCAGCACAGGCCCTCGACCTTGTTCCGGACCCTGGTCTTCAAAGCCACGGAACGCTTCCGTGCCCAAGGCTCTCTGAGCAGGAAAAAGGGCAAGTTCAAATTTAAGAACAAGCTCCTGAGCCTGGGATCCTCAACTATCACCCTGCGCCTGAGCCTGTTCCCCTGGGCCGAGTACAAGCGGGCCAAGGGCGGGGTTGTTGTTTCTTGCTTTGTTTTGGTCGGGCAGTAAGGGAATTTTTCAGATTGGCTTGATCAGGTAGGGATTTTTATTTCATTATACTGGACCTTAGATATGGGTCCAAGAATGAGGGAGAGGCCGAGGGTGGTGGCACACCTCTGACCCCGAGAGACGGGAATAACTCTCTGCCATCTGGTTGCCATCGTACTTTTCGTTGCAGCCTGCGTTAATAAGATCATGGAGCTGGAGCGGCATTTTCCCTGACCCCGGCCGGCGAGGTGCCCCCGGTGTGAGAGCGTCCGGCTTTGGGAGCACGGCTTCGTATTTGCCTATTTTGATTAACCCCCTACAGCGATTTGGTTTCGACGTTTCCTTTGCCCTGCCTGCCGGGCGGTGATCTGGCTGCGGCCGCGGGGCTATTGGAGCCGGTTTCAGGCCCCGGTGGAAACCATTCAGCACAGCCTTTTCAATAAGCTAGTCCGGGGCAGATGGGACCCTGACCGACTGCGCTTCCGTCAGCGCCACTGGCTCAAGGTCCTGCTGCGGCAGGTGAGCCTATACCTGGGGTCAAACTGGTCGGGCAACCTGAGAGGGGCCTTCGATTCGCTCAATGGCCGTAGCCAGCCGGTCGGCGCAAAGCGAGAGCCCTTTCCCTCCCTAAGCTACCTACCCAAGGGTATCGTTGTCCTGGCCCGGCCCCCCGGTCTATACCTGGGCGAAACACCCCCATGGAGAACCGATATGGACGAAAATCAGAAAAAACGGGTAGCCTTTTTCCAAGACGGCGGTAAGCTGAAATCCCTCAGCAGGAGCTGGTGGATAAGCAGGTCGCCCCACCTGTCGACCGCAGGCGCTTCGAGGCCGAGCTGCCCAACGACATTTGGCAGAGTGGCGCCATGCATGGGCCGATGCTCCTGGTGGGTGATAAACGGCGTAAAAGGTACCCCTTCGCCTTGATCGACGACATGAGCCGCCTGATCTCCCATGCCTAAAATTGCCTCTCCGAAAGCCTGGTCACTTCTCTACAGGCCTTGCGCCTGGTCCTGCTCAAACAGGGGCTACCACGCAAGCTCTACCTCGACAACGGCCCAGCCTTTCTCTCCCACCACCTGCCGGGAGAGATCACCGTCTCCCTGGGCATCGACCTGGTCGGCTCACCGCCCTATATGCCCTAGGGCAGGGGCAAAATCGAAAAATTTTTCCGCACCGTCAGGTCCCAGTTTCTCCCCGGCTTCAAGGGTTGCACCCTTCGAGATATCAATGATGCCCTGGAGTACTGGATTAGGGACGCCTACCACCAGCGCAAGCATCTGGGCACCGGGCAGGCCCCTCTGCAATGCTTCACCATCAAGATGGAATGCGTCAGACCTGCCCACGCCGACCTGAAAGACTATTTCAGAAAAAGAGCCACACGCCGCGTGCCCCTGAACAGCACCGTCTCCCTGGCCGGCAGACTATACGAGGCCCCAGTGCCTCTGATCGGCAAGCAAATCATTCTAATTTTACCACGACTATGACCACGACCGCGTAGAGGTCCTACTGGAAAATCGCTCCCACGGCTTGCTTAAGCCGCTGGACCTCGCCCTGCTGCGCTTGGAATCCAGCTCCACCACGGCTACCATTGGCGGATCCCTTTTCGCAAAAACCAGGCCCGAAGGTCAGCAACTCATTAAACCAAACTACTGTGCCTTTTTCGCCCCACCCAGGGAGCCCTTCGGCCCTGACTTGGCGTCCAAGAAAGTAATGCAGACCGCTGATGTCCTCGGCGTGGCTAAACGTTTCGAATACGCTATCCGCCTCGGCGTACTGGCCCTAATCACCGGAGATGTGGGCAGCGGGAAATCCATCGCCTTGCGCTGGGCCGCCAGCAGGCTACACCCTCCGAGTATAAGATCATCTGGGTCACCGCCGCATAGGGCTCCATTCTGGAACTCTATAGGCAAATCTGCGTCGAGCTCGAAGTGGACATCGCCAGCTTTTCCAAGGCCGTCCTCACCAAGTTCATCAGAAAACAGGTCTTGGAGATCGCTCAGGACCGCAAGGATAAATCCGTCCTCATCATTGATAAAGCTTCTCTCCTCAGGCTTCAAGTCCTGGCCGAGTTGCACACCATCACTCAGTTTCAGGGAGACTCCAAGCCAATCCTGCCCATCATCCTGGC
>CBCOTF020000278.1:0-5820 GCA_965112955.2 Desulfarculales bacterium
GCTTCCTCATGACCCTGTCCTGTTGCACTCCCGCCAGCGCCACTGGCTCAAGGGCTTGCTGCGGCATGTGCGTTGATACCTGGGGTCCAGTTGGTCGAGCGACCTGCTTGGGGCCTTCGATTGGCTCAGCGGTCGGGGCCAGCCGGTCGGCGCAAAGCGAGAGCCCTTTCCCTCCCTGAGTCACTTACCCAAGGGTGCCGTTGTCCTAGCCCGGCCCCCGGTCTACACCTGTACGAAATACCCCCATGGAGAACCGACATGGACGAGAACCAGAAAAAACGAGTAACCATCTTCCATTTTGGCGTTATCAGCAATTTTTTGCCAGGGACTATATGGAGTGTAGTGAACGGGAGAGGTTGCTGCGGGATAATTGCGCTCAGCGGTGGCGACCTCCCTTCTCCAACCGCACCAGGCTGTCGCGCTCCACCTCCTGGAATGGGTCAGGCTTTACCGCCAAGGCGGCGGCAAGCTGAAATCCCTCTACCCCATGGGCAAAAATGACCGAGGCGGCAGCAGGGCCTTGGACGAGGACACCGCCCAGGCCTTGGTCCGCCTGCGCAGGGGACTGCTCACTGCGTCAGTGACTACCCTCATCAGCGAGATGATGCGCCGACGCTTGACCTCGCTCGACTTGATCCTCAAGGCGCCCACCGTCTATCGCTTCTTGCACCAGCAGGGGCTGATGGGTAAACAGATCTACTCACCTGTCGACCTCAGGCGCTTCGAGGCCGAGTTGCCCAACGACATTTGGCGGAGTGACGCCATCCAGAGGCCGATGCTCCTGGTGGACGACAAACGGTGCAAGACCTACCTCTTCGCCTTCATCGACGGCAGGAGCCGCCTGACCGCCCATGCCGAATTTTACTTCTCCGAGGGCCTAGCCACTTATCTACAGGCCTTGGCCTTACGTCAGCCCTGCTCAAACGGGGGCTACCACGCAGGTTCTACCTCGACAACGGTCCCGCCTTCCGCTCCCACCACCTGGAAGAAATCACCGCCTCCCTGGGCAACGCCCTGGTCCGTTCACCGTCCTACGTGCCCCAGGGTAGGGGTAAGATCGAAAAATTCTTCCGCACGGTCAGGTTCCAGTTTTTCCCTGGCTTCAAGGACGACACCCTTCGGGACATCAATTAGGCCCTGGAGTGCGGGACTAGGGACATCTACCACCAGCGCAAGCATCTGGGCACCGGACAAGCCCTCCTGTAACGTTTCGCCAGCAAGAGGGAATGCGTCAGACCAGCCCACACCGATCTGGAAAACTACTTCAGAAAAAGAGCCCCGCGCCGTGTGCCCCTGGGCAGCACCGTCTCCCTGGCCGGCAGGCTATACGAGGCCCCAATGCCTCTGATCGGCAAGCAAATTATCCTCCTCTACCCTGACCATAACCACGACCGCGTAAAGGTCCTACTAAAAAGCCGCTCCCACGGCTTGCTCAGGCCACTGGACCTCGCCGTCAATTGCAGGGTCAAGCGCGATCACCATCTGCTGCGCTTGGAATCCAGCTCCACCACGGCTCCCACTAGCGGCTACTTTTTCAAGCAAAAACCAGATCTGGAGGTCAGCAACTCATAAACCCAAACTACCGCACCTTCTTTGCCCTTACCAGGGAACCTTCGGCTCTGACTTGGCGCCCAAGGAAATAATGCAGACCGCCGAGGTCCTCGGCGTGGCCAAACGCTTCGAATACGCCATCCGCCTCGGCGCACTGGCCCTGGTCAATGGAGATGTGGGCAGCGGGAAAGCCACCGCCTTGCGCTGGGCCGCCAGTAGGCGGCACCCATCCGAGTAGCAGATTATTTGGGTCACCGTCTCACAGGACTCCACCCTAAAATTTTACAGGCAAATCTACGTCAAGCTCGACGGAGATATCGCCAGCTTCTTCAGGGCCGTCCTCATTGAGCTCATCAGAAAACAGGTCTTTGAGGGCGCTAGGACCGCAAGAAGCAACCCGAGGCTTCAAGTCCTGGCCGAGGTGCACACCGTCGCTCAGTTTCAGGGAGACTCCAAACCAATCCCGCCCATCATCCTGGCCGGCCAGAACAACCTCGCCGAATATATAGAATCTCCATACCCCTGGCCTCCAGGGTGGTGGCCAGAAGCCATCTGGCCGGCGTCTCCCTCCAGGACATGCAGGCCTACCTCCTGCACCACCTCAAAAACGTAGGCGTCAAACAGAACCTCTTCATCTGATCAGGCCGTCACCGCCATATAGCAAGGCTTCGGCGGCCTCTTCCGAAGGGCCAACTACCTGGCTCGAGGCACGATCATAGCTGCCGCCGAGGAATAGACTCGGGTCGTCTCCCCTGAGCACGTTTGCATCGCCGCAACAGAATTCATCTGATCAAATGAGAAAGAAAGAATCAGTCCAGGATAATCAGAAATCTTTCGTCAAATTAATCCGAAAAACAACAACCGCTAGTGAAACAAAAAATATCAACCCAAAAAGGGGTGGACTTATTTCAACAACTGCTAGCTTTATAGATAATTGACCGTTTTTATAAGATCATTTTTAGCTGGTAAGCTTGTCTTGGGCAGCACTGCCTGCACCGCTACCTGAAAAGGTTCTGGGAGCACCTGGCGTTGCTGCCAGCCATGTTTTCCGACGGAATGCCCCTGGACAAGAAGGCCTCTCCCTGAATAATGATCGGCTACGTGCGCGTCCATGTGCCTAGATTGCGCCGGTTACCTCGCCCGCCCCTGGGGGGCTGCAAATCTTCATCATTAAGATAGTGGCTTACTGGTTCGCGCCCCTCACTCTGGGCATTTTCTGGTGACAGTCCCTGTCCGAGGAGTCCTATTGAATCACCGGCGTTGACACCTTCCTAGCTTGGTCCGGTATGGGTTTGGCACTGCACTTCCTGGCTCAGGCCCGCGATACCCTGCGCTGCGAACCAAAACCCGCACCGTCCTTCAGCCAGCGTATGGCAAGGCTTACGAGCCTTCGTCAACCGCTACCCCTTACGCCTGGCTCGGGGCTGTTCGTGGCCCCGGAATACCTGGTCTGCTTGTCCACCCTCAATTGGCTGGCATAGCGCTCCCTTTCCTTGCCAATTCCCTGTCTTTGGGTTAGCATTCTGTAATCGTTCACTCTGATGTGCTACCTTCAGCAAGGACCTTGAATCATGAATATTTACGACAATTTTCTGGAACGCGGCTACGTGGCCCAGTGCACGGACGAAGCCGCCCTAAAAAAGATTTTCGATAGCGAGACGGTGCTGGTGGGGTATATCGGCTTCGATCCCTCGGCCACCAGCCTGCACGTGGGCTCCCTGGTGCCCATCCTTAGCCTGGTGCACTTGCAGCGGGCTGGGCACCGACCCATCGTCGTGGTGGGTGGCGGCACCGGCATGATCGGCGACCCCTCGGGCAAGACCGAGATGCGCAACATGCTCACCCTGGAGGTGCTGACCGACAACGCTCAAGCTATCAAGCAGCAGCTCAGCCGCTTCCTGGACTTTGGTGCCAACCAGGCTGTGGTGGTCAACAACGCCGACTGGCTGGCGCCGCTGAACTACATCGAGTTCCTGCGCGACGTAGGCCGGCACTTCAGCGTCAACCGCATGCTGGCGGCCGAGAGTGTCAAACTGCGCCTGGAGCAGGAACAGGGCCTGAGCTTCATCGAGTTCAACTACGCGCTGTTGCAGGCCTATGACTTCATGCACCTGGCCAAGACCCTGGGCTGCCGCCTGCAGATGGGCGGTAACGACCAATGGGGCAACATCGTAGCCGGGGTGGAACTGACCCGGCGCATGCTTGGCAAAACGGTCTACGGGCTCACCTTCCCGCTCCTGACCACCAGCACCGGAGCAAAGATGGGCAAAACCGCTGCCGGCGCGATATGGCTGGACGCCAAACGCACACCAGTCTACGATTTCTATCAATATTGGGTCAATATCACCGATGAGGATGTGCCACGTTTTTTAAGGCTCTTTACCTTTCTGCCTATGAACGCGATCCAGGAGTTGGACCGCCTTACCGGTGCGGACATCCGCCAGGCCAAGGCGGTGCTGGCTTTGGAGGTGACCAAAATCGTGCATGGCGAGGCTGAGGCTAAAGCAGCGCAGGCGGCGGCCGCGGCAGCCTTCGGCTCTCCCGGAGCCGGCGACGCTGAGGGCGTTCCCCACACCCTGATGCCCCGGGAACGGCTAGCCGCCGGGGTGCCGGCCTTTCAGCTCTTAGTGGAGACGGGACTATGCAAGTCTTCCTCGGAGGCCCGGCGTTTGGTGGCCGGGGGCGGGGCTTACGTGGGTGAGACGCGGCTGGCGGCCTTCGACCAGAATATAACCCATGACATGGCCAGCGAGGACGGGGCCTTGTGGCTACGCGCCGGCAAGAAAAAGTATCACCGGGTGCTGCCCGAGTAAGGCATCTCAGCCTGGGCTACCGTATGCCATCTAAGTGACCATGGAGGTGGATCATGGCGAAAAGGGTGTAGCTTTTTCTGCTGCTCACGGTTTTTAGCCTGTGGCTAGCCAGGGTTGCTGGGCCAATGCCCCCCGGCAAAGACGAGGTTAAAGCCCTAAAAACCAAGGTGCCCCAGGCCTTGGCCAAGAAAGGCCCCGAGGTCATCAAGGAGTTCAACGATCCTAAGAGCTGCTGGACGGCCGAGTCCTATATCTTTGCCTATCAGCTGGACTGCACCTGCCTAGCCTTGCCCCATGGCCCCATGAGCCAGCCTTGGCATGCACCAACCGCCTGGGCCTGCGCGATATCAATGGCCAGGCCTTTGTGGGTGAAGATGGTCAAGCAGGCCAAGTCCCATAAGGGCGAGGGCTGGGTGGAGTACAAAAATATCAGCGCCCCGACAATCTCAAGGGTCCGGCTATCAAGAAGGCTGCCTGGGTGATGCGTGTACCGGGGGGGGGCATGTTCGTAGACGCCAGCCTCTACGGTATGACCAAGAATCAGTTGACCAACTAGGGCAAAGGGAAATGATTTAGGCTGGTTGACCGCCGGGGAGCCCCGACGCGTGTTAGAATAGATTAATTTTTCTGGGATTTGATGAATTCTCCAGTGGTGCGGCGATTGAAGTAGATCATGGTCATGAAGGTGAAAACATTACGGTAGCCTCTGGCCCTTGCCCTGGCGGCCTGGAAGATGCCGTTAAGCCCCCCCCCAGGCGGGCGTAGGATAGGATCAGGTGGGCATGCTCTTCCAAAGTCATGAGCGCCTTGAGGACCCGGGCCAGAGTTTTGGTGTCAGGCGCGCAGCACTTTAGGGCATGGCGGGTAAAGCGGGTGCTGCGCCACTGGGCAGTCCGTACAGAGATGGCCTTGTTGATTCTTGCTTTGTTCTGATCGGGAAGTAAAGGAATTTTTCAAATTGGCTTGATCAGGGAGGGATTTTTATTCCATTATTCTGGACCTTGGATGAGGGTCCAGGAATGAGGAAGGGGGTAAGGGTGGTGGAACACCCCTAACCCCGAGAGGCGGGAATAACTCCCTGCCATATGATTGCCGTCGTACTTTTCGTTGCAGCCTGCGGTAATAAAATCATGGAGCTGGGGCGGCGTTTCTTCTGGTCCCGTAGCCCCGTCCGGAGAGATGCCCTCGGTGTGGGAGTTGCCCGTGCTGGCTGCGGCCCGCATCATCGGGGTCAGCGACGCGCGACTTTGGTGGGTGGTCCAGTTCTACGTGGCCCAGGCCCTGTCCAAAATGGACCTGGGCGGGAGCAAGGCCGTGGCTCTGGACGAAACCGCCTCCAAGCGGGGCCGCAACTACGTCACCATCTTCATCGACCTAGACCGCAAGCAAAAGTCGGTCATCTTCGTTACCCCCGGCAAGGGCAAGGGCTGTCTGATCCTGTTCCGCCGCTTCCTGC
>CBCOTF020000279.1:0-1501 GCA_965112955.2 Desulfarculales bacterium
GTTTCGCTGATGAGAGTAGTCACTGACGCAGTGGGCAGTCCCCTGCGCAGGCGGATCAGGGCCTGTGCGGTGTCCTCGTCCAAGGCTCTGCTGTCGCCCCGGTCATTTCTTCTGCCCATGGGGTAGAGAGATTCCAGCTTGCCGCCGCTCTGGCAGGTAGAGCCTGGACTTATCCCAGGATGGTGAAGCGCGACAGCCTGGTGCGGTTGGAGAAGGGGATTTGCCACCGCTGGGCGCATTTGCCCCCCAGTAACTTCTCCCATTTACCACGCTCCATGTAGTCCCTAGCAAAAAAGTCGCTGATGACGCCGAAACGTAAGATGGCTACTCGTTTTTTCTGGTCCTCGTCCATGTCGGCCCTCCATGGGGGTGTTTAGCCTATGTGTAGACCGGGGGGCCGGGCCAGAGGATAACGATACCCTTGGGTAGATGGTTGAGGGAGGGAAAGGGATTTCGCTCTGCGCCGATCGGCTGGCCGTGGCCACTGAACCAATCGAAGGCCCCAAGCAGGTCGCCCAACCAGCTGGACCCAGGCATAGACTCACCTGACGCAGCAGGCCCTTGAGCCAGTGGCGCTGGCGGGAGCGCGGCAGACCAGGGTCCCATTTGCCCCGGGCTAGCTTATTGGAAAGGCTTTGCCGAATGGTCTCTACCAGGGCCTGGAACCGGCTTCAGTAACCTCGCGGCTGCAGGCGGACCTACCCGCCCAGCAGTCAGGGCAGAGGAAATGTCGAAGCCAAATCGCCGTAGAGGCTTAATCAAAATAGTCAGGCACGAAGCCGTGCCCCCAAAGCCGGACGCTCCCAAGCCGGGGGCACTTCTCCGGCCGGAGCCAGAGGAAGCGCCGCCCCAGCTCCATGATTTTCTTAACGCAGGCTGCAATGAAAAATACGATGGCAACCAGATGGCAGCTAGTTGTTCCCGTCGCTCGGGGCCAGGGATGCCCCACCACCCTCGGCCCTTTCCTCATTTCTGGGCCCACATATAAGGTCCAGGATAATGGGATAAAAATCCTTATCTTAGTAAGCTAATCTGAAAAATTTTCTTACTTCCCGATCAGAACAAAGCAATAATCAACACCTACCGACCATCCCGGCCAGAACAACCTCGCCGCCTCCTCATTCATATACAGGACCTCCCTGCCCCTGGCCTCCAGGTTCGCGGCCAGAGGCCATTTGACCGGCGTCTCCCTTAAGGACAGGCAGGCTTACCTCCTGCAACACCTCAAAATCGCGGCGTCAAACAGAACCGCTTCTCCGATCCGACCAGCACCGCCATACAGTAGGGCTCCGGCGGCCTCTTCTTCCGAAGGGCCAACCACGTACGAGTCCCTGGACAAACCGGCGCTCAAGCCTCTGCCCGTCACGGCCTACCAGTATGCCCAATGGAGACCGCTAAGGTCCACATCGATTACCATGTGGCGGTGAACTGCAACTATTACTCGGTCCCCCACCAATTGGTGGGCAAGAAGCTGGACATCCGCTATACGGAGCGCACGGTG
>CBCOTF020000280.1:0-1686 GCA_965112955.2 Desulfarculales bacterium
TGATCGCCGCGCTGGGCATAGCCGGTGTAGGCGTCGAAACTGGCGCAGCCCGGCGAAAGCAGCACCGCCTGGCCGGGCCGGGCCAGGGCTTTGGCCCGCTTGACCGCCGCCGTCAGGTCGGGGACCACCTCGCTGGCCACCAATCCCGCGATTTGGCGCTGAATGGAAGGCCCGGCCTCGCCGAAGCACAGGGCCGCAGTCACCCCGGCTAGCTGGGGGGCCAGGTCGGCGAAGCGGCCTTCTTTATCGCGGCCGCCCAGCAGAAGCACCGTGGAGCGCCCCAGGACGGTTAGAGCCGCCTGCACCGCGCCCACGTTGGTGCCCTTGGAGTCGTCGTAATAGTCTACGCCGGCTTTGGTGACCACGTGCTGCAATCGGTGTCCCAAGCCACCGAAGTCGTCGATCACCGCCTGCGCCGCCGTGGAAGGGCACCCGCAGGCTATGGCCGCCAGACTGGCAGCCAGCAGGTTCTGGCGGTTGAAGCCGCCCACCAGACGGGTTTGGCCGGCGTGCAGAACCAGGTCTTGGTCGTCGCCGGTGTTCAGCAGCAAGTCGTCACCATCCATCCAGCCACCGGGACGGCGAAGGTTTTGGGTGCCGTAGGGCCAAATCCGGGCAGGGGCCAGGTGTGCACGGGCAGCCACCTCGGGGTCGTCCTGACACAGTATGGCCACGTCTTGACCGCCTTGATTAGCCAGCAGGCGATACTTACTTAAGGCATATTGCTCGAAACTGTCATAGCGGTCCAGATGGTTGGGGGTGATGTTGAGGATCACCGCCACCCGGGGCCTGAGCTCATGGGCGGTGTCTGTCTGGAAGGAGCTGACCTCCAGCACCGCCCAGTCCAGATCCTGGGGGCCGGCCACCAGCTGGCACAGGGGCGTGCCCAGGTTGCCGCCGCTGAAGACCTTCAACCCCGCCGCCTCCAGCATCCGCCCCACCAGAGTGGTGACCGTGGTCTTGCCGTTGGTGCCGGTGATCATCACCGCCGGGACCTTTAGGAAGCGATATCCCAGCTCCAGCTCGCCCAGCACCAGGGCGCCCCGAACGCTGGCGGTTTGCACCTCAGGAAGACGATGGCTGACCCCCGGGCTGAGCACGATGATCTCGGCCTGGACGAAGTCTGCAGGCCGGTGGCCGCCAAGGCTCAAGCGCACGCCCAGCGCGGCCAGGCCCTGAACGCCAGGGGGATTAACGGCGGCGTCGGTGGCGGTGACCAGAGCGCCGTGCAAAAGACACAGCCGGGCCGCCGCGACCCCGCTGCCGCCCAGCCCCACCACCAGCACTTTTTGCCCCTTCAAGTCCACCGCTACCTCAATTTTAGGGTCGAGAAAGCCAACAGCGCCAGGATCACGGCGATGATCCAAAAGCGTACGATCACCTTGGGCTCAGCCCATCCTTTCAGCTCGAAATGATGGTGCAAGGGGGCCATGCGGAAAATACGCCGACCGTGAGTGGCCTTGAAGTAGCCCACTTGCATTATGACGCTCAAGGCCTCCACCACGAAAATGCCGCCCACCAATACCAGGAGTATCTCGTGCTTGGTGGCCAGGGCCACGATGCCCAGAGCACCTCCCAGGCTTAGTGAGCCGGTGTCGCCCATGAAGATCTGGGCAGGATAAGCGTTGTACCACAAGAGGCCCATCACAGCCCCGGCGATGGCTCCGCAGAAAACCGTCAGCTCGC
>CBCOTF020000281.1:0-8091 GCA_965112955.2 Desulfarculales bacterium
GCAGGCCGCTGAGCAGCAGGGACACGCCGACGTAGGTGAACAGCACACAACCGAAGCCCACCAGGGAAAAAACGGCGATGCGCTCGCCATGCCAGCCGCGCATGTAGCGGCTGTGCAAAAGGGCGGCGTAGATTAGCCAGGTGACCAGCGACCAGGTTTCCTTGGGATCCCAGGACCAGTAGGTGCCCCAGGCCGAGTTGGCCCAGATGCTGCCGGTGGCGATACCCGCGGTCAGCAGGATGAATCCCACCACCACGGTCTGGTAGATCAGGTCGTCCAAAAGCAGGGCCTTGTGTCCCTCGGGGTCTTTGGCCTTGCCCGTGATCAGGTACATCACCGACAGCGCCGCCGAGAGGCCGAAGCCGGCGTAGCCCAAAAAGCAGGTGATGACGTGGGCGATGAGCCAGTTGGACTTCAAGGCCGGCAACAACGGCTTGATGGCCGGGTCCAGCTTCAGGGCATAAAGCATGGCAAAGAAGGCCATGGGCGCGGCGAAGGCGCCGATGCGCTTGTCGCCGGTCTTCACCTCTATGATCAGGTAGGTCAAGGCTAGGGTCCAGCCAAAAAATATCAGAGATTCGAATAGGTTGCTGAAGGGGGCGTGGCCGAAGCCCAACTGATAGGAAGCCAGCCAGCGCAGTACTATGGAGGCGGTATGCACCCCCAGGGCCAGCCACAGGGCAAGGGTAGCCGCTCGTGCCAGCACCACGGCCGGCTTGATGACCCAGTCGCCCAGGTAGAGCACCGAGATGCCCAGGTAAGCGAAGGTGACGGCCACCGCCAGGGTGTTGCTCAGGGCTTCCACGTGCGATTCTCCACCTTGTGAGACCAATTGGCTCCAACGGGAGCCTTTTACGCCTGTTTACTCGGCAACCCTGCCCGACCCGTTATTGCCCGCCGGGGGCACCCAACAACCCTTAAATAGGGCTGGAGTTGAGATCGGTGCCCAGGCGCTGGACCAGGCGCTTGAGTCCCAGACGGTTTTTATTGGTGGAGCCCATGATCTCCACCTTAGCGCGCTCCTTGCCGGCGGGAATAAGCCGCACCCACACCTTGCGGTGGGAGCAGTAGAAGGTGATGAAGAAGCCCACCACCATCAGGGTGCAGCCCACCCAGATGAACCACACCCCGGGGTCGTACTTGACCGAGAAGCCGCTGTAGGGCACGGACTGCAGGTCCAGGATCTCGAAGCTCACCGGGCCGCGGGCGGGAAAGGGCGCCCCGGCCTTGAAGGCGGTGAGCACCATGGGCTCGCTGCCCTCCTTTACCTGGTAGCCGATGCGCGCCGCCGGGCCGTAGTACATCTCACCCATGCGAATATCGGGCCGAGCCTCCAAGAGCAGGACTTTGCCGTCGCCATCGGGCAGGTCCACCCAGCGGCCGTGCTCCAGGGTCACCTTGTGCTTGCCCCTGATGCACATAATCCACCTCTATACGGCTAACGCTCTGGCCGTAGGTGGCCTGGTAGAAATCCACGCCGTCGAATTCGGCCGGGTCGTTGATCTTGAGCACTGCCGGCGCGGGCGGCTGCCCCTGCCTCAAAAAGGTGACATCAGAGCGGTACTCGCTGGGCATGCCGTTCTTGTAGAAGCTGGCCGTGAATTTTTCCAAACGCAGGGCGAAGCCCAGTTCGAGGGCCTGCCCGGTGTCCAGCTCGATATGGTCTGCGGTCTGCCCCTCGTTAAGATTGAGACGACCGCTGAACCCCCAGATATTGCCCACGATGGCGCCGATCATGATGATGATGACGCTAAAATGCACCACGTAGACCCCCAGCCGGCTCCAAGCCCCCTTTTGGGCGAACAGCACCTGGGCCTGCCCCACCGGCCCGACGGTCACCGCCCCCACGGCTTGTTGCAAGAGCCCCTTAGCGCGTTTCAGGTGTGCGGCCGGGGCACCGGCCAAAGTGACACTCATCTCGACGGCGGCGCCACGCTTCAGCTCCGCCTCGGGCTCCTTAGTCATGAACTTGAGGCTAGTGGGCAAGCGGTTAAGGGAGCAGATCACCAGATTCAGAGCCAGGCAGGCCAACAGCAGCAGAAACCAGGGTGCGTGGTACATATCGTTCAGGCGCAAGGTCTCTATCCAACGGGTGCCGGCCTCGCCGTAGCCTTTGACATAGACCGATATGTCTTTCTTCTGGGGGATGAGCGTGCCCAGGACGGAGGTTACGGCCAAGGCTAGAAGCAGGCTGAAGCTCAGCTTGACCGAGGCGAAAAAATTCCAGATACGCTCGCCGCCCGCGGGGGCGGGGTTAGTTTGCTTGTCGCTCACAGGCATGTAACCCTTGGTCCTCCCCTCGGGGACGGCGCCGGTGGCTGGCCGAGTCTGGTGCAAGGAAGGGGCGGGGTATGCCCCCGCCCGAGTTGCATGCTCAGTCGCGTCTTGAGAATAAAAGCTATCACAAGCTTAAATCTTCGACAAACCGACCCCGCCCCTGGCAGGGTGTTGAGAAAGTCCATCCATGGATTTTTTCAATTCGAGTCAGCCGAAATGAGTTAGGCTAACTCTCCCAAAAAGCTTGGCTCTCCGAGCCGGCGCTTTTTAGCGGGCTATTTTTCAACAGTCTGCTAACCGCCGTTGGCCGGGCCTGGCTGATGTTGGTTGACGAAGCTGACCTGGCCGCGCCCCAGGAGGTCATGCAGATGCACGATGCCCAACACCCGCCGCTTGTCGCCCACTATGGGCAGAGCGGTGATGAGCTTCTGCTCCATGATGTGCAGGGCCTCGGCGGCCATGGTCTCGGGACCCACGGCCTGGGGGTCCCTGGTCATCACTTGCTCCACGCTCAAGCTCCCCAGGTCCAGCCCCCCCCAGCACCGCCCGGCGCACGTCGCCGTCGGTGAAGATGCCCAGAAGCTTGCCCCGGCTGGAGATGAGCACCGTACCCAGGTCACCTTGATCGATCACCTCCACGGCCCGGACGGCGCTAGCTTTGGGTTCGATGACCGGCACCCGATCGCCCGCCAGCATCACCTGGCTCACCTTGAGACTCAAGCGCTCGCCCAGCTTGCCACCGGGGTGGCGCTGGCGGAAGTCCTCGGCCTTGAAGCGGCGCTTCTCGATCAAGACCACGGCCAGGGCATCGCCCATAGCCAAAGCCGCCGTGGTGCTGGTGGTGGGGGCCAGGCCCAGGGGGCAAGCCTCGCGCTCCACCCCGCAGTCGATCACCAAGTCGGCGGCCAGGGCCAGGGGCGAGGTCAGCCCACCGGTGAAGGCCACCACCTTGGCTCTGCGCTCCTTGAGGGCCGGCAGTAGATATAAAAGCTCCACCGTCTCGCCGCTGTGGGAGAAGGCCAGCACCACGTCGCCGTCCTGCACGGTGCCCAAGTCCCCGTGCAGGGCCTCCACAGGGTGCAGGAAGATGGCGCTGGTGCCGGTGGAGTTCAGCGTGGCCATGATCTTGCGCGCCACGATGCCGCTCTTGCCGATGCCGGTGGCGATGACCTTGCCCGGGGAATTCAGGATAAGCTCCACCGCTTGCTCGAAGCTGGGCCCCAGGCGGGTTTTCAACCTCAGGATGGCCTCAGCCTCCAGGGTCAACACCCGGCGAGCGGATTTGAGTATGGAAGACATCCCCGACACGCCTAGCGCTCCAAGCAGAACTTGCCCGCGTTATCGTTCACGGGCACCGGGTAGTTGCCGTCGAAGCAGGCCAGGCAGAAGCCGTCGCGGCTGGTCTTGGTGCTGTTAAGTAGCCCCTCGATGGACAGATAAGCCAGGGAGTCCAGCCCCAGCATAGCCCGAATCTCCTCCACGCTGTGATGGCAGGCGATCAACTCGCCCTTGGTGGAAAAATCGATGCCGTAGTGGCAGGGAAAGCGGTGGGGGGGGCAGGAAACCAGCAGGTGCACCTCGGCGGCCCCGGCCTGGCGGATGTTTTTGACGCGGGCCATGGTGGTAGTGCCGCGGATCACCGAATCCTCCACGATGACCACGCGCTTGCCCTGGATCAACTCGCGCACGGGGTTGAGCTTAACCCGCACCCCGAAATCGCGCATATCCTGGCTGGGCTGAATGAAGGTGCGCCCCACGTAGTGATTGCGGATCATGCCCATCTCGAAGTCCAGGCCGGCGGTGCGGGCGTAGCCCAGGGCGGCATAGTTGCCGCTGTCGGGGAAGGGCATGACGAAGTCGACCTTGATCTCCGGATGCTCCTTGGCCAACTGAGCGCCCTGGCGTTTGCGCACCTGGTAAACGTTCTGGCCGAAGATGTTGCTGTCGGGCCGGGCGAAGTAGATAAACTCGAAGATGCAGTGGGCGTGGCGCTCGCGGCGCAAAGGCTTGACGCTGCGCAGGCCCTTCTTGTCGATAAAGATCACCTCGCCGGGCTCAACCTGCCTTAAGAAACTGGCGTCGATCAGGTCCAGGGCGCAGGTTTCACTGGCCACTACGTAGGCGTCGCCCAGGCGGCCGATGCACAGGGGCCGGAATCCGAAGGGATCGCGGGCGGCCACCAGGGTATCCTCGGTCATGAACAGGAAACTGTAGGCGCCCTTCAGCTCGCTTAAGGCCGCTACTAGTCCCTCCTCGCAACCCAGGTGGATGTTGCGGGCCAGGAGATGCATGACGATCTCGGAGTCCATGGTGGTTTGGAAGATGGACCCCTCGCGCTCCAAGCGCTGCCTCAGCTCCAGGGCGTTGATCAGGTTGCCGTTGTGCCCCAGGCACAGGCTGTGGCCGGCGTAGTTGATGATGAAGGGCTGAGCGTTGGCCAAAAGCGAGGAGCCGGTGGTCGAGTAGCGCACGTGGCCGCAGGAGATGTACCCCACCAACTTTTGCAGATCAGACTCGTGGAAGATGTCCGGCACTAGGCCCATGGCCCGCTTGTCGCGCAGGGTGTGGCCGTCGCTGACCACAATGCCGGCCGACTCCTGCCCCCGATGCTGCAGGGCGTAGAGGCCGTAATAGGTCAGCCGAGCCGCACCCGGGTGCCCGAAGACCCCGAATACGCCGCAGGCTTCCTTGGGTCCGTCGCCATAGAGGTGATTCATGGGATTGTCCCCATTTCTAACAAGTCAGCCGGCCCGCGGCAGCATCGCTATGCGCCGCTGGGCCGTGCCGGGTTAGCTCGTGACAAAGACTACCTCTAAGATAGGCACGAGTCTAGATTTTTCAAACTACCGCGTCACAGAACTCCAGGAACGCCACCAAAGGCAGTAAGCACTGGGGACAGGCCTAGGCGATAGCGCAGTAATCGGCCCTGGCCAGAATGGCGGGGGCGTCTTTGGTCTTTACATAGCCTTAGCCGCACTGCTTGAACCAGCGCTCCACTCACCTTGCTGGGCTGGTCATCATGGTTCTGTTCTCCCCCGTCATGGCTCCAGTCAGGGGATAAGCTGTAGCAAGCCAAGTATTGGGCCACCTTTCCCGCGCAGCCAGCGGCAACACTTCCAGGTCATGATTCAAACAAAAAACCTGAAAACGGCTAGGAAGGTGAGGACTATCTGCAAGCCCCTTGCGCACCAGTGTTGTCCAAGATAGATCTTCACAAATCGATTAAGTGATCGAAGCAAGATGCCCTCATTCTAGCGTAGTATTGTAGTGTTGCCAAAAGCCAATAATACTGCGATTAAAAGAGGGCAAGGCCATTGTACGAGTAGCCAGCCTGTTCAGCCAACTGTTGCATCACTCCACCCGCACTGAGTTCGCCGCCTCGGTTGCGGATTCCGTTTCAAAGGGGCCAGTGATTCCATGCGATGTAGGCCACCTTGGATAATAGGTGACGCTGAATAACCCCTGATCGGCTATATTGCGCCTTTGCAACAAGGATGGTGCAGATGTCGACGGAGAGGTTATCCATGCGTAAGATTAAGGAAGTACTTCGGCTGAAGCACGAGGCCGGCTGCGGCAATCGGGACATCGCCAAAAGTTGCGGGATAGACCGGACCACGGTGTCCCGTTCCCTGCGTTGAGCCGCGCGCGCCGGCCTGTCCTGGTCCCTTCCCACCAGTTTGGATGAGACGCAGCTTGAGCGGCTGCTTTTTCCACCTTCACCCTTGCCGTCTACGGGTTTTCGCCCGGAGCCTGACTGGTCCCAGGTCCATCGAGGGATGAGGCGTACGGGTATGACCCTGGCTTTGCTGTGGGAGGAGTACAATGCGGTCCATGCCTTGGGCTACCAATACAGCTGGTTTTGCGAGCGTCACCGGGAGTGGTCGGGCAAGCTGGGGCTGGTCATGCGCCAAGAGCACTGGATCGGCGAGAAGACGTTTATCGATTATGCCATCCAGATCGTGGGCGTGGTGGTCCCCCTGACGGGTGAGGCTAGAGGGACCCAGATTTTCGTGGCGGTTCTGGGCGCTAGCAGGAACACTTTTGCCGAGGCCACGTGGACCCAGGGTCTGCCCGACTTGATCGGCTCCCACCAGCGGGGCGTCAAGTTTTTTGGCGGGGGGAGGGAGTTGATAGGGATCGACAACCTCAAGTCCGGGATGAGCAAGGCTTGCCGCTGCGAGCCCGACATCAACCCGGCCTACCAGGAGATGGCCGCCTATTAAGGCAAGGCGGTTTTGCCCGCCCGAGTACGAAAACCCCGTGAAACGGCCAAAGCCGAGGTGGTGACGATGGTGGAGCCTCGGCCGTAGCCGTCTTCCAGGACTTAGAGCATATCCAGGCTCTGCTCCCGTGACAGCTTCTCCAGCCCCCAGTCGTCCAGGATGAGCAGATTGGTCTTGGAACTGGCGACGATCATCTTTTGATAGCTGTCGTCCCCTCGGGCCGCGATCATTTCGCGCAGGAGAGCGGGCATACTCAATTTTAGGAGATCGAGTAGCCTTCCAGATAAGCCTTGTGGCCCAGGGCGCGGGCGAAAAAGCTCTTGCCTACGCCGGAGGGTCCGCTGACGCGCAGGTTGTGGTGTTTGGCGATCCATAGGCATGAGGCCAGGGCCATGATGAATGATTTGTCCCTGCCGCGCCTTTGCCGGTATTCGATGTCCTTCAGGCAAGTGTCATGTCCGAGCTTGGCCCTGGCCAGCCTGTTTTTGAGCCGGCGGTTTTTTCTGTGGATGGCCTCCCTGTCCATCATTAGGCCTAGTCTTTCCTCGAAGCCCAGTTCTTGGGCCTTTGGGGATGCTTAGCTGTTCCTCTAGGGCCTTGAGCATGCCCTCCAGCCCCAAGGTGCGGAGCTTGTCCAGGATGGGATTAAATCAGCATGGCTTCTTCCTTGGGCGGTCAAGAAGTAGCCGGCTCCGCGGATGTTGGGGTGAATGATGGGACTGGATTCCGGGGCCGGCGTCAGTAGAGGCGCCTTTTCCAGCTTCTTGTCGGTGATGCGCTCTACGTTTTTGGAGCTGAAGGCCCCATAGGCCAAGGCCTTCAGGCAGGCGGCCTCCACTCGCGCTTCACCATGTTTTTTTGGTCAAGGTAACCAGGCCTAGGCAGGCCCTGAAGCCTTGCTGGGGATGTGCCCGTCAGCTCATGATCCCTTCGGCCAGCGTGGCCGTGGCCTCGTCGACCTTGTATACTTAGATGGTAATTTTTTCGGGGGCCCATTTGGTGTACTCCCGGTGGGAGCGGGGCATGTACTCGGCCGAGGTGGTGATGCCGCTTTGATCCAGGATGCGACGGTAGGCCGTGGCGGGTAGAGGCTTGAGCGCTGGTTTGTCCAAGGGCTTGTATATGGAGCGCCGGCTGCCGGGCAGCTTCTTTAAAGGCTGGTTGTTAAGTCGGTCTAGAAGCTCACGGACCACCTGGTTGAGCTCAGCCAAATTAAAGAAAGTTCTCTTGCGCAGAACGGCCAGTATCCACCTCTCCACCAGTTGCACCCCCACCTCGGCCTTGGCCTTGTCACGGGATTTTCGTACCCGGGCGGACAAAATCGCCGTGCCTTAATGGGCGGCCATCTCCAGGTAGGCCGGGTTGATGTCGGGTTCGCAGCGGCAAGCCTTGCTTCCCCCGGACTTGAGGTTGTCGATCACTGTCACCTCTGGCCCCCCCCCCCCGCCAAAAAACTTGACGCCCCGCTGGTGGGAGCCGATCAAGTCGGGTAGGCCCTGGGTCCACGTGGCCTCAGCAAAAGTGAGGCCTGCTAGAGCCCAGAACCGCCACGAAGATCTGGGCCGCCCTAACCTCACCCGTCAGGGGGACC
>CBCOTF020000282.1:0-2823 GCA_965112955.2 Desulfarculales bacterium
GGAATCTAGCTCCACTACGGCCCCCACTGGCGGTTCCCTTTTCTAGCAAAAACCAAATCCGGAGGTCAGAAACTCATGAAACCAAACCACTATGACCTGGCACCCAAGGAAATAATGCAAACCGCCGAGGTCCTCGGCGTGGCCAGACGGTCTTCGCTCTGGAGATGAATACCGCCCCGGCCTACTACCAGCGCCGGCGGGTCATGCTTTTCGCGGAGTGCGACGTTACCTATCGTAAGAGCATGGAGGGAAAACGCATCTGTTCCGAGCGCCTAGCTGCCACCGGCAAGCTGGCCTTCGACATTGCCCACGAGGTGAACAATCCCTTGGGCGGCGGCATACTCACCTACGCCCATCTTTTGGCCGAGGACCTGGGGGGGCAAGCACAGCCCCCTGTTGCCCTCGGCCCAGAAAACCGTTATGCTCACTAACCGCTGCAAGATCATAGTGCGCGGCCTGCTGAACTTCACCCGCCAGGGACGCCCCCGACCATGAGGCCCTAGGCCTGTGAGCCATCTCCTGGGCGAGATGCTGAGTTTCATCGAGGGGCACGTCGTTTTGCGCGGAGTGGAGGTGGTCAAGGACCTGGAGGCGGGGCTGCCCCTGTTCTACGGGCAGTGCACCAAGCTGGAGCAGGTTTTTTTCAACATGGTGGTCAACGCCGCCGAGGCCATAGAGGGGCGCGGGGTATTGCTGGCCACCCGCCTGGGCCGACAGACCGGATTCGGGCGCGTACTCGTGAGCTTCAAGGACGATGGCCCCGGCGTGCTCGAGGACGTGCCGTGCCACGTCTTCGAGCCCTTCTTCACTACCAAGGCCATGGGCGGGGCATCGGCCTAGGCCTGGCCATCAGCTTCGTCATCGTCAAGCAGTAACAAAGGGGGCATCGAGGTTTGCACGGTTTTGTGGGGCAGGGCTCCTGCACGATGGTGGTGCTGCCGGTGGGGGGCACCTGCTGCGCGGTGAGGGCGGAGGAGGGCTAGGGCCTAATGTTCGGGAATAGGCGGACGGCCGGCAGCACCAAAGCAGCTCCAGTCATCTCGCCCTCATACCTGACATTGACCGGAGTGACCCTCGCAGCACCGCTGGCCGGGATGCTCTAAGCTAGGGATTGTTTCACGTGAAACTTATTCTAGCCAAGGGGTGTGCGGCGGATTATTTTACGTGAAACCGGGAGCCTTCGCTTGTTGGCGCTTGAGGTTAGGCCCGCCGGCACTGCAAAGGAAAGGGCGAGGGAACTCCGCCTCAGCCGGCTGGCACCAAAAAGCTCCGATCCCCCGGCGGGGGCAGCTCCTAGGGTAAGGCGCTGAGCCCCAGGGGACAAGCGTCTCACCGCAGGATTATGCGCCCCCTGTTGCCTTTCGGATTACTTTGACGAAAGCTTTTTGATTATCCTAGGACTGATTCTTCCTTTCTTTCTCATTTGATCAGATCAATTCTGTTGCGGCGATGCGATTGTGCTCCGGAGAGCCGATCTGAGCCTATTCCTCGGCGGCAGCTATAAGCGCGCCTCGGGTCAGGTAGTTGGCCCTGAGAAAGAGGCCGCCGGAGCCCTGCTGTATGGCGGTGACGGCCGGGTCAGAGAAGAGGTTCCGTTTGACGTCTACGATTTTGCGGTGGTGCAGGAGGTAGGCCTGCATGCTCTGGAGGGAGACGCCGGCCAGATGGCTTCTGGCCACGACCCTAGAGGCCAGGGGCAGGGAGATTCTGTATATGAAAAGGTCGACGAGGTTACTCTGGCCGACCAGGATGATGGGCAGGATTGGCTTGGAGTCTCCCTGAAACTGAGTGACGGTTTGCAACTCGGCCAGGACTTGAAGTTTGAGGAGGAAGGCTCCATCAGATGATGAGAACGGGCTTCTTCTTGCGATCCTGGGCGATCTTCAGGACCCGTTTTCTAATAAGCTTGGTGAGGACGGCCCTGGAAAAGCTGGCGGTGTCCCCTTTGAACTCGACGCAGAGTTGCCTGTAGCGTTCCAGGATAGAGCTCTATGAAACGGTGGCCCAGATGATCTGATACTCGGATGGATGCAGTCTGCTGGCGGCTCCGCGCAAGGCGGTGGATTTCCCGCTGCCCACATTTCCTGTGACCAGGGCCAGTGCGCCGAGGCGGATGGCGTATCCGGAGCGTTTGGCCACGCCGAGGACCTCGGCGGTCTGCATTATTTCCTTGGGTGCCAGATCAGAGCCGAAGGGCTCCCTAGTGCGGGCAAAGAAGGCGTGATTGTTTGGTTTCATGAGCTCCTGACCTCCGGGTCTGGTTTTTGCTAGAAAGGGAGCCGCCAATGGTAGCTGTGGTGAAGCTGGGATTCCAAGCGCAACAGATGGTAGTCGCGCTTGACCCTGAAATTGACGGCGAGGTCCAGCGGCTTGAGCAAGCCGTGGAAGCGACTTTCCAGTAGGACTTCTACGCGGTCGGGGTCATGGCTGTGGTAGAGGAGGATGATTTGCTTGCTGATCCGAGGCACTGGGGCCTCGGATAGTCTGCCGGCTAGGGGGACGGTGCGGTCCCGGGCCACGCGGCGCGTGGCCCTTTTTCTGAAATAGTTTTCCAGGTCGGCATTGGCCGGCCTGACGCACTCCTTTTTTCTGGTAAAGTGTTGTAGGGGGGCCTGTCCGGTGCCCAGATGCTTTCGCTGGTAGTAGACGTCCCTGATCCAGCACTCCAGGGCCTCATTGAGGTCTCGAAGGGTATCGCACTTGAAGCCGGGAAGAAACTGGAAACTGACGGTGTGGAATAATCTTTAGATCTTGCCCTTGCCCTGAGGCACGTAGGGCGGTGAGTGGACCAGGGCGATGCCCAGGGAGGCGGTGATCTCTTCC
>CBCOTF020000283.1:0-3770 GCA_965112955.2 Desulfarculales bacterium
TGTGAAATTTGATGAGTTCCCCCAGTGATGCGGCGATAAAATAGATCATGGTCATGAAGATGAAGATATTACGGTAGTCTCTGGCCTTGCCCTGGCGACCTGGAAGATGCCGTTAAGCCCCCCCTCTAGGCGGGCATTGGGATGGTTGGAGGTCCAGCGGCTTAGGATCAGGTGTGCATGCTCTTCCAGAGTCATGAGCGCCTTGAAGACCGGGGCCAGGGTTTTGGTGTCAAGCGCTATGCACTTCAGGGCATGGCGGATGAAGTGGGTGCTGCGCCACTGGGTGGCCCATGCAGAGGTGGCCTTTCTGATCCAGCGCAGCATCTCCTTGAACCGCCAGGCGGTGACGGTGGCTAAGCCGCCGGTTTCCAGTACAGTCGACGAATTGATAGGTGCCGGTGACCATCTGCTCGGCCAGAATCTAGGCTCGCTTGAGCAGTTCGGACAGGTATTGCATGACCGTGTCCGAGTCCTTCATCCAGGACCGGGCCAGCCCCAGGTTGGTCTTATACTGGTCGGCCAGGCTTATGGCCAGAGGACTACTAAGTATGGTGTAGGAGGTTTCCCGACCCAGGGAGGGTGTGTTGACCTTTTTTTGGGTGCTTATGCTGTTCGGCGTGGCCTGCTGGTCAGCATGTAGACGCATCAAGTCGGCGAAGACCGACCGATAATAGGCGTTCTGGGTAGTGCGCACGGCGGCTACTTTCAGGGGACCTCGCAAGGCCAAGCAAGCAAGCCGCGTACCAATTTGGACCCGCAAGGGCCTATCGGGGTATTACACCGTTATTATTTACTAATACCGTGCAATCTCTCGCACAGGGCGTTAGGGGCGAACCTCGGTAGCTAGGCAGCTATTGCCAACATAGAGGATCAAAAACACCTGGCCAGCACCATCAGACAGGGCCGACCTCGGGGGCCCAGGGCTAGACCCAGGCCGTGGGCCAGAGCTACGGCCCGGGCCGACCGCCCCAACAGCAGGTCCAATTCCTGGGGGTCGTATCCGTAGCGGGCGCCGATGCCGGAGCGCAAGCCGTGATCCAGCTCCATGAGAGCTAGGGCCGGGGCCTGGGCGACTCCCTGAGCCGCCGTCTCCAAAGCCTGGGCCAGCTCGGCTCCGGGCAGGCGCAGCTCATATTCCTCCATGAGGGCCAGGGCCGTGGAATCGCCGGCGAAGAGGTCGCGCCGCCCCAGGCGGGGGCGTCCCTCCAATTGGCCGGCATGGCGGTCCGACCAGCATTCCAGATGCCGGCATTGCAGTGGCCGGTGGCCGTAAATGCCGCAGCGGCTACCCTCCAAAAAAAGACAACCACCCTGGACGGATTCGCGCAGCTTCACCAGGTCCTGGCCCAAGGCCAGGCTGCGCCCCAATCGCGCCGAGTAGGCCCGTTCGCCGGCTCGCAGGGTGTAGAGGGTGGGCCGCGGCAGCCCCTGCCCGCCGATTAGGGGCAGGTCCTCGGCGTACAAGGTGGGGCTGCTTGCCCGGCAGCAGGTGCCGCAGCCTAAGCAGGCCGGACGCCGGGCCAGCTCCTCCAGGCAAAGGGCCAGTTCCTCCAGAGAGCCTTGCGGTTGCGGCCCCAGGCAGGCGGCCAGGGCCATGCCTAACTCGGCGGCCAGCACCGCCGCCGCACCGGCGGCGTCCAGCCCCCGCATCCGCCGCAAGGCCTGCCCGCAGGCAGCCTCCAGCCCGACGGCCCCGGCCTGGGCCAAGGCCGCACTCAGTTCTTCCAGCCGACGGGTCATATCAGGACTTCTCGCGCAGGTAAAAGGGATTGCATCCATGGCCACCACCCGGCCGTTTATGCATCAGCCTAGCCCGACCCCAGCCCGACAACCGAGCCCAGAGGATGAATCCCGGCTCCCAGACCCGCCGGCCGCCGTGCAGCTCCTCCGCCCCCCAAAGGCGTGGGCGTCGGCCCCGGCAAAGGCCGCCCAGGTTCTTTGGCGCCCCTGGCTGTCCCACAGGGCCAGAAGTAGAAGGGGCTATCCAGTCCAGCCAGCAGGATGTGGTCGTGCCGGGGACTCAGCTCCTGACCGGAAATCAATAGTACGCCGTGGAAAAGGCGATCGTGATTGGGCTAAGAGCACTCCGCGCCCCCCCCCCCGGGTCGCCAGACGCGCTATCTCCAGAAACGCGGCCCAGCCGTCGTTGGCGGTGGTATGCACATGGAACAAGGCCGTAACCACCCGCGGCTGGCCTTGGGAGGGGGCGGGGCCGGTTCAGGCCCGCACGGCCAGGCCCCGGTCCAACAGACGCTCCGAGGCCGCGAAGAGTTCCGGCAGCTGCTCAGGCTCAAGGCCGGCCCCTAGGGCCACACGCTGGGCCTGGGCCTTGCCGATCAAATCGCCGGGGGCGTGGGCGTCGGTGTTGACCACCAGCGAAGCCCCGTGGGCCAAGGCCAGACGGGCCACGCGGCCATTGCCCAAGCAGTGCCCCTTGCGGGCCGACAGCTCCAGGGCCACGCCCTTCTGGGCCGCCATCCGAGCCTCCTCGACGGTAAGTAGGCCGGGATGGGCCAGCAGGTCGGCCCCGCCCTCAATGCCCGCCCAATTGGTGCCTTCTGTCACCGGCTCTACGATGGTCTGCCCGTGCACCACCACAATCATGGCCCCCAAGATCCGGGCCTGAGCTATGAGCCCAGGAATGAATTCCGGCGGCACGTGAGTCAGCTCCACGCCGGCCAGAGCCTGCACGCGGTGGTGGAGGTTGAACTGTTCCACCGCCGCCCGTATACGCGGTACCACGAAATTCAGGTTACTCATGTCGGCGTGATCGGTGAGCGCTATCCCCCGGTGTCCCATGGCCTCGGCTAGTTGGATCAGCTCAGCCGGCAGCAACTCCCCATCGCTGAAGATCGTATGAGCGTGCAAATCTATCAACTTGTCCTCGCCCCCCCTCAGACGGGGCTGAAATCGTTTTGCCCCCAAGAGACCAAGGTGCGCGACTGGTCCTTGGCCTGAAAAAGGGCGCCGTCGGCCTGGGCCAGAAGCTCCAGTTCCGGCAGACTTTCATGGGGCACCGTCGCGGCGCCGCCGATGCTCACGGTTACCACCGTGCCAGAGCTGAAGCGGGGGTGAGGCAGCACCACCACGAACTCCTCGCCCCCATAGCAAACCAGGAGATCGCCGGGCCAGCGCAGGCACTACCACAGGCAGACCGGCCACCTACTTGAAGCATTCATAGCCTTGTGCATGGCCAATATACTTATTATATACTTTAAAGCGGTTGACGATGCTAGTCAGGCCGTCCAGGTTGGAGAGCAGGCGCAGCTTGCGGCTGCTAAAGGCCGCCAGCTTCTGGGCGGTGTCCTTGAGGTCAGCCTCACGGGCGCGCGTCTGCGGTAGCTCTCGGCCTTCAAGGTCAAAGCCGAGCGCACCCTTAAGGCCAGCTCCTCCTCGCGATAGGGCTTGGTGATGTAGTCCATGGCCCCAGCCTGGAAGGCATGGCGCAGGCTCTCGTTGCTTCCCATGGCCGTGAGCATTATCACCGGGGTATGGCTCAGGCGCCTATCGGCCTTAAGACGCCGGCATAGCCCGATACCATCCAGGCCCTCCATCACGATGTCCAGGAGGATCAGGTCCACGTAGCACGCCTGGACTCCATCGCTGGATTACTTTTCCAGATATTCCAGGTCAGTGCTGTCCAAGACAGACGTAGCGGCTAAAAATGATCTTATAAAAACAATTAGTCATCTATAAAATTAGTAGCCTTTGAGAGAAGGCCGCCGCTTTTGGGCTGGTGTTTTTTGGTTCATTGGCGGTTGCCTGTCCAA
>CBCOTF020000284.1:0-2155 GCA_965112955.2 Desulfarculales bacterium
CGGCGGTCACAACAATATCGCCGAGGTGGTCTGTGTCATGTCGCCAGCCTTCCTGGCCGCCATCGGCGAAGATTTCCCCGGCGCCAACGTCACCGTGGACTGGTTCCATGTAGTCCAGCTCGTCACCACCGCCGTGGACGAGGTCCGAAAAACCGAAGCTAAGGAGCGCAAACTTCCCAAGGCCACCTGCTGGGCCGTGCTCAAGGCCGCTGATGACGGCGACAGGCTAACCGAGAAGCAGCAGCAGGCCCTGACCGAACTAGAAGCCGGCGACTTCGCCACTGCCACCACCTGGCGGCTCAAGGAGATGCTGCGCTGGATCAAAAAGGTCACCTCTGTACGGGCCTCCCAGTGACGCATTACCCACTTCACCAGCCATGCCCTGAAAGTGCATAGCGCCTGACACCAAAACCCTGGCCTCGGTCCTCAAGGCGCTCATAACTCTGGAAGAGCATGCCACCTAGTTCTAAGCCACTGGACTTTCAACCATTCCAACGCCAGCCTGGAGGGGTTAATGGCATCTTCCAGCCCGCCAGGGCAAGAGCCAGAGGCTACCGTAATGTCTTAACCTTCATGACCATGACCTACTTCATCGCCGCACCATTGGGGGCTCTCCAGTGCTGTCCAAGACAGGCGTAGCAACTAAAAATTATTTTATAAAAATAGTTAATTATCTACCAATTTAGCAATTTTTGTGATAAAATTATTAATTTTGAGTTAGTATTTTTTGGTTCAATAAATATCAGCCACGATGAAAGCCGTCAGCTTGTGGTGGTTGGTCAAGAGCACGACCTGCTTTTGATTCTTATCGTCCCATACCACCAGGCGACGCAGGGGGTAGGGACAATCGATCAGGCTGCCGGTGGGAAATATGGTTTGATCGGCCAAGACGTTTTGGGCCTTAGGCCCGGGCCGATTGGCCATCACCTCGAAAACGGCGTTAGATTTGAGGCAGGTGACGAAAAAGACGCCTTGGCCGGTCCACTTGCCAAACAGAGCATAGTCCTGGTAACCCCGGTTCAAAATCAGGATGGAGCCAGGGTTTCGGGCCAGCCCCTGGGCCACAGTGACATCGGCCACCTTGGCCTCGGTGAGCAGAACAAAACTGGGCATGTATTTGAACTTGCCCTTTTTCCTGCCCAAAGAGCCTTGGGCACGGCAGTGCTCCATGGCTTTGAAGAACAGGGCTCGGAACAAGGCCGAGGGCTTGTGCTGGTTGGCGTAGGGTAGTGTCGTCGTGGTCCAACATGATATGCGCCTTGACCCCGCCCTTAGCCCGCTTGTACTCGGTCCAGGGGAACAGGCTCAGGCACAGAGTGATGGTGGAGGAGCCCTGGCTCAAGAGCTTGTTCTTAAAGTGGACCTTTTTGGGGCCGCGCTTACCTCAAGAAGGTGGGACAGCTTGCCCAAGCAGCAGAAAAGACCCTGGCAGATCTCCCTTAGAAAGTCAGCTCTGGCCAGATGACAGAATAGCATGGCCATGAGCTGGGCCCAACAGGGAAATCCCTTGATCCTGACCTCGGCACCGTGCTCCTTGACCAAGGCGGAGAACTCAGTGCGGGGGAAGTGATGCAGCGCTACGCTGGGATCAGGGCATCTCACTGCGACCATTTAGCCGGTTTTTGAAACCTATATTTGGACAACACTGTGATCAGAGGGGCCAAGGCGCACATCATGTTGGAACACGACGACTATATGCCCAGCTTTGTCCTGTTCACTGAGGCCAAGGTGGCCGATGTCACCGTGGCCCAGGGGCTGGCCCTAAACCCTAGCTCCATCCTGGTTTTGAACCGGGGCTACCAGGACTATGCCCTATTTGGCAAGTGAACCGGCCAGGACGTCTTCTTCGTCACCCGCCTCAAAATCTAACGCCGTTTTCGAGATGATGGCCAATCAGCCCGGGCCTAAGGCCCAAACCGTCTTAGCCGATCAAACCATGCTCCTCACCGGCAGCCTGACCGATTGTCCCTACCCCCTGCGTCGCCTGGTTGTGTGGGACGATAAAAATCAAAAGCAGGTCGTGCTCTTAACCAACCACCACAAGCTGACGGCCGCCATCGTGGCTGACATCTATGCGGACCGCTAGGAGATCAAGCTGTCCTTCAAGGCGCTTAAGCAAAACCTTAAAGTCAAAACCTTCGTGGGCACCAGCAGC
>CBCOTF020000285.1:0-1246 GCA_965112955.2 Desulfarculales bacterium
CGAGGCTCCACCATCGTCACCGCCCAAGTGCCCGTGGACCAGTGGCACGAAACCACCAGCGATTTCGCCCTAGCCGATGTCATCCTCGATCGCCTGATTCATAACGCCTACAAGATAAACCTGAAAGGAGAGCCCATAAAAAAGAAGCTGGCAAGCTTGGCCGGCGACAAGACCCCTGTGGCATAATGCAGACACCAGCGGCGCCGTGCCACGGCCACCCGGTCCACATCACCGGATTAGGTGGACCTCTTCCAAGAGAAGGCATGGCCCACTTCCCTGGAATCCGCACTCAGCAGGCTGGCCAAATCATCGCGGTGGCCAGGGCCTCGGTGTTCCCGCGATTCAGGCCCATGGTCTAACCCGCCTCCCACATGTTGGCCTGCTCGCCGGTCTGAGCCAGCCGCTCCAAGAACTCCCGCTGCCTGCCCTGCACCATAGATGCTCCCGCTTTGAGGGGTGGAGACCGACAGCGCCGTCCCCGGCTGTTGACAGGATACTGAAAATGTCCATCCATGGACTATTTCACCAACCTGTTCGACAGTGACACGCCGGCCCTGCCTGGTCAAGCGCCGGCCGAGGCGCGCGTGGTGACCGGCGAGGGCATGTGGTAGCATGTCCACACCACTTGTAACGTAATGCCCAATCAGGAGAAGACCTTGGCCCGCCAGACCCAACCCTTGGCCGAGATGCACCGCGCCCTGTTGGCCCGCGAGCAGGGCGCCGTGCGTAAGGAGCCTGGGGGGCGGCTCAACGTAGCCCTGATCTACCCCAACACCTATGGAGTGGGCATGGCCAATCTGGGGCTGGCCACGGTGTACCGCATAATCAACCAAAGGGCCGACGCCCTGTGCGAACGGGCCTTTCTGCCCGACCGCTTTGGCGCCTCCCTGTACCAAAAAACCGGCGCTCCTCTGTTGACCCTGGAGTCCTCGCGCCCCCTGACCAGCTTTGACCTGGTGTTGGCCACCCTGTCCTTCGAAAACGACGCCCCCCACCTAGCCAGCATGCTGGACTTAGCCGGGCTGGGCCTGAAGGCGGGCCAGCGCCATGGCCCCCTGGTCATCGCTGGGGGGGTGGTGCCCATGCTTAACCCCGAGCCCCTGGCCGGTCTCTTAGACGCCTTTTTGCTAGGCGAGGCCGAGGTGGTGCTAGAAACCTTCCTGGAAGCGTACCAGGAGCTGGCCCATTTGGAGCGGCGGGAGGCCTGGCTGCGCCTGGCCCAAAAAGTGCCTGGCTTTTACGCCCC
>CBCOTF020000286.1:0-1497 GCA_965112955.2 Desulfarculales bacterium
GCTCGGACCAGTCGGGGCCTGGTGGCCCTGCACGGCCCAGTGCTCACCCCACCACCCCGCCTGGATCATCCAAGCCGAGACGACCTGGCTTCCTTGCTGGCCGGCCGCCGGCCCTGGCCCCTGACCGTCAGCGGCATTGGCGGACGCCCCGGCTGGGCCGCCGGCCCACTTGTGGGCGGCAACCTCTCCCTGCTCTGCCATCTGCTGGGCACCCCCTGGCTCCCACCGTTCAAAGGAGCCATCCTCTTGCTGGAGGACACCAACGAGGCCCCCTACCGTCTAGACCGCCTCCTCACCCAACTGGAACTGGCCGGCGTTTTTGACCAGGTAGCCGGGGTGGCCGTGGGCTCTCTGGGGGTGGAGGACGCCGCCACGGGCGAGCTTCCCAGCGCCCTGGTCTGGCGGCTGGTCTGCTTGAAGGTACCCCTGGTTATGGGGCTACCCTTTGGCCATGGCTCGGCCAATCGCTTGCTGCCATTGGGCGCTCAAGCCGAAATAAACGGCCAGGCAGGAACCCTCGCCGTGGGCCTGGACCTTGCTTGACTGGCGCGGGCTGGCCACACTCTTGCAACAAGGCGTGGACCAGGGAGTGGCTCCGGCTATGGTCTTCCTGGCCTGGCTGGACGGTGCACCCGCGGCCTACGTGGCCGCTGGGGCAGCCCGGCCCGACACCTGGTTCGACCTGGCTTCCCTGACTAAGCCCCTGGCTCCGGCCGTAGTTTCGCTGGACTTGGATTGCCGGAGTTCCCTGTCCTGGTCCGCCTCCCTGGGCGAAATATTGGGCCGCGCGGCTCCGCTGGACAAGTCCTCCATCACCATCCATCAGCTCTTGACCCACAGCGCCGGCTACGCGTCCTATCTGCCCTTCTTCCAGGTGCTGGAGCAAACCCCGCAGCCCATGCGCCAGGGACTGTTGCTCTCCATGCTGATGAACGAGCCCCTGCCCCATGCACCTGGCAGCCAGGCCCTGTACAGCGACCTGGGCTATTTGCTGTTGGGGCTAATCCTGGAGCGGGTCGGTAACCGTACCCTGTCCGACCTGCTGACCCGGGCATATGCCGTCCTGGCGGTGGAAGGCCCCCGCTACCTGCCACTGGACCAGCCTCTGGTCCTGCCCCTGGAGCGCTTAGCGCCCTGCGGGCCGCTGCCGGGACGGCCCTTGGTGCACGGTCAGGTGGAGGACGAAAACGCCCATAGCCTGGGGGGTGTGGCCGGGCAGGCCGGACTCTTCGGCGCGGCGCTGGAGGTGGCGACGGTTATGGATGCCCTATGCCGTGCCGCTCGGGGCGACGGACCCTGGCCCGCCGACAAAGCGCAGAGGCTTTTCAGTCTGGACACGGCCACCTCCGGCTCGAGGCGCACCTCAAGCTTCGATACCCCCGGTGGGGCCGAGAGCCAGGCCGGGGCCAACGCCCCGGCCGGCACCGTGGGGCACCTGGGCTTCACCGGCACCAGCCTGTGGTGGCACCCGGACACCAACCGCGGCTTGGTGCTCCT
>CBCOTF020000287.1:0-2696 GCA_965112955.2 Desulfarculales bacterium
GTCACCGCTATACAGCAGGGCTCCGTCGGCCTCTTCCGAAGGGCTAACCACCTACCTGGCCTAAGGCGCGATCATAGCTGCCGCCGAGGAATAGGCTCAAGTCGTTTCCCCGGAGTACGTCCGCATCGCCGCAACAGAATTGATCTGATCAAATGAGAAAGGAAAAACCAGTCCAGGATAATCAGAGGCCCTTCGTCAAAGTAATTCGAAAAACAACACCGATAAACAGCCCCACTAGGTTTTCTTGGAGGCTGCCACCGACCGGGAAGCCTAATACACCTGCCCGGAGTATGGCAAGGTGTGCAAAGCTCACGACTTTCACGAATTCACCTGGGGTCACCTCAATCTTTTCCAGCATCGTTGCTACGTAATCGCCCGGGGGCCCCGAGTGGACTGCCCCGACCACGGGACCAAACAGGTCAACATGCCCTGGACCCGGGAGGGCAGCCGGTTCACCTTGCTATTCGAGCAGGCGGCCATGACCCTAGTGCGGGAGATACCCGTGCTAGCTGCGGCCCGCATCATCAGGGCCAGCGATACACGACTTTGACGGGTGATCCAATTCTACGTGGCCCAGGCCCTGTCTAAAATGGACCTATGCGGGGTCAAGACCGTGACTCTGGACGAAACCGCCTCCACGCGGGGCCACAACTACGTAACCGTCTTCATCGACCTAGACCGCAAGCAAAAGCCGGTTATCTTCGTTACCCCCGGCAAAGGCAAGGGCTATCTGATCCTGTTCCACCGCTCCCTGCGTGAATGAGGTCCGAAAGGCCGAGGCTAAGGAGCGTAAACTGCCCAAAGCCGCCCGCTGGGCCATGCTCAAGGCCGCTAACGTTCGCCACCACCACCGCCTGGCGGCTCAAGGAGATGCTGCGCTGGGTCAGACAGGCCACCTCTGTACGAGCCGCCCAATGGCGCATCACCCACTTCACCCGCCATGCCCTAAAATGCATAGCGCCTGACACCAAAACTCTGGCCCCGGTCCTCAAATCACTTATGACTCTGGAAGAGCATGCCGCCCACCTAGATCCTAAGCCGCTGGACCTCCAACCATTCCAACGCCCGCCTGGAGAGGCTTAACGGCATCTTCCAGGCCACCAGGGCAAGAGCCAGGGGCTACCGTAATGTCTCCACTTTCATGACCATGATCTATTTTATCACCGCGCCACTGGGGGAATTCATCAAGTTACACAGTTAACGACGAAGAACCAAAATATGATGAAGCGCGAGTGGAGGCCGCCTGCTTGAGGGCCTTGGCCTATGGGGCCTTCGGCTCCAAGAACGTAGAGCGCATCATCGACAAGGAGCTGGACAAGGCGCCTTTGCTGACGACAGCCCCGGAATCCAGTCCCATCCTTCACCCAAACATCCGCGGAGCCGGCTACTTCTTGACCGCCCAAGGAGGAAGCCATGCGGATTAATCTCATCCGGGACAAGCTCCGCGCCCTGGGGATGGAGGGCATGCTTAAGGCCCTAAAGGAACAGCTGGACAACCCCCGAAGCCCAGGAGCTGGGCTTCGGGGCAAGACGGGGCCTAATGGTGGACAGGTAAGCCATCCACAGAAAAAATCGCCGACTCAAAAACAGGTTGCGGCCAGGATCAAGCTCAGGCATGACGCCTGCCTGGAGGACATCGACTACCGGCAAAGACGCCGCATAGACGAGCCACTCATCATGGCACTGGCCTCATGCCGATGAATCGCCGAACACCACAACCTGCTCATCAGCGAACCCACCGGTGTGGGCCAAAGTTCTTTATCGCCTACGCCCTGGGCCACAAGGCTTGTCCAGTGGCACGAAATCATCAGCGATTCCACCCTAACCGATGCTAGCTTCGATCGCCTGATTCATAACGCCTACAAGATAAACCTGAAAAGGGAGTCCATGAGGAAGAAGCTGGCAAGCTTGACCGGCGACAATACCCCTGTGGCATAATGTAGATACCAGCGGCGCCGTGCCCCGGCCACCCGGCTACATCACCAGATTAGGAGGCCCTCTTCAAATGGAATGCATGGCTCACTTCCCCAGAATCCGCATTCATTAGGTCCAGATGGAAAACGGGCGAAGCCGTGACCACGTAGGGGATGTTGTGGGCCGCGGCGATGGTGGCCATATTTTTTTCCAGGTCGTCTGGCCCTTGGACTTCTTGCCCGCCGGGCTGATGGTGGTGCCGGCGCCCCAGGACGTGGAGCTGGAGCGCTGGACGCCCGTATTCATGTAGGCTTCTTTGTCCAAGTAGATGGATGCAGGTGAAGTCGTGGCCGCGCTCCAGAGCGCCGGACAAGGCCTGCATGCCGATGCCGGCGGTGGCGCCGTCGCCGGCGAAGGGAAGGCTACCACTCACCTTGGCACCGTCATCGGCCCAAGGGCCTTTGCGGATCAGGACCTTGTGGCCGGCCTCCACCCCGCTGGCTACCGCCGCGGTGTTCTCAAAGGCCACGTGGATCTAGGGCATCTCCCAGGGTGAAGGTGCGCGCACCGGCGGCCGAAGAGCCCGCGCAGACATTCATGGCGCTGTACTCGCTCTCCACCGACACGAACTCCGCGTCCAAATGCCCGTCCGCCACCAGCTTCGCCAGGTGCTCCACGATATGCGTCTGCGGCGTAATGGGGTAAGCCGCCACCACATCCACGTTGACAAACTTGGCAGCCTCAGCGCAGGCTAGCGATACCTCAAGACCCACACGCCGGGC
>CBCOTF020000288.1:0-1833 GCA_965112955.2 Desulfarculales bacterium
GTAACGTTTCACCAGCAAGATGGAGTGCGTCAGGCCGGCCCACGCCGACCTGGAAGGCTGACTATTTTAGAAAAAGGACCACGCGCTGCGTGGCCCTGGACCGCACCGTCTCCCTGGCCGGCAGGCTATACGAGGTTCCAGTGTCTCTGATCGGCAAGCAAATCATCCACGGCCATGACCACGACCGCGTAGAGGTCTTACTGGAAAAATGCTTCCACGGCTTGCTCAGGCCGCTAGACCTCGCCGTCAATTGCAGAGCCAAGCGCGATCACCATCTGCTGCGCTTGG
The DNA here is from genome assembly GCA_965112955.2 of Desulfarculales bacterium. GTDB lineage: Bacteria > Desulfobacterota > Desulfarculia > Desulfarculales > Desulfarculaceae > JACRDC01. The sequence goes on from CBCOTF020000288.1 coordinate 289, forward strand.
AATCCAGCTCCACCACGGCCACCACTGGCGGATCCCTTTTCTAGCAAAAACCAGACCCTAAGGTCAGCAACTCATGAAACCAAACTACCGCACCTTCTTAGCCTTCACCAGGGAGCCCTTCGGCTCTAACCTGGCACCCAAGGGAATAATGCAGACCGCCGAGGTCCTCGGCGTGGCCGAACGCTTCGAATACGCCATCCGCCTCGGCGCATAGGCCCTGGTCACCGAAGATGTGGGCAGCGGAAAATCCACCGCCTTGTGCTGGGCCGCCAGCAGGCTGCACCCATCCGAGTAGCAAATCATCTGGGTCATTGCATCACAGGGCTCCATCCTGGAACTCTACAGGCAAATCTGCGTTGAGCTCGAAGTGGGCACCGCCAGCTTTTCCAGGGCCGTCCTCACCAAGCTCATCAGAAAACAGTTCCTGAAGGTCGCCCAAGGCCGCAGAAAAAACCAGTCCTCATCATCGATGAAGCCTCCCTCCTCAGGCTTCACGTCCTGGTCGAGTTGTACATCGTTACTCAATTTCAGGGAAACTCCAAGCCAATCCGGCCCATCATCCTGGCCGGCCATAACAACTTCGCCGACCTCCTCATCAAGCAGCCATCTGGCCGGTGTCTCCTTCCAAGGATATGTAGGCCTACCTTTTGCACACCTCAAAATCGCAGGCGTTAAATAGAACCTCTTCTCTGATCCGGCCGTCATCACCATACAGCAGGGCTCCGGTGGCCTCTTCCGAAGGGCCAACCACCTGACCCGAGGCGCGATCATAGCTGCAGCCGAGGAGCAGGCTTAGATCGTCTCCCCGGAGCACGTCTGCATCGACGTAACAGAATTGATTTGATCCGGTTAAGCCGCCGGTTTCCAGTTCGGTCAGGGGCTGCTGCTGTTTTTCGGTTAGCCTGCCGTCATCAGCGGCCTTGAGCACGGCCCAGCTGGTGGCTTTGGGCAGGTTACGCTCCTTAGCCTCGGCCTTTCGGACCTCGTCCACGGCGGTGGTAAAGAGTTGGGCTGACTACATGGAATCAGTTCACGATGACGTTAACGCAGGGGTAGCCGTCGCCGACGGCGGCCAAAAAGGCTGGCGACATGTCGCAGACCACCTCTGCAATATTGTTGTGATTGCCGTCATGCTCACGTAAGGAGCGGCGGAACAGGACCAGACAGCCCTTGCCCTTGCCGGGGGTAACGAAGATGATCGGCTTTTGCTTGCGGTCCAGGTTGATGAACACGGGATATAATTATGGCCCCGCTTGGAGGCGGTTTCGCCCAGAGTCACGGCCTTGACCACGTCCAAGTCCATTTGGGATAGAGCCTGGGCCATGTAGAGTTGGGCCACCCGCCAAAATCGCGTGTTGCTGATCCCGATGATGCGGGCCGCAGCCAGCACGGGCATTTTCCACACCAGGGCCATGTCCGCCTGTGCGAACAGCAAGATGAACCGGCTGCCCTCGCGGGTCAAGGGCATCTTGACCTGTTTGGTCCCGTGGTCGGGGCAGTCCACCCGGGGTCCCCGAGCGGTTACGAATCAATGATGCTGGAAAA
>CBCOTF020000289.1:0-2344 GCA_965112955.2 Desulfarculales bacterium
TGTCCTGGAGGGAGACGCCGGCCAGATGGCTTCTGGCCACGACCCTGGAGGCCAGAGGCAGGGAAGTTCTGTATATGAGGAGAGCGGCGAGGTTTTTCTGGCCGGCCAGGATGATGGGCAGGGTTAGCTTAAAGTCTCTCTGAAACTGCGTGATGGTGTGCAACTCGGCCAGGACTTGAAACTTGAGGAGGGAGGCTTCATCGATGATGAGGACGGGGTTCTCCTTGCGGTCCTAGGCGATTTTCAGGGCCTGTTTTCTGGTGAGCTTGGTGAGGACGACCCTGGAGAAGCTGGCGGTGTCGACGTCGAGTTCGACGCAGATTTGCTTTTAGAGTGCCAGGATGGAGTTCTGCGAGGCGGTGACCTAGATGATCTGATACTCGGATGGGTGCAGTCTGCGGGCGGCCCAGCGCAAGGCGGTGGATTTTCCGCTGCCCACATCTCCGATGACCAGGGCCAGTGCGCCGAGGCGGATGGCGTATTCGGAGCGTTTGGCCACGCCGAAAACCTTGGCGGTCTGCATTATTCCCTTGGTGCCAGGTCAGAGCCGAAGGGTTCCCTGGCGAGGGCGAAGAAGGCGCGGTAATTTGGTTTCATGAATTGCGGCCCTCTGGGTCTGGTTTTTGCGAGAGAAGGGAGCCGCCAGTGGGGGCCGTGGTGGAGCTGGATTCCAAGCGCAGCAGATGGTGGTCGCGTTTGACCCCGCAATTGACGGCGAGGGCCAGCGGCCTGAGCAAGTCGTGGGAGCGATTTTTCAATAAGACTTCTACGCGGTCGTGGTCATGGTCGTGGTAGAGGAGGATGATTTGCTTGCCGATCAGAGGCACTGGGGCCTCATATAGCCTACCGGCCAGGGAGACGGTGCGGTCCAGAGCCACGCGGCGCGTGGCTTTTTTTCTGACGTAGTCTTCCAAGTCGGCGTAGGTCGGCCTGACGCACTCCATCTAGCTGGTGAAGCGTTACAGGGTGGCCTGTCCGGTGCCCAGATACTTGCACTGGTGGTAGACGTCCCTAATCCAGCACTCCAGGGCCTCATTGATATTCCGAAGGGTATCGCCCTTGAAGACAGGGAGAAACTAGGACCTGACGGTACGTAAGAATCTTTCGATTTTGCCCCTGCCCTGGGGAGTGAGTGGACCAGGGCGATGCCCCGAGAGAGAGGCGTTGCTCTCTCCCGGGTGGTGGGAGCGTCCGGCTTTGGGGGCACGGCTTCGTGCCTGCCTATTTTGATAAAGCCCCTACAGCGATTTGGCTTCGACGTTTCCTTTCCCCTGACTGCCGGGCGGTGATCCGGCTGCGGCCGTGGGGCTACTGGAACCGGTTCGAGGCCCCGGTGGAGACCATTCGGCAAGGCCTTTCCAGTAAGCTAGCCCGGGGCAGAAGGGACCCTCCTGGCCTGCCGCGCTCCCGCCAGTGCCACTGGCTCAAAGGCCTGCTGCGGCAGGTGAGCTTATAGCTGGGGTCAAACTGGCCGGACGACCTGCTTGGGGCCTTCAATTGGCTCAGTGGCCGCGGCCAGCCGATCGGAGCGCAAAATGTGAGAGCCCTTGCCCTCCCTGAGCCACCTACCCATTAGGGTGCCGTTGTTCTGGCCCAGCCCCCCGGTCTACACCTGGGCGAAACATTCCCATGGAGGACCGACATGGGCGAGGACCAGAAAAAACGAGTAGCCATCTTCCGTTTCAGCGTCATCAGCGACTTTTTTGCCAGGAACTACATGGAGCGTGGTGAACGGGCGAGGTTACTGCGGAACAAATGCACCTAGCGGTGGCGAATCCCCTTCTCCAACCGCACCAGGCTGTTACGCTCCACCATCCTGGGATGTATGGCAGCAGGCTCTACCGCCAAGGCGGCGGCAAGCTGGAATCTATCTACCCCCCCTCCTAGGCAGGGATGACCGGAGCGGCAGCAGCGCCTTGGACGAAGACACCGCCCAGGCCCTGATCCACCTGCGCAGGGAACTGCCAACTGCGTCAGTGACTACCCTCATCGGCGAGATGATGCAACGACGCGTGACTTCGCTAGACGTGATCCTCAAGGCACCCACCGTCTGCCGCTTCCTGCACCAGAAGAGCAATGATGGACAAATAAGTCACCCCACCTGTTGCTGGTCCTCGCCCATGTCGGTCCTCCATGGGGGTGTTTCGCCCATGTATCGACCGGGGGGCCGGACCAGGACAACGGCACCCTTCGCCCGACCAGCTTGACCCCAGGTATAAACGCACCTGCCGCAGCAGGCCCTTGAGTCAGTAGCGCTGGCAGGAGCGCGGCAAGCCAGGGTCCCCTCTGCCCCGGGCTAGCTTATTGAAAAGGCTTTGCCGAATGGTCTCCACCGGAGCCTGGA
>CBCOTF020000290.1:0-19128 GCA_965112955.2 Desulfarculales bacterium
AAGCGCCGAACGCAACACAGGCGGTCAGTGCGGATGATGGCCTCGATGTCGCCCACGGCCTGATCCAGGTTGTCGTTAACCACCAGATAAGTGTAATCCCGGGCCGCGGCCAGCTCGTAGGCCACCCGGGCCAAACGCTCCACTATGTTCTCGGCGCTTTCGGTGCCTCTGCCCCGCAAGCGGCGCTCCAGTTCCTGGGGCGATGGCGGCACCAAAAAAATATACACACCCTCAGGAAAAGCCCACTTCAACGCCGCGCCGCCGTTGACTTCGATGTCCAGGAATAGGTCCCGGCCGCTTTGCACGGCGTCGGCGATGGCTTGGCGTGAGGTGCCATAATAGTTGCCGAAGACCTCCACGTGCTCTACCATCTCGCCCCGGGAAAGCTTGCTTAAAAAATCCTCGCGGCTCACAAAATGATAATCCACGCCATCCACCTCACCGGGGCGGGGGGCTCGGGTGGTGAAGCTGACCGAATAGGCCAGGTTTGGAAAGGCCTGGCGCACCCGCGCGCCAACCGCGGACTTACCGGCCCCCGGCGGCCCGGAAAGCACGAAGATCTGTCCCGTGGCTATGCTTAATCCTCCTGAATTTCGGGGGAGATGGTGATGCTAGCCTCCTCGAAGGTAGTCTGCTCGAAACGCTGGGACATGGTCTCGGCCTGTATGGCCGAGAGAATCACGTGGCCGGAGTCGGCCACGATGATGGAGCGGGTGCGGCGGCCCTGGGTGGCATCCACCAGCATGCGCGCCTCCCTGGCTTCTTCGCGCAGGCGCTTCATTGGCGAGCTGCCTGGACCCACAATGGCCACCACTCGACGGGCGATGACGTAATTGCCGAACCCTACGTTAAGAAGTTTGCCGGGCATGCCACCCTCCCCTGTTGGGGCTTATTCAATATTTTGCACTTGTTCGCGGATGCGTTCCAGCTCGGCCTTAATCTCCACGATCATCTGGCTAGCCGCGGCGTCGGGGCTTTTGGAGCCCATGGTGTTGGCCTCGCGGTTAAGCTCCTGGATCAAGAAATCCAGCTTGCGTCCCACCGGCTCGGATGTTTGCAAAAAAGTTCGGAATTGCTCCACATGGCTCTGGGCGCGCACGGCCTCCTCGGTGACAGAGCACTTGTCTGCGATTATGGCCACTTCCAGGGCCAGGCGCTGGGAGTCCACCTCGGGCAGCTCGCCCAGCCTGGCCAGACGCTCGCCCAGGCGCTGGCGGTAGTGCTTCACGATTTCGGGGGAGCGCGCCGCGGCCTGCTTAAACAGCTCTTCCACCCAGGTCAGGCGCTCGGCCAGGTCCTGAGCCAAAGCTGCGCCCTCGGCCTGGCGCATGGCCTCAGCCTCGTTTAGGGCCAGAGCCAAGGCCGGCTCCAGAGCCAGCCAGGTAGCCTCCAGGTCCGGGGTGGTCTCCTCCACCAGGATCAGGTCGCGGTTGGCCAGAAATGGCGCCAAACCGGGGTCGCCCTGGCTGCCCAGTTCCTGCTTCAGCTCCTCCAGCACCCGGCGATATTGGCACACCAGGGGACGGTTAAGCACCAAGCGCTGCGGGGTCTCCACCGCCCCCGCGACGTTCACCGTGAGGTTAACCCGCCCCCGGGTCAGGCGCTCGCTCAAGTATTTCTTGACCCTGTCCTCCAGGCCCATGAGCCCCGAGGGCAGACGCACATGCGGGTCCAGGAAACGGGAGTTGACACAACGCAACTCCACTATCCAGCTGCCCTCACCGGCCGGGGCCTGGCCGCGGCCATAGGCGGTCATGGACTTTATCAAGGTGCGACTCCTTAGCTGCCACAGATAGCGCCCGCGCAGGCCCTTGAATAGGCGGCGTATCCCTTCTCCGGCGTAGTCCGGATAGGTCCAGGGCAGGACATTATAATCGCCGTGGTGATAACATACAAGGTTAACTCACCCTACACCCCCGGCGCCAGGGCTAGGAGATGCCCTTGGGGCTTGTCCGAGGCCAGCGCCAGGGAATCGGCGCATAGCAAATCGGGGCCCAGGTTGATCATACGGCAGCACCCCCGGGCCAAATCGGCCTCCAGGGTCTGGCAGGCCCGCTTGATTTCGGCTATGCTGCTCACCGCCACCAGACGACGAAAACTGGCCAGACGCCGGGTCAAGATGAAGGCCAGTAGCCGAACTAGGAATTCCAGGGTCCCGAAAACCTGGAGCAGGCAGCACACTGTCTCGACGCGGGGCGCCTCCGCCACAGCCAAGAGGCTTGTCAGCAAACGTACCTCAGGCGCGTTTTGGGTCATTAATTTTTCCGATACGGCCATCGCCACAAAACCAAAACCTGTCAGGCAACAATCCGACCCACTCCCAGGAGGGCCAAGGATGGCTCGCCCAAGATAGTGCCAAAACTTGTTTTGACGCCTTTTCGGAAGCTTGCCAAAAATTGCTTTTGGCAAACGCCAATAGGCGAAAGCCAAAGATGGCTTTCGCCTACTCACATTAGGGCCGGCCCACACTGTGGTAGGTGAAGCCTTCCTCGCGCACCCGCTGGGGGTTATACACGTTGCGCAAATCCACAACCACGCGACCTTGCATGGCCGCCTTGACCCGGGACCAATCCAAGGTGCGGAACTGGTTCCACTCGGTCATGACCAACAAGAGATCAGCCCCTGGACCGCGTCATAGGCATTAGTAAACCAGGCCGGAAAGATACCTCTGGAATTCCTCCCTGCCCGCGGGGTCGAAGGCGCGGATCACCGCCCCGGCCTTCAACAGAGCCGGCAGTATTACCAGGCTGGGGGCATCACGTATGTCGTCGGTGTTTGGCTTGAAGGTCAGGCCCAGGCAGGCGATGGTCTTGCCCTTTAACTCGCCGTTCAGAGCGGCCTTGATCTTCTCCACCATCACCAAACGCTGCTGCTGGTTGACATCTATCACCGCCTCCACGATACGGAAGCGGTAACCCTTGTCCGCGGCCAGAGAGGCGATGGCCGCCGTGTCCTTAGGGAAGCAGGAGCCGCCGAAACCCGGCCCGGCATGCAAAAACTTGGACCCGATGCGCTTGTCCAGGCCCATGCCCTTGGCCACCACGTTCACGTCGGCCCCCACCAGCTCGCAGATGTTGGCCATCTCGTTGATGAAGCTGATTTTGGTGGCCAGAAGGCGTTGCTGGCGTACTTGCATCTCCGCGCTTTCCACGTTGTGCTGGCGTCTCGATCAGATACAGGGGCGAATAGAGTCCTTCCGATGGCCTTGGCCTGGTGCTCTCGGTGCCGATGATCCCCATTGGGACGCAGAGTCCTCGATGGCCGATCCCTCGCGTAGGAATTCGGGGTTGCTGACCACGTCGAAATTCACCGGCCGAGGCTGGCTCTTGCGGATAATCTGGGCTACCTGCTGGCCAGTGCCTACGGGCACCGTGGACTTGGTGACCACTACCTTGTAATCGGCTATGGTCTCACCGATGGAACGGGCCACTTCCCAGACGTATTGCAGGTTGGCCGCACCGTAGTCTCCCTGGGGAGTGCCCACAGCAATAAAAATCACCAGGGCCTTGGATACGCCGTCCTTGAGATCGGTGGTAAAGGAGAGCCGCTCCTCGCGGGTGTTCTTGATAACCAGCTCCTCCAGGCCGGGCTCATAGATGGGCACCTTGCCTGTCTTGAGCATGTCGATCTTTCGCTCGTCATTGTCCACACAGATGACATTGAGCCCCAGCTCGGCGAAGCAGGTGCCCGTGACCAGACCCACGTATCCCACGCCCACAACGCAAATATTCATGCTTTGCCAACCCCTTTTCCGGCCGCACCCCAATAAGCCGTCGGCGATGGTTCACTCCCCCTGGCAGCCAAGCCGCGAGCGCCCATGGCCAACCCGGTCAGGAGCCAGAAAAACAAAGAATTGTCGTCTACGAAGAAGTCGTCGAACATGTTACGCAAGCAGAAGCCCAGCACCATGACCGCCGTAGCCGTGCCGAACAGCCCGGCCACGTCACCCCTAGCCGGTGGGGCGTGGGGCCACAGCACCACCACTAGGGTCAGCATGATCGCCACTATACCCACCAGGCCTTGAACGCCCATTTGCAAGGCCAGGTCCAGGAAGGTGTTGTGGGCGTGCCATAACAGCGGCTGGTGCTTTTGGCGAAACTCCTCGAAGGTCTTAGAGAAGCTATGCCGTCCCAGGCCTATGCCTCGAAAGGGGTGGTCCTTGAGTTCAGCCAGGGAAAAGCGCCACAAGGCCAGCAGATCGCCGGCAGTGCCGCCCACGGCCTGGGGTTCCTCCCATAGCTTGTGCCAGGTCTCGCCGTGGCGGGATCCCGGGGCTGAAAACAGCACACCCAGAATGACCAGACAGGCCAGGGACGCGATAAGGGCGTTGCGCAGGCGGTGGCGTCCTAAGACCAGGATGCACAGGCCCAATTCCAACACCATGGCTATCCAGCAGGCCCGGCTGAAGGTAAAATAAGCGATTACGGCGTTGACCAGGATCAGACAGGCCCACAGAGGAAGCCAACGCCGGTTTGAAAAAGCCAAGGGCGTCAGCAACAGGTAGGGCCAGACCTGCACCAGGTATGTACCGTATGCTCCGTAGCCGCTGTGCAGGGAGCTGGCGCGCACAAAGGGCGAAAAGGGGCTGCCGCCGTAGGTTGCAAAAAACGCAAACCCCGCAACGGCCATGACGGCGGCACACAGACACAGCGCCGACCAGCACTGGCTCAGATGGCGCTCGTGATGAACAAAATGCACCGCGGCGTAGTACATCAACAGGCCTTTGAGCACTTCGGCCCTAAGTTCCCGCAGGGTGTACTTGAAATCCACCGCTGTGTACAGGCTGAACAGGGCCGTGACGATATAGATGGCCAAGGGCAGCCATAGGGGCGTGGCCTTGAGGCGCCGGTCTGGGGAAAGGGCCCAATGCAGGGTCACCAGGGCCGTCACCCCCACCAGACCGATCTCGCGGACGGCGGTGATGGCCTCCATGGGCATCACCACAATCAGCACCAGCAAGAACAACCTCGCCAGGCGATAGGCCAGGTCCGCTTTGTCGGGCAAAACCGTGGACGCTGAGCTGATCGTGCTGGCGCTCACGAGGCCAGGTACCTCTCCTGCCGGACCAGGCCCAACAGGATGGCTCTAGCCCCATTTTTCGAATTCCACGCCCAACTGGTAGCCCAGGAGGCTCTTGGCCTTGCCCAGGTCCGCCAGGCTGTAGTGCACGTCGCCCGCCCGCGGCGGGGCCCGAACCGGGGGCGTACGCTCTGGCCAATCAAGCGATCCAATATCTCCAAAAGCTCGATCAAGTCGTGGAGGTCCCACTGGCTACGTTGATGGCTTGGCCCGGTACGTTGCTTATATTAGGTGAAGTCATCGCTCTGGCGTCCGTCGCCATGCACCGGCGGAGCCTGGCTCTGCATCAGGGCAAAGAGGGCCTTAGGGATCACCGCAGCGTAGGGCAAAGTTCGGGTTCTGGCGTGGGCCGACAACGTTGCAGTAGCGCAACATCACAATTTTGAGTCCAAAGACCCGGTGAGAAGTCTGGCAGTAGAAACTCCATGGACACCTTGTTGGCGGTCGTAGGGATTCATGGGCTGGGGGTCCACTTACTTCCGCTTGGGCGCAGCCGCATCCTCGCGGTCGCCGTAAACTGAGAAGCTGCTGGCGCTAACGAAGCGCTTGACTCCAACGTCCTTGGCCGCCACCAGCAGGTTGGTGGTGCCGATAAGGTGACATCGTAGGTGCAGGGGCCTTCCTTGAACGCTGCACGCTGGGGCGCGCCGCCTGGTGCAGAACATAGTCCACATTCTCCATCACCTGATGACAGGTGGCCAGATCGCGAATTTCACCCTCCACGAAGCTCAAGCTGCCCGGTCCCTGGAAGGGGGGCAGATTGTCCAGCGCCACCACATCCTGTAGGCAAAAGCCACTAGGGTTGCGGTCAGGTGGAACCCGATGAAGCCAGCCCCGCCGCTAATAAGATATCTTGCCAAATTAATGGGGCCTTTCCAGCAGGACACTCACTCCCGTTTCCACGGCCTGGATCAGGCGCTCGGCGGTAACGGCCGAAGTGCCCACCTCGCCTACCACCACGCCGGCGGCGAAATTGGCCAGCACGGCCGCCTCCACCGTAGTCAGCCCCGCCACCAGCCCCAAGGTAAGGGTACTGATAACGGTATCGCCCGCGCCGGTGACGTCATAGACATGTTTGGCCGTGGTGGGTATATGGATTTCTTCGTCCTTTTGGGAGAACAGGGTCATGCCCCGCTCGCCCTGGGTGACCAACACCGATTTCACATCCAATTTTTTGAGCAAGCGCCGGCCGGCCTTGGGCCCGTCATCCGGGCCTCCGGCGACCACCAACGCTGCCTCGGCGGCCTCCAGGTGATTGGGGTGATGATCGTGACCCCGGCGTAGAGATGGACATTGGCCACCTTGGGATCCACGGCCACGATCATCTTGCTGCGCGGGCCAAATCTATCAGGGGCTCCAACAGACGTCCGCTAATCACGCCCTTGGCGTAGTCGCTGACGATCACCGCGTCCACGTTTTGTGATTCGCGCTCCAGGTGGACCTTGAGCCGAGCCAGGTCGCGGCGGCCCACAGCGCTGCGGCTTTCGCGGTCCACGCGCACCACCTGCTGGCCGTGGGCCACCACCCTGATCTTGACCGTGGTGGGGCGATCCTTGCAGACCAGCATGCCTTGACTCTTGACCTCCAGATCGTTCAGAAGCTCCACCACCTGGCGTCCAGCCTGATCGTCGCCCACCAGGCCGCAAAGACTGGCGTGACCGCCCAGGGCGATGAGGTTGTGCAGTACGTTGGCCGCCCCGCCCAGCATGTAGGTCTCGCTTTGCACTTCCACCACCGGCACCGGGGCCTCCGGGGAGATACACCGCACGCTGCCCCACACGAACTGGTCCAGCATCACGTCGCCCAATACCAACACCCGCGCCTTGGGGAAACGCCCCACAGCTTTGATGAGCTTCTTGACGTCAAAGTTGAGGGGCATAAGTACTACCTGGCAACTTCTTGATGATTAATCCCGCGGCCCTGATTGCCCCGGCAGGCTAGCCAAGAGGTCGTCCAAGGCCGCCAGCACCTGGCCGGGCGAGATGGCGCTTACCGGGGCGCCGCCACCCACTATTATATGGGCAACCCTCCAAGGATACCACACTTTCTGGGGGGTGTGGCCCCACATCACCACTAAGGGCCGTCCCAGGGCCGCCGCCAGGTGCATGGGGCCGCCCTCGGCGGTGATCAAGGCCCGACCCCGGGCCAACAGGGCTGCGAACTCCTGGAGGCTGGCCGACCGATATACCGGTACCTTCAGTCCGTCCAAGAGTCCAGAGACCCATTGGCGGTCCGCTGGAGCGTGGGTCACCACCACCCCGCCGGGGCGCGCGGCCAACTCTTCCACCAGGACGCGGTAGCGCTCGGCGGGCCAAAGCCGGTCGGGTCGATAAGCCCAGCGGGTGATGTTCACCACCAGGGGCCCCGGTTGATCGTCCAAGCCATGGGCCGCCAAAAAGGACTGAGCCCGACCCGCGGCGGCTTCCGGCACCTTCAAATATAGCCTTTTGTCCCCACTGTCAACCCGGATATGGTTAAGCAGGTGAAAACAGCGCTCAACCTCGTGCAGGTCCGGCCCGGGGGGAGCGGCGGTAAGGTTGTAAAAAAATCCCCAGCGCGACCGCTTCCCCAAAACCCGGAGACCCAGCCGCCAGCGCGCTCGGCTGGCGTAGGCGATCCAGCCCTGGGAAGTGGAAAAGCTGGCCCTCGGAGCAATGACCAGGTCGAAGCGTTCTTGCCGTACCTCCAGCAGCACCCGACCCAGGCGGACCAGAGACCTGAGAAGGCCGTGCTGCCGGTGCTTGGCCTTGGGGTAGGTCCAGAGGCGGTCTAGTGCGCGGTGGCCGCTCAAGGCTTCCTGGGCCAGAGTGCAGACCACGGCGGCAATCTCCGCCCGGGGAAAGGCCTGGCGCAGGGCATCCAGGGCCGGAGTGGTGCAAATCACGTCGCCGATGTTGTCGTTGCGCACCACCAGAATCTTGCGCACCTGGACAGGGTCAAAGGGACCGGGGTCCTCGCGCAGCCGGCCCAATACCGCCAGGTTGTACAGGGTAACCAAGAGGCTCATGCCAGCCCCTCTTCCAGGCGCTGGGCACAGGCCGACCAGGTGAACTCCCGAGCCACCCGTTCCCGCCCCCGGACCGCCAGGTCAGCCCGCCGGCCGGGGTCGTCCAGCAGCCCCGCTATGGCTTCTGCCAAGGCCTGGTCGTCCTTGGGCAGCACCAGCACCCCGCAGTCGCCAACCACCTCAGGCACCCCCCCCAAGTGGCTGGCCACCACGGGCAGGCCGCAGGCCATGGCTTCAGCGATGGCCAGGCCCAGAGCCTCCTCGCCCATACTAGGGAACAGCGCCACGGTACCCAGGGCGTAGAAGGCAGCCAGACGGGTCTGAGGCAAAAAACCCAATAGATACACCAGGTTGCCAACCCCAGCCTTCTGGGCGCAGCGCTCCAGTTCCTGGCGATAAGGCCCCTCGCCAGCCACCAAGAGCCTGAGACGGGGGTAGCTGTCCTTGAGCAGGGCCAAAGCGTTTATGGCCCGCTGCACACCTTTCAAGGCCACCAAGCGCACCGCCATCACCAGGGCTGGCTCGCCGGGGACTAGGCCGTAGAAACGGGCCAACCCCAGGTCGGGGGCCGCCGGGCCAAAGCAGGCCGTGTTCACCCCCAGGTGATTTACCTGGCATGGCAAATAACAGGCGCGCTTTATCTGTCCGGCGGTGAAGGTGCTGACCGCTGCCAGGTAATCCAAGCGTCGTGCCAACCGTCCGAAGCCAAGGTAGAACTCGCTGCCACCGCTCAAAAAGCCCACCCGCATGCTCCCGCCGGGCCGCCCACAAGGCCGGGGCCAAGTCGTAGGATTTGAAGATCAGGAGACGCTCAAAACCGCCCCCACGCAGACCGGGCAGGGCCTGACGGGCGAAGCTAAGGCGCTCCATAAGCTTGCGCGCCCGGGTACCCAAGTCGACAAAGCGCTCCCTGGGGGTGAAGCCAAAGGTAAGCACCTGGAGCCCGGCGGCTTCGGCGGGCAGGGGACGCCGGCTCTGCCCACCGATGATCGTCACCTCATGCCCCCGGAGGGCCAACTCCTTTCCTAGGCTCCACACCGACATCTCCACCCCGCCGCCCTGGGTGGTGGTGGTAAGGTTGTACAAGACCCATTTCATGGCCGGGCCTCGCCCATGGCCATCAGTAGGGAACGCGCCCTGGCGTCCCAGGTGTAGGCGCGGGCCAGTTGGCGTCCGGCCTGTCCCAGGCGGCGAGCCTCCTGGGGGGAAGCCAAAAGACCGGCCAGGCCTGGGCCAGGAGGGGATCGTCAGGGGCGAAGAGGCAAGCGTTTTCCGTGGTGACCACGGCCCGAGCCGCCGGCACCTCCGGGCAAACAACCGCGCAGCCGGCGGCCAGGTATTCGAAAAGCTTGAGGGGGCTGGTGAACTCGGCGGCGATGCGCTGGCGGGCGGTGCCGGGCCACACGGCGATGGCCGCCCGGCCCAAGAGTTTGCGCACCTGATCCTGCCCGGCCTGGGAACGCATGATAAAACGCCCTTCCAGACCCAGGCCGGCGGCCAGGCCCTGTAGCCGCCGCCAATCCGGGGAATCGGGACGACCGCCCAGCACCTCCAGGCGAGCCCGCGGAACTTGGGCTATAGCTTGCAAAAGCAGGTCCATGCCTTTCCACGGGCCCAGACCGCCGGCGTAGGCCACCAGGTCGGCCTGACGCCGGCTATCCTCCACGGCAAAGAAGGCCTCCTCCACCCCCGAGGGCGCCAGGGTCACCGCCCCCCCCACCACGGGCAAAGCCTCCAGGGCCTGGGCCAGGGCCGGCTGATGGCGGCCAAGGCCTGGGCCCCCCAAAAAACCCGGGCCTCCTGGGCCGCCAAGGCCACCACCCTGCCCGGGTCGGCCCCTTCCTCACGGGCGGTCTGGCTGAACAGCTCGTGGACTTCAAAAAGCATCTTTAAGCCCAGGCCCGGCAGGCGGGGCGCCAGAAAATCTGCCAGCTTGAGATGGCGAACCATCACCCAGCCAAAACCCTGGCAGCTCAGACGCCGCAGGCGCCGGAGCACCGACATGTGATAGGGTTGGTGCCAGGAGAACACCAGCGGCAGCCCTGGCCCCGGCTGCCACATGGCCACCGGCTCAATCATGAGCCCCGCCTGGGCCGCCAGTTCAAGCTCCTCCAGACGAGTGCCAAGCCCGACGAAGCGCCCCACCAGGAAGCTCACTTGGGCTTCCTGCCTGGCCAAGGCCCGCAAGGTGGCCGCCACCTGAAGCAGGCGAGTGGGCTTTTTGCCCAGATGCTCGGGGTAAAGATAGGCTACTTTCAACAGCGGCTCTCCAGCCGGTAATCGGAGTTGGCCAGCATCTGGAATACCATATCCAACACGTCCTTCTCTTGGATGGCCTCCAGGCACACCGGGTTGGGGCAGGTCTTGGTCAGGCAGGGTGAGCAGGTAGCCGGCACCTTGATCACCCGGTGCATGTCGCAGTGCACCGGTCCGAGGGTCACCGGGTCGGTAGGGCCGAAAAGGCCCAGCACCGGAGTGTTCACGGCCTGGCTAAGATGCAGCGGCCCGGTGTCATTGGTGATGAGTACGTCCAGATGCGAAAGCACCGCCGCCAGTTGGCGCATGCCCAGGTTCAGCCCGGTGCGCAGGCGCACGCCGGCCTCCTTCTGGGCGCGCTTGGCCAAATAGGCTTCGTGGGGTCCGCCCACCACAATCACCTCCGCGCCCTGTCGCACCAAGGCGCGGGCCACGCGGCCGAAGCGTTCCGGCGGCCAGCGTTTGAAAATGTGGGAAGCCCCCAGCACCATGCCCACCCGCTCTCGCTCCCGGGGCAGGCCGCGATCGCACAACCAGGTCTCGGCTTCCTCCAGCTCATGGGGCTCCAAAAAGACCTTCATGCCGTCTTCACCGTCAGCAACTCCGGCGCCGGCCCATTGAGCCAGAGCCAGGCGCTGACTCACCACGTGCAAGCGGCGGTCCACCTTGAGCTCCATGAGGCTCAAATGAGGAGCGTCCCAGCCTTGTATGTTGGCCACCCGCTGGTAGCGCAGGTAAGGCATTAGCTTAATGAGATCATCGTTGGCGTGGAGCACCACCATGCTTTGGTAGTAATTCTTCCACAATTTGGCGGTCAGCCAGGCACGGTTGAAGGGGTTGTTGCGGTAGGGGTAAAGACGGCGCAGAAAAGTGTTGCCCATAAGCAGAGGTAGGCGGTGCTGATGCACCAGCACGTCCACGTCGAAGGAGCGCCCCAAGGCCATCAGGGCCGGGGTGCACAGCACCGTGTCGCCGATGGCCGTGGTGCAGGCAGCCAGTATCGCCGGCCGGCCCATGTAACTCTAACGCCTCCCTCACGTTGCCCGCTAACCACCCGCAATTTTCCCCATCCGGCCGCCATCCGAGCATGAGTTTACCATGAGCCGCGTCCCTGGCGCGACCCGACAGCGCCGGCTCAGCACGGCTCGCGCCCTCCAGAATGGCCAAGGTGCTGTCCAGCCATTGCCGCTGGCTGGGCAGATGGTGGGGCACTGGACGAGGCAAGGTCCAAGCCAATTGGCAGGCCGTGGCCAAGGCGACAGTATCGGCGGGTTCGGGCACCAGGCAACCGTTCAAGCCATCCATAACCAGCTCGGCGGCCCCGTTGGCCAAGGTGGTCACCACGGGCAAACCGGCGAAGAGCGCCCAGGCAAGCGTTAGCGCAAGGATCGTAGATAGTGGGCAGCAGCAAGGCGTCGGCGGCGGCCAGGAGGCCGGCCATCTCGCCGGTCTGCCCCAGGAAGCGCACCCGCCCCAATACCCCAGGCGCCGCGCCAGGGTCTTATAGGCAGTCACGCGGTCGCGGCCGGCCACCATAAGAATCACCTTGGGCAGGCGGGCTAATGCCTCCAGAGCAAAGGCCAGGCCCTTGCGCTCAAACCCCGAGCCCAGAAACAATAGCACCGGCAGTCCCTGTGGCAGATCCAGCTCCCGGCGCTTACGCAACCTGGTCTGGGGGTCTAGGGCCGGAGCCAGGCGGTCTTCGTCCACGGCGTTGTACACCACCTGTACCCGGTCGGGGCCCAGGCCGTAGTGCTTAGCCAACTCGCCGGACACCAGGTGGCTGTTGGCCACCACCTGTTTCAGCTCCAGGGCTTGCAAGGTGCGCCGTTCCAGGTCCAAAAAGGCGCGGTGCAGGGGGTTGAAAGCAAAAGACCAGCGTTTGAGAAGCCCCTCGTAGGCCGCACGGCGCTCCAACCAGACGGCGTGGCAACCGTCGCCGACCCGGAACACCGGCGCTCCGGGCACCCGCTCCAGGCTAAGCCAGGTATCCAGCACCAAGGTCTCGGCCCGGCCCCGAGCGGCCTCTGCAAAGGCCCGCAGGCGTCTACCTCCGGCCGGGGGCGGCCACGGTGTGCACGGTCAACCCCGTCGGCGGCGTCCCCTGCCAGGCGCTGGTGATGACATGCACTGGTGCCCACGCTGCAAGAGTCCCTGAACCAAGAGCCCCAAGGTGGTTTCGGCCCCCCGCCGGGCGCGTACTTCAGGCGCACCAAGCCCAGTCGCATGGCTAGACCGTCCGGACCAGCAAGCGGTCCAGGGCCTGGCAGACCGCTTCGGGGGTGATGTCCAGCAGGCAGTGGGAAAGCTTGGAGCCCTGGCAGCCGTCGCGGCCGCAGGGTCGACAATCCATGGGCAGGGTCAGCACCTCGTTCTCCACTTGCCAAGGACCCCACATTTTCTCACCCGAGGGGCCGAACAGGACCGCAACCGGCACGCTCAGAGCGGCGGCCATGTGCATGGGTGCACTGTCCACTCCGAAAAAAACCCGCGCTTGGGCAATAAGGGCCGCCAGCAGGAACAAATCCAAGCGCCCACCCAGGCTCACCACCCCGGGCGTGTCGCCCAGGCAGTGACGAATCAGGGCCAGGAAGTCCATCTCCCGGAACTGGGGCGCGGCGCTGAGCACCACCTTGAGCCCCCGCCCCAACAAGTGCCGTATCACCTGGGCGTTACCCTCCGGCGACCAGGTCTTGAACATCCAGCGCGAGGTGGGGTGCTCCAAGGCGTAGCTCCCGGCGACCAGACCGTGCTGGGCCAGCAAGGCACGGGCTTGCTCCTGGGCCTGGGGCAGGGAAAAGCTTCAGCCCCAGGTCCAGGGCTCGATGCCCAAAGGCGCACCGGCCTGAGCAGGGCTCCACCATGGTTCTGGGTGCCTCTGGCATCGGCCAAAAGATGAAAGGCCCTAGCGCGGATGTGGGCTTGCGGCTTAAAGCCCACCCGCCGGGCAGCCCCGCTCATGAAGGCCAGGAAGGTCTCGCGGTCGCCGCCGGAGAGATCCACGGCCAAATCGAATCGCCCCTTGCGCAGGCTATCCAGGAGCTCCAGATGACACAGCGCCGCTTTCCATACCGAGTTGGGGCGGCTTAAGGTTAGCACCTGGTCCACGTAGGGGCTGTTCTGCACCATGGCCTGAGTGCCCTCCTCCACCAGGGCGGTAGTAGACAGGCCGGGGTAGGCTTCCTTGAAGGCGGTGAAAACTGGCGTGCTCACCAGCCGTCGCCGATGTGACCCAGTTTGATGACCAGGATACGCTGGGGGGTGTCGCCGGGCGTGGCCACGCCTAGTCTTCCAGGGGCCGAGCCTCGTCCACCAGCATGATGGGTATGTCGTCCCTCACCTCTAGCGCAACCGGCAGCGACGGCACAAAAACCAGGCTTGATCCGGCGTGGGCTCCACCGGCTTCTTGCATTGGGGGCAGGCCAAGATGGCCAGCAACTCCGGGTTCACGGCCATAATTACACCTCCTGTTGCAAAATGGGGAGCATCTGACGCACCCACTCCACCTCGGCGACAAGGCCCTTTTGCAGATCAAAGCGGGGATCGAAGCCCAGCACCGCCCTGGCGCGACTGGTGTCGGCCTCGGTGTTGCGGACGTCGCCCTTAGCCACGGCCAAGCGCTCGATGGGCGACTTTTGCCCCGTTATATCCTCCAACATGGCGATGACCTGGCTGACGCTGGCCTGGGAGCCGCCGCCGATGTTGAAGATGCCACCCCGGGCCTTGGGGATCATGGCCGCGGCGATGGTCGCATCCACAATGTCGAAGACGTAGGTGAAATCCCGCGATTGCCCGCCGTCGCCAAAGAGGCGGATGCCGATGCCGGTGAGCTGAGCGCGGATGAAGCGATGGAAGGCCATATCCGGCCGCTGGCGGGGACCATAGACCGTGAAGTAACGCAGGCTCACGGTATCCACGTCGAAGTTTTTGGTGTAGAGTGTGCAGAGGTGCTCGGCGGCCAGCTTGCTCACGCCGTAGGGCGACACCGGCCAACAGGCGCTGGTTTCGCGCATGGGCAGGCCCTGGGTGTCTCCGTAGACCGATGAGGAACTGGCATAGACCAAGCGCTTGAGGCCCAGTTTTTTGGCCGCCTCCAACAAACGTTGGGTAGTGAGCAGATTGTTATGGGTGTAGGTTTGGAAATTGGCTCCCCAGGAGCGACGCACTCCGGCCTGGGCCGCTAGGTGGATCACTACGTCGACGCCCTCCAGCAGACTGGCGGGCTCCACGTTCATGATGTCCTGCTCCAGGAAGCTATAGCCGGCGTTGCCCAGGGCCAGGGCCAGGTTAAGTTCCTTGAGCCGGCGAGGATAGTAGTCGGTGAAGCAGTCGATGCCCCGCACCTGATGCCCCAGCTCCAGAAGCCTTTCCGCCACCTGGGAACCGATGAACCCCGCCGCGCCAGTCACCAGAAATCGCATGCTCAACTCCTAAAAAACCTATTATGTTCGTCCGCTACCCTTTACGGACGCGCACGCTCCAGCATGGTCAACACTGTCTTGGCCACCAGCTCTGGTGGCAGGGTGGTCAGGCAGCGGGGCTCCGGACAGTGCCTCAGGAAACAAGGGCTGCATTCCAGACCCAGCCTTAGCACTTGGTGCCCCGGGCCATAAGGCCCCGTGCGCCCCGGACTGGTAGGGCCGAACAGAGCGGCCACCGGGGGCTCAGGGCTGCGGCCAAATGCATTACGCCGGTGTCGGTGGCCACCACGGTCGAAAGGCAGAGTGCGGCTGCCAGGTCCTTGAGTCCGGTGCGTCCGGCCAAGTCCGTGACCCCGTCCGGCAGGCCGGCCTGGGCCAGGATGGCCTGGGTAACTGGCTGGTCGGCCGGCGAACCGCTAATCGCCAAATTGCTGGCCTGGTGCAGCAGCGCGCCAGTTGCGCCCAATGCCCCGTGGGCCACAACTTGGAATCCCACTTGGCCACGGGGTGCAGTACCACCAGGGGCCGCCGGTCCAGCGGGGACCCAACAAGCCAACCGCCGCATCCAGGGCCTCCGGCGCGGGCTCCAGGCCACTCCGAGCCGGGCCGGACGCATGATACCTAGGGGCTTCAGCAGGTCCAGGTAGCGCTCCAGGGCGTGGCGCTGGGGATCAAAGGCCGGCAGCCTCTGGTTCAAGGCCCAGGCCGCCAGGGGCTCCTTGCCGCCGGCAAAGCCGATCTTACGCCGCCCACGGCTAAGACTTACAAAAATAGCACTTTTCATAAGTCCTTGCAAATCGAGTACCGCGTCGTACTCCACGGCGCGCAACCACCGTAACCAGGTCTTTAGCCCCCCTCGGTCCAGTTGATGGACTGATTGCCTGCGGGGGGAAACCAGCACCTGGTTTAGGGCCGGGTGTCCTTGCAACAGCCCGGCCGAGGGCGCCTCCACCAGCCAGTCCAGGTGGACTTGGGGCTCTTGACGCCAGATGGCCATAGCTACGGGCAGCGACTGCACGATGTCCCCCAGGGCCGATAACTTAACGATCAACACCTTCACGGCTGACGACTCCCGTCCCGACCGCCGCGCAAGAAGCCCCAGGGCCGCCCGCGTCACCTCCTGGGGCGCTATGGCCATGAAGCAAGCCAGGTCGCCCCGTGGGCAGGTAGGCTTGAGGCAGGGGCTGCACTCCAAGGGCCGGCGAACCAACTCCACCCATGGGCCCAGGGGCGCGGTGGTCACAGGGTTGGTGGAACCGAAGACCGCCAGGGTGGGCACCCCCAGGGCGGCGGCGGCGTGCATCAGGCCGCTGTCGTTTGTGAGAAATAGATCCAAACGCACCAGCAGTGCCAGGGCTTGGGCCAGATTGGTACGCCCGCTTAAGTCTATGACCGGCAAGCCCGAAAGCCCCTGGGCCACGGTCCGGGTAGCTGAAGCCTCGGCAGACGAGCCGAAGAGCAGCACCGCCGCTAAGCCCTCCTGCTCGGCCAAATCCCTGAGCGCTTCGGCGAAACGCTCGCCCGGCCAGCATTTGGCCGAGCCGAAGCTGGCCCCCGGCGCGCAGCCCACCAGTCGTGCCGCCTCCAGGCTCTGGGCGGCCAGAAAGCCCTCAGCCCAGCCCTGGTCGTGGAGGGGCAGCTGCAATGTTGGCTGCACACCGGTGGGGCTCCTCTCTAAGAGTCCCCCCGCGACCAGTATATGCAGATAGTAGGCTGTCTCGTGCCGGGTGCGCACCTGGGGCGCGGGGCACCGGGTGGCTGAGCAACAGCCTCCGGGCATCCGTGTCATAGCCCAAACGCACCGGCACCTTGGCCAGCCAGGCGATCAAAGCCGCCTGGAAGGCATTCTGCCACAGCAAAGCCCAATCATAGCGCCTTTCCTTCAGCTCTTGGGACAAACGCCATAGCCCTCCCAGGCCAGCGTGGACCCCTTGGTCGTCCAAGACGATGACGCGGCTCACGGCTGGCGAGGCCTGGTATACAGCCGCCACCCAGGGCTTGACCAGCACCTCAATCTGGGCCTGTGGACAGGCCTGGGCCAGGGCCGTACAGGCCGGCAGGGTCATCACCGCATCACCCACCCAATTGGTGCCACGCAACAAAATACGCTCCGGTTGACTAGACCGCAGGCTGGTCATGGTTTTGGCTCCCGGGGCCAGGGATGGAAGGTTTGGTCTTCCAGCGCTGGTGCATCCAAAACCACTGCTCCGGGCGCTGGCGGATGATCTCCTCCAAAGCCTTGGTGTAAATTTGTGTATTTTCCCAAACGTCCTGACTTTGTAGCCGCTCTTGATCAGGGGCAACTGCGGCCCGAAGTACGAATCAAAGCTGCCATCGGGAGCGCGAAAATTGTGATAGGTCAGGACTGGCGTCAGTGGCCATCGCCAACAACGCCAAGCCCTTGTTGGTACAGGCCAGCCGCCCGAAGAAATCCACCCACTCGCCGTCATACCAGTCCACGTTCTGGTCCAACAACACCCCAACCAAGCCATTGCCCTTAAGAACGCGCAGCATCTGCCGAGCGGAGCGAGCCTTGAGCACCATGGTGTTGCACATGGTGCGCCAAAGGTCACCAATTCCTCGGCTGGCGGCCAATCCAGGGGCCGAGCCACCCCATAGGCTCCGCCCACGATGATGCCCGAAACCACGTAGGCCCATTCCCAGTTGCCAATGTGCCCGGAGAGCATCAGCACGCCCTTACCTAAAGCGCGAGCCGTTTCCAGGTTGTCCAGGCCGTGGTGACGGGTACGCTCCAGAATAGCTTGGGGCGATAAGCGCACCAGGCGGGGCAGCTCCAGGATCACTTGACCCAGGTGTGCGAAGCAAGCCCGGGCCATGGCCTGCACCCAAGCCTCGTCGTGCTCGGGGAAGGCGACGCGCAGGTTGGCGACGACGATGTCCCAGTGGCGCTGGTCCATGCGCCCGACCAGACCCCCAGGCCGCGCCCCAGGCTGAGGGTTAGGCCCAGGGGCCACAGAGAGCCTAGCGCCGCCCCCTTGAGTATTTGAAACACCAGACTCACAGCCTGCGTCTCCATGGGGCCAGGCCCCAGGCCAGCACCTCGTCCAAGGCCCCCGCCCCTTCTTCGAACTCCAGCGCCAGCCTGCTGACCCACAGCTCTATATCCAGGAGCAGGACCGCCGGCAGACGTACCTCGTCCTTCTCGCTGGTCACCAAGGCCTGAGCGCCCAAAGTCTTGGCCTGGGCCCACAGGGCGGCGATCTCCGAGGAGGTGTAGGGGTGGTGGTCGCCGAAGGAACGGAAGTCAAGCAAAAGCAGCCCCAGATCGCGCAGGGAACGGGCAAATCCCTCGGGCTGGGCCAGCCCGCAAAAGGCCAGCACCGCCCTGCCCTTCAGCTCCCGGCCCGAGAGCAGGCGGCCGTCGGGGGCCGTGAGCCCGCGCAGGCGGTGGCGGCAGGCCAGCACCGGGCCTCGCCCCCAGAAGCTCCTAAGCCAGGCCCGGGTGCGACGAGTGGCCTCGGGGTCCTCGGCGCGGGTAAGCACCACGGCCTGGGCTCGGCGCAGCCCACTGATCGGCTCGCGCAGAGGGCCGGCGGGCAAAAGCCGGCCATTGCCCAGGGGCCGGCGGGCATCCAAGGCCACCAGGTCCAGGTCGCGATGCAACCCGCGGTGCTGAAATAGGTCATCCCCTACCAGCACCCGCATGCCCGTGTGGTGCACTACCTCACGCCCCACGGCGTAGCGGTCGGCGCCCACGGCCACCGGCACGTCCAGCCGGCGAGCCAGGAGCACCGGCTCATCCCCGGCCTGGGTGGCGGTGAGCAGTGGCCCCTGCCCCAGAGAGACCCAGGCCATGCCTTGGCCACTTTGGCGGCCATAGCCGCGGCTGATAACGGTGCTGGGCAGCCCCAACCGGGTCAGCGAAGCCACCACCTCTATCACCAAGGGGGTCTTGCCCGTTCCGCCCACGGTGAGGTTACCCACCCCCACCACCGGCACCGGCAGGTAGCGGGCCGCCTGGGGGCGTAAATCATAAACCAGGTTGCGGGCGCGCGCCCCCAGGCCGTAAAGGCCGGATGCTGCCCGGGCTAGCCCACGCAGCCACAAGGGCCCAGGTTCCTCGGCGCAAAGGCGCTGGAAGAGATCCTGGGCGCCCTGATTCATGACCGGCTTCCCTCCAGCAACCGGGCCGCCTCCTGCACGGCCCGGGCCAAGGCCCCCCGGTGGGCCTGGCAGAAGGCCAATCCAGCCCGGCCCATGGCCTGGGCTCGCGTCGGGTCATCCAGCAAAGCGCCCCAGGCCGCCGCCAAATCCCCAGTCCCGGCCAGGCGCAGCCCGCCGCCGCAAGCCTCGAGGTTGCGGGCCATCTCCAGAAAATTATGGACGTGCTCACCAAAGAGCACC
>CBCOTF020000291.1:0-4563 GCA_965112955.2 Desulfarculales bacterium
AAAAGCAGCAGCAGGCCCTGACCGAACTGGAAACCGGCGGCTTCGCCACCGCCACTTCTGTTCTGTACGGACCGCCCAGTGGCGCACCACCCACTTCACCCGCCATGCCCTGAAGTGCATAACGCCTGATACCAAAACTCTGGCCCCGGTCCTCAAGGCGTTCATAACTCTGGAAGAGCATGCCACCTGATAGTAACCCGCTGGACCTCCAACCATTCCAACGCCCGCCTGGAAGGGCTTAACGGCATCTTACAGGCCGCCAGGACAATGTCTTCACCTTCACCTTCACCTTCATGACCATGATCCATTTCATTGTCGCTCCGCTGGGGGGACTCATCAAATTCCACAGTTAAAGATGAAGAACTTTTTTACCATACCCAGGTCGGGGCGTAAACGCGCTTTTGTAAGGACCCGTGCCCAGGTACATGACCATTGACCGTGGAAATCGTGGCGTGTAACGTGAGTTCAGGGTGCCCGCCCGATCCAAGGAGAGCTGTGTCATGAATTGATATTTCCAGCTATATTGTGCCGGCCACCGTCTCGAAGAGGGTTTCGACACCACCGTCGAGCTATGGGACCGTACAGTAGACGACATCACTCGCTAGGGCGCTCCTTGCCTGGATACCGTGGAGGCCCTGATGGACGCAACCTGCCGGTTAAGCCAAAGCCAGGAGTCGCCCCAGACGCGTCAAGGCTAAGCCCGGGGGACAGTTCCGGCAGTTACCCAACCCTTTTCGGGGGAGGTGCCCAGTGGATTGGATGGAGCATTATCGCGCGCGCCGTCAAGACGCGGCCAACGCCTTAAAACTGCTGCGCTCGGGGACCCGTATATTTCTGGGTTCGGGTTGTGGCGAACCCCGCCACCTGGTGAGGGCCTTGGCCGACTACGCCGGCAATTTGGCCGACGTGGAGGTGGTCCACGTGCTGAGCGTGGCCCACGGCGTCTACACCGATTCCCGCTATGCCGAGAGCTTTAGGGCCAAAAAGTTTTTCGTGGCCGCCGGCGCCCGCCAGGCCGTGCAGAAAGGGCGGGCTGATTACGCTCCCTTGTACCTAAGCGACGTACCCCGCCTGATGCGCGAAGGCCGTATGCCCATAGACGCAGCTTTAGTGCAGGTGACCCCGCCCAACGAGCACGGCTATGTCTCCCTGGGAGTAGCAGTAGACGTGGTAAGCGACGCCATGGAATGCGCCCGGGTGGTGATCGCCCAAGTCAATCCGCGCATGCCCTGCACCCACGGAGACACCTTCGTGCACGTGAGCGAGCTGGACGCCATAGTGGAGTTCGACGAGCCCCTTATCACCTTCGGCACACCGGAGCCCGATCAGGTGCAGCGCAAGGTGGCCCAAAACGTGGCCAAGCTGATCAAAGACGAGTCCACCATCCATTGCGGACTGGGGCGCCTGCCCCAGGCGGTGCTGGGCGAGCTCTTTAGCAAGAAAGATCTGGGCGTGCACACCGACGTGCTCACCGACGCCTACGTGGATCTGGTGGAGGCCGGGGTCATCACCGGCGAGAAAAAGACCTTCTACCCCAAAAAGATCGTGGCCTCCTACTGCCTGGGCGGGGAGCGCCTTTTCGGCTTCGTGCACAACAATCCCTTGGTGGAGATATACCCGGTGCGCCTGACCAACGACGTGGCCAATATTGCCAAGAACAAGCGCATGGTTACGGTGCACGAGGCTGTGGAGGTGGACCTCACGGGCCAAATCTGCTCCGACGCCGTTGGCGGGCGGGTGTACTCGGGTTTGGGCGGCATGGTGGATTTTTTGCGCGGGGCGGCGTTGAGCGATGACGGGCTTAGCGTGGTGGTGCTGACCAGCCTGCGCCCCGCCGGCACCAGCCGCATCCGCCCTAGCTTAAGCGATGGTGCTGGCGTGAGCGTGACCCGGGCGGGGGTGCGCACCATCGCCACAGAGTACGGGGTAGCCTACCTGCACGGCCTGTCTTTGAGCGAGCGGGCCATGGCCTTGATCGACATCGCTCACCCCAACCACCGTGATGAGCTTGTGACCGCTGCCCGTGAGCTGAAGTTAATCAGTCAGGGGCAGATTCAGGCGCCCTTGTTCACCGGCGTCTACCCCGAGCAGTACGAGCGCTACATGACCCTCAAGGACAGCAGCGAGGTCCTTATCCGCCCTGTAAAACCCGTCGATGAGCGCATGGTGCAGGGATTTTTCTACGCCATGAGCGACCGCGAGGTCTATTACCGCTTCCTGCATGCCATCAAGGCTTTCCCGCGTAAGGACATGCAACGCATGGTCAATGTGGACTACCACCGCGAGATGCCGGTAGTGGCGGTGAGCGGCAAGCTGGGGCAGGAGGAGGTGGCCGGCGTGGCGCGCTACATCTTGGGGCACGACGACCAGCCCGAGGTGGATTTCGCGGTCAAGCAAAGCTTTCAGGGCAAAGGCCTAGGACGGGCCATGATGGGTATCCTGGTGGAGATCGCCCAGGGGCGCGGCTTCAAGGGATTCAACGCCTACGTCATGCCCGACAACCAGGCCTCGCTGCGCATCCTCTACAGCCTGGGCTACGCCGTTACCGGCGTCGTGAGCCAGGGGGTCATCGAGATGACCATCCACTTCGACCGGCCGGTGGACGAGCCCAGCGTCAAACTGAGCTACGACATGGGCGGCCTAGGCCCGGAGCGCGAGTAGTCATTGGCGGCGCTCTGAGCTTTGGCCATTTTGCATGATGATCGTTGGGTCGGGTTTTGGCGGGGTGGGGTTAACCCTCGCCGTTGTCTGTTGGCTCAGCTGGCGGCGGTTTGTGCCCCAGCACCAGATGCTCCATCAACAGGGCCAGCACCAGCCCCACCACGAAGCCGCTGGCTAACAGGGGATGCAGGGCCTGGCGGGCAGCGGCGGGCATGAAGGTGACCACCGTGCCGCCGGTGAGCGCCGCACCCACCACTAGGCCGGCGGTCCAGTCCAGGTGGCAGGCGCCACGGGTGATCAGCAGCAAGGCGGCGTAAACCGTGCTTACCATTAGGCAGAACAGCACCGCCTCCATCACCGGTCCCGGCAATAAACAGACCAGGGTCAGGCCGCCCGGGCACAGAGCTAGAAACAAAAGCAAAAGCGAGGCCGGCATCAGGGGGAAGCGACTGGCGTTCCTGGAGGCTATGAGAGCACCCTCGGGCTCACGGAATAAGTCACCGGCCCCGGCAAGCCCCACAGCCCCGCCAATATCCCGCCCAGTCCGCTGATCAGCACCGCCCGACTGGGGCGATTCAAGCACCGGGTGCCGGTATCGTTGGCCCGGGCGTTCACCATGAGCAACAGTAACTCCACCGTGGCCAACTCGTTGGCGGTGAGGGCTAGATAGCACAGCACCAAAGCCGTTAGCACCCCTGGGTCCAGGCTCAGGTGGGCGGGCATGAGATCGGGCCACGACCAGAACGGCTGCCCCTGTGCGAACAGTCCGGGCATCTGCCCCATTCCTAGCAGGTAATAGGCTAGGGAGCCCAGCAGCAGCACCGCCGAGGAGACCAACCCCTTCAGCCGGTGCTGGGCCCAGAGCATGGCCGCCACTAAGACCATGGCGAAGAGAACGGGGCCGGCCACCCAGGTCCCCGGTCCAGCCGCCAACGCGACGGGAAAAAATAGATCGCGCATAGTGGGACCCAGGCTTACGGCGATCAAAAGCAGGGTGGACGAAAGAACCGATGAGGTGTAGAGCCGGCCCAGGCGCCCGGCCAGACCGGTGAGGCCCAAAAGCGCTGTCAGCGCTCCGCCCAGGGCCAGGGCGCTATTCACTGCCTCCAGGCCCGCGTCCAGGGTGGCCAGCATACCCACCATGAGCACCGCGCTGGGTCCCACCAGGCTGGGCAGGCGGTGCCCCCATAAAACCTGGGCCAGCTGCACCAGCCCGCTCATGAGCAGAAGGCGTTGCATGAAGAGTACGCGCTCGGTTGGGTCCAGTCCTTGGGCTTGGGCCACTACCTCGCTTAGCACCAGCAGCCCCGGCAACAGTACCACCAACCATTGCAGCGAGAGGACGGCCGTGGCCCAAGTCGGTGGCCAGGCATCCAGGGTGTATCGCAGATCAAGCTGGGGGGAAGGGGATGGCATAAGATAATTATGCCCTGGGGTAGTAGGCGACGCTGAATAACACCTGATTGGCTATACTGCGCCGTTTCAACATGGAGGGTGCATATGCCGGTGGAGAGATTACCCATGCATAAGATCAAGGAAGTACTTCGGCTGAAGCACGAGGTCGGCTGCGGCAACCGGGATATTGCCAAGAGTTACGGGATAGGTCGGGCCACGGTGTCCTGTTATCTGCGTCGAGCCGCGCGTGCCGGCCGATCCTAGCCCCTCCCCACCAGTTTGGATGAGACGCAGTTTGAGCGGCTATTTTTTCCACTTCCACCCTTGCCGTCTACGGGTTTTCGCCCGAAGTTTGACTGGTCTCAGGTCCATCAAGAGATGCGGCACAAGGATATGCCCCTGGCGCTGCTGTGGGAGGAGTGCAAGGCGGTCCATACCCTGGGCTATCAATGCAGCTGGTTTTGCAAGCGTTACCGGGAATGGTCGGGCACGCTGGGGCTGGTCATG
>CBCOTF020000292.1:0-19089 GCA_965112955.2 Desulfarculales bacterium
CGGGGCCATGGACAAGCTGGACCTGGGCGAGGACGTCCTCTTCACCGGCTACATGCCCCAGGAAGACCTGCCGTTGATGATGAACGTCACCTTGGCTTTTGTCTTCCCCTCGCTCCACGAGGGCATCAGCCTGCCGGCCCTGAAGGCCATTAGCTGCGGCACCCCGCTAATCATCAGCAACTTTAGTTTCTTGCCAGAAATCGTGGGTCAAACGGCGCTCTTGGTGGAGTCCCAGGACGAGGAGGAAATCGCGATGGCCATGTGGCGCGTCTTCGAAGGCGCTCAGTTGCGCCAAGGGCTGAGAAAGCTGGGGCTGACGCAGACGGCCCGCCTCTGCTGGCAAAAGGCCGCCCTCCAGACTATGAAAGTGTATATGGCGGCCCATGAGGAGGCGGGCAGACTATGAAAATAGCCTACGACCTACGCATCTTGGGAGAGGGAATGCACGGCATGGCCCGCTACGGTCTGGAGCTGCTCCGAGCGCTGCTGGAGGCCGAACCCGCCCTAGAGATCGAGGCGCTGCTGCGGCGTCCGGCGGACGCGGCGCTGCTGCCAGCCCATACCTCACTGCGGGTGGCTATACACAACCTGGCCCCCTACGGCTTGGCGGCGCAGATACGGTTGCCCGCCGTCCTACGCGCCCTAAAACCGGATATCTACTTCTGTCCCTTCTACGCGCCGCCGGTGCTTTACGGCAGGGCCATGGTGCTCACCATCCACGACCTGATCCATTTGCGTTTTCCGAAGGACCACGGGCTCAAGCACTGGCTTTTCTACCGCCTAGTAACGGGGGCGGCGGCGGTCTTCACGGTGAGCCAGCATTCCAGGCAAGACATCGTGGAATTCTTAAGCGTGGATCCCCGGCGAGTGGTCATCACCGCCAACGCCGCGGGGCCGGCTTTCCGGCCCTTAACGCCCCAGAGGCGAAACTCGGCGGCCCA
Organism: Desulfarculales bacterium; assembly: GCA_965112955.2. Classification (GTDB taxonomy): domain Bacteria; phylum Desulfobacterota; class Desulfarculia; order Desulfarculales; family Desulfarculaceae; genus JACRDC01. The sequence continues at coordinate 942 of CBCOTF020000292.1, forward strand.
GGAGTTGGGCTTACCGCCTAATTTCATCCTGGGGGTGGGCAACCCCAAGCCCCACAAAAACCTAAGCGCCCTGATCGAGGCCCATCGTCGGCTGGACCACGCAGCGCCAGCCCTGGTGTTGGTGGGTCTGCAACCTGGCCAGTTGCCCCAGGCCCAGCCTGGGCCGGGGATGATCATCCTGCCCCGCCTGGAGGACCGCGAGCTGGCTCTGGCCTACGGTGCGGCCCGGGTGGTGGTGATACCCTCACTCTACGAGGGCTTCGGTTTACCGGCCCTGGAGGCCTTGGCCTGTGGGACGCCCCTGATCGCCTCTAACCGCGCCTCCCTGCCCGAAGTGGTGGGGCAGGCAGGCCTTTTGGTGGAGCCCGATCCCAGGTCCCTGGCTCGGGCCATGGGCCAGGTGCTGGCCAATCAGGAACTGCGGCAAAGACTGGCTCAGGCCGGGCCAATCCAGGCGGCCCGCTTCAGCTGGCGGGAAGCGGCGCATACCGCCCTGGCGGTCTTTCGCGGGGTAGCGGAGGGGGTATGGCCTTGAGCGCCCCCATGTTGACCAGCAGTCCCCTGGCCGGGCGGCGGGTGGTATTGGTGCATGACTGGCTCACCGGCATGCGCGGCGGCGAGAAGGTGCTGGAGAGTTTCTGCCGGCTCTGCCCCGACGCGCCCCTTTACACCCTGCTGCACAACCAGGGCAGCGTCAGCGCCCTTATAGAGCGGCACGAGATCGCGACCTCCTTCCTGCAGCACATGCCCAATAAGGCCAGCCACTACCGTAACTATTTGCCGCTGTTCCCTCGGGCAGCCGAGTCGTTGAGCCTGCCGGACTGCGATCTGGTGCTCAGCTCCAGCCACTGCGTGGCCAAGGGCGTGCAACCGCCCTCGGGCGCCTTGCATGTCAGTTACGTGCACACGCCAATGCGCTACGTCTGGGACCTCTATGACCAGTATTTCGGCCCCGGGCGGGCGGCCTAGCCCGCCATGTCATGCCCTTTTTGCGCGGCTATTTACAGAATTGGGACCAACGCACCAGCGACCGCGTACATCACTTTCTAGCCAATTCTCGGCACGTGGCCAAACGCATCGAGCATTACTACCGCCGCCAATCCACGGTGATCCACCCGCCGGTGGAAAGCGGGCGCTTCGCGCCGGCGGGACAGGTGGAGAACTATTACCTGGTGGTGAGCGCCCTGGTGCCTTACAAGCGGGTGGACCTGGCGGTGCTAGCCTGCGGGCGTATGGGCCGCCAGCTCAAGGTAGTTGGTACAGGTCCGGAGCTGGAAGCCTTGCAGTCTTTGGCCGGCCCCACGGTGGAATTTTTGGGCTGGCAGCCGGACGCGGCCCTACCGGGCCTCTACGCCCGGGCGCGGGCCTTGATCTTTACCGGCGAGGAGGACTTCGGCATCACGCCCTTGGAGTCCATGGCCAGCGGTCGGCCGGTGCTGGCTTTTGCCCGGGGCGGGGTCTTGGAGACCGTGGTGCCCCCTGGTGATACCGAGGGACGTGCGGCCACGGGATTGTACTTCGGTGAGCAGAGCGTTCCCGCTTTAGCGACTGCCCTGGAGGAGTTGGAGGCCAGACTGGAGACCTTTGAGCCCCAGTCCCTGGTGGCTCATGCCGCCGGCTTCGACACCAAGGTCTTCGAGGAACGCGTGGGGGCGTTCCTAGCCCAGGTGCTGGAACAGTCCCGGTAGGAGGGGACGACGTTTAGCAGTGGGCTCTCGTTCAGCTCTCCCGAAATTGACTCATCAGGCTACGCCGTTCCTCGACGGTGGCGGCCATATTCTCACTAGTGCAGCAGCCTCTTCCAGCAAGGTCGCGTTCTGCCGCACCGCCTCGTCGTTCAGAGACATGGCCTTGTTGATTTCGTCGATGCCGTTGGCCTGCTCCTGGCTCATGGTCGTCACCTCAGCGATGATCTCGGATAATTGTTGTACCTCGGTGATGATGAGCCCTAAAATTCGGTCGCTCTGAACCACCATGTCGTTGCCTTGTTCCACCTTGGCCACGCTGTCGTTGATGAGAGCCTGTATCTGCTTGGCCGCACAAGCGCTGCGTCCGGCCAGGCTGTGCACCTCGCCAGCCACCACCGCGAAGCCCCGGCTAGCGCCGCCTCCACGACGGCATTGAGGGCCAATAAGGTTAGTTTGGACGACGATCTCGTGGCCACCGTCTAGAGGCGGTGATCTCGGTCATGGCCTCCATGGTGCGCACCAGAGCCTGACCTCCTTCCCTAGCCATACCGGCGGCCTTCCGGGCCTGTTCGTTGACCTTAGCGGTGTCGCGCTTGGCGCTGTTGGTCAGCTCTTCCAGGGTGCTGGCCGTCTCCTCCAGGATACTGGCCTGCTGCTGTGTGCGCTCCGAGAGGTCCTGGTTGCCTTAGCTGATTTCGTTGGTGCTGCTGAAAACCGTGTCCGCCGAATGCGTCACCTGACGCACGGTGGCGACCAGGCTTTGCGAGGTCTTTTCCAGGTCGCCCAGCATCTGGCCCATCTCGTCCTGGCGAGCTAGGAACTTGCGGTCTAGGCTCACGGTCAGATCACCGCAGGCCAGGCAGCCCAAGACCTCTAAGGGCACCTGCACCGGTCGGATGATGGCGCGGGGCACCAGTATGGCGATCACTCCCACTCACAGAACCCCCACGATCACCAAGATCAGCATCAGGGCCTGAGTGAAGCTGGCCACGGCCTTGGTCACCGATGATTCGTACATCTTTCTCCGGCCTTGGCCGCTGCCGCCACGGTGTTCTCCATCTCATGGATGCTGGCCTTGTGCTTTTCGATGAGCTGGTTGGATTGGCGGACGGAGAGGTGGGGATTGGCCTTAACCTCGGCCACGATATCCATAAAGCCTCGGGTGTAAACCTAGCAGATCTGGGGCAGCACGGTCACGGCCTAGCGCACGGAGTTTATCTCCGGGTCAGGTTCGGCGCTGGCCAGGGCGGCCAAGCGTTGGGACTTGCTATACAGAGCGCTGGAAACCGCCTCGAAGCGTTCCAGGCAGCGTTTCTGCGCCTCTGCTTTGCCGATGTTCAGGAAGAAATCCTTCTCAGCGCGGCGGCATTGCAGCACGCCGATCTCGATCTCCCGTGATAGGCTAACGCATGGGTAGTCTTGCTTCAGAATTTTTTCGAAGCTGAAACCCTGGCCGCTCAGCTCGCCATAATCGATGGCTTCCACAAGCATGGTCACCAGGATGGCCGTGGAAAAACCAGCCCATAACTTGTGTCTAACGGACAAGCGTATCGTTGCACTCCACCAAAATATGGTTGTCCCGTTAATGATTAAAATTACGCCCCTAGCCTAGCGCGGTCAACCCTCGCTTTTTACAGGACTGGTGGATACAAAGCATCGTCCCCATCCCAGCCGCCATGACCTGCACGGGCCACGTCACCAGGCCGCTGATAAGCCGGCCTCTCCCGCACCAGGGCCAGAATGAACTCCGGGCCCAGGCTGGCCTGAGTCTGGGCCAAGAAGTCCAAGGCATTCAACTCGTTGTGGCTGTTCTTGTGCTGCCGAGGCAGAGGGCCCAGCGAGGGCACCCCGCAAAAATCGGTAATCAGCTTGGGGTTGTGGGGTATGGCCGAGTCAGGGAGCCGGACGAAGTCGGGGCCGGAGAAGACAAAGCCCACCACCTTGAGGCCGCGATCGCGAACCGTTCCGATGGTGAGCAGAGTGTGATTGATGGTGCCTAGATCGGGGTAGGCCACCACTGTTGTTTTTCGGATTAATTTGACGAAAGTTTTCTGATTATCCTGGACGGATTTTTCCTTTCTCATTTGATCAGATCAATTCTGTTGCGGCGATGCGAACGTGCCCTGGAGAGACAACCTAAGTCTGCTCCTCGGCTGCAGCTATGATCGCGCCTCGGGCCAGGTGGTTGGCCCTTCGGAAAAAGCCGCCGGAGCCCTGCTGCATGGCGGTGACAGCCGGGGCAGAGAAAAGGCTCTGTTTGACGCCTGCGCTTTTAAAATGGTGCAGAAGGCAGAATCCCGCGTGTCCTGGAGAGAGACGCCGGCCAGATGGCTCAGGGCCGCGACCCTGGAGGCCAGGGGCAATAAAGTTATCTATATGAGGAGGTCGGCGAGGTTACTCTGGCCGGCCAGGATGATGGGCAGAATTGGCTTGGAATCTCCCTGAAACTGAGTGATGGCGTGCACCTCGGCCAGGACTTGAAGCCTGAGGAGGGAGGCTTCATCAGATGATGAGGACGGGGTTCTTTTTGCGGTCCTGAACGCCCTCCAGGACCTGTTTTCGGATAAGTTTGGTGAGGACAGCCCTGGAGAAGCTGGCGGTGTCCACTTCGAGCTCGACGCAAAATTGCCTATAAAATTCCAGGATGGGCTCTGTGAGGCGGTAACCCAGATGGTCTGATACTCGGATGGGTGCCGTCTGCTGGCAGCCCAGCGCAAGGCGGTGGCTTCCCCGCGCTACCCGCATCTCCGGTGATTAGGGTCAGTGCGCCAAGGCGGATGGCGTATTCGAAGCGTTTGGCCACGCCGAGAACCTCGGACGTCTGCATTCTTTTTTTGGGTGCCAGGCCAGAGCCGAAAGTCTTCCTGTGAGAGCAAAGAAAGCGCGGTGGCTTGGTTCATGAATTGCTGACCCCTGGATCTGGCTTTGGCTAGAAAAGGGAGCCGCCAGGCGCAGCAGATGGTGGTCGCGCTTGACCCTACAATTGACAGCGAGGTCCAGCGGCCTGAGCAAGCCGTGGGAGCGACCTTCCAGTAGGACCTCTACGCAGTTTTGGTCATGGTCGTGGTAAAGGAGGATGATTTGCTTGCCGATCAGAGGCACTGGGGCCTTGTATAGCCTGCCGGCCAGGGAAACGGTGAGATCCCGGGCCACGCGGCGCGTGGCTTTTTTTCTGAAGTAGCCTTCCAGGTCGACAAAGGCCCTAATTTAATGTATTTTATTTTGTTGGTGAAGCGTTGCAGGGGGCTTGCCCGGTGCCTAGATGCTTGCGCTGGTGGCAGACGTCCCTAATCCAGCACTCCAGGGCCTCATTGATATCCCGAAGAATGTCGCCCTTGAAACCGGGGAGAAATTGGAATCTGACGGTGCAGAAGAATCTTTCGAGCTTGCCCCTACCCTGGGGCACATAGGACGATGAGTGGACCAGGGCGATGCCCAGGGAGGCGTTGATCTCTTCCAGGTGGTGGAAGCGGAAGGCTGGGCCGTTGAGCAGGACCGGGCGCAAGGCCTATAGATAAGTGGCCAGGCCCTCGGAAAGGTAAAATTCGGCATGGACGATCATACGGCTCATGTCGTCGATGAAAGCGAAGAGGTAAGCCTCGCGCCGTTTTGTTACCCACCAGGAGCATCGGCCCATGCATGGCATCACTTTATCCCGCTGATGAGGGTAGTCATTGACGCAGTCGCAGTGGTCAGTTTCCTGCGCAGGCGAACCAGGGCTTGGGCGTTGTCCTCGTCCAAAGCCCTGCTGCCACCCAGGTCATTCCTACCCATGGGATAGAGGGATTCCAGCTTGCCGCCGCTTTGGCGGTAAAGCCTGACCCATCCCAGGATGGTGGAGCGCGACAGCCTGGTGCGGTTGGAGAAGGGGCTTTGCCACCGCTGGGCGCACCTGGTCCCGCGGGAAGCTCTCTCGTTCACCACGCTCTATGTAGTCCCTGGCAAAAAAGTCGCTGATGACGCCGAAACGGAAGATGGCTATTCGTTTTTTCTGGTCTTCGTCCATGTCGGTCCTCCATGGGGGTGTTTCACCCAGGTGTAGACCGGGGGCCGGGCCAGGACAACGGCACCCTTGGGTAGGTGGCTCAGGGAGGGAAAGGACTCTCGCTTTGCGCCGGCCGACTGGCCGCGGTCAAGCCCAGGCCACTGAGCCAATCGAGGCCCCCCAAGCAGGTAACCCCACTAGCTTGCCCAGGGTATAGGCTCACCTGCCGCAGCAGGCCCTTTTGCATCCCCATCTCGGCCTTGGCCTTATCACAGGGGTTACGTACCCGGGCTGACAAAACCGCCGTGCCGTAGTGGGCAGCCATCTTCTGGTAGGTCGGGTTGATATCTGGGTCGTAGGGACAAACTTTGCTCACCCCGGATTTGAGGTCATCGATAACCATCAATTCCGTCACCACGCCCAAAAATTGGAAGGCCCGCTGGTGGGAACCGATCCAGTCGGGCAGACCTTGGATACACGTGGCCTCGGCAAAAGTGTAGCTGCTGGCGCCCAGAATTACCACGAAGATTTGGACCGCCCTAACCTCTCCCGTCAGAGGAACCACCACGTCCACGATCTGGACGGCATAATCGATAAACGTCTTCTCGCCGGCCCGGTGCTCCTAGCACATGACCAGCTCCAGTTTGCTCCACCATTCCCGGTAACACTCGCAAAACCAGCTGTATTGGTAGCCCAAGGCATGGACCGTCTTGTACTCCTCCCATAACAGCGCCAGGGGCATTCCCTTGCGCCTCAGCTCTTGGTGGACCTAGGGCCAGTCAGATTCCGGGCGAAAACCCGTAGACGGCAAGGGTGGAGGTGGAAAGAGCAGCCGCTCAAGTTACGTCTCATCCAAACTGGTGGAGAAGAGCCAGGACAGGCCGGCATGCGCAGCTCGACGCAGGTAACGGAACACCGTGGTTCGGCCTATCCCGCAACTCTTGGCAATCTCCCTATTGCCGCAGCCGGCCTCGTGCTTCAGCCGAAGTACTTCCTTAATCTTACGCATGGATAACCTCTCCGCCGGCATATGCACCCTCCGTGTTGGAAAGGCGCAGTATAGCCAATCAGGTGCTATCCAGCGTCGCCTACTACCCCACGTGGCCCACATCCGGTGGAACCGGTGGCCCATTTGAAACGGAATCCGCAACAAGACGCTTTCAACCGCCTCTCGGGGCAGTACGGCACCACCTCATTGGCTCCCGTAGTGGCCTCGCCGATTCTTCAACGTGCTGGCCGAGGGGCTCCCCTACCAAGCAAGACATGCGGGGATAAACTCCGCTTCTACGAAATCAAACGCAATATCTTGATTCTTCGTAGAGGCGGGGGTCTCCCCTGCCCATGTATTTTCAGGATCATGCTTTCCACGGATGCCGACGGCTTCCGCCCAGTCGTAGCGCCTACCGACCCGTTAATGTTCAGCGGGGGACACCGCACCCTCGACCAGGACAATTTTGGTCTGGGCAATCTCCTCGGGGGTGACGCTCAAACGCAGGCTTTCCATTTTTTCCATGACCTTGCGGAAGCGTACTCCCTCGGCGGCGCTGATCCACTCCAGTTGCAGGCGCTCGGGGCGCAGCCCAAACTTTTCCATCTTGCGCCACATGCGCTTAATGCGGCGCTCAGTCCAGTGATTGGCATTAATGTAGTGGCAATCGCCGATATGGCAGCCGGAGACCAGTACCACCGGGGCTCCCTGCCTAAAGGTTCGCCAGATAAATTCCTCGCTAACCCGGCCCGAGCACATGGTGCGGATAAGGCGGGTGCTAGGGGGATATTGCAGGCGGGCCACGCCGGCGAAATCAGCGCCGGCGTAGGAGCACCAATTGCAGGCGAAGACGGGTATGCGCGCTTCAGGGCTCTGCTCCAGGATGGTGTCAATCTGAGCGTTGATCTGGCCGTCGGTGAAGTGGTGCATGGTGATGGCCCCGGCCGGACACTCGGCAGCGCAGGTGCCGCAGCCCATGCAGGCCGCGGCATTGACCAGCGCTGGGGTCGTCTTGGGGGTGGCGCTGATGGCCTGGTAGGGGCATACTTTGGCGCAGATGCCGCAGCTAGTGCAGGCCTGCTCGTCCACCTCGGCGGTGTTAGCCTCCACCTTGAGCTTACCGGGGGTCATCAGTCGCATGGCCCGGGCGGCGGCGGCCGATGCCTGGGTCACCGATTCCTTGATGTCCTTGGGTCCTCGGCACAGCCGGCGAAAAAATGCCCCGGGTGGCCGAGTCCACGGGCTGGAGCTTGGGGTGGGCCTCCAGGTAGAAGCCGTCAGGCTTTTTTGCAAGGCCAGCATCTCCTGAATGAGCTTCATCTCCTCAGGCGGATGCATGCCTACGGCCAGGACCACCATATCGACGCGGTGGATTTCCAAAGCATTGGTGGCCGTGTTCTCCACAGTCAGCACCAGGCTGCGGGTGTCGGGGTCTTCCTTGATGTCGCCGGGGATGCCCCGGATATAGCGCACGCCGGCGGCGCGGCTGCGGCGGAAGAGGTCCTCGAAGCCCTTCCCGAAGGCCCGGATGTCAATGTAGAAGACCTTCACCTCCATCTCGGGGTAGTGTTCTTTGAGCATCAGCGTGGTCTTGATAGTGTTCATGCAGCAGATGTTGGAGCAGTAGGGGTTACCGCGCTTCAAGGAGCGCGAGCCCACGCACTGGATGAAGGCTATGGATTTGGGCACCTGGCGGTCGGTCAGCCGGATGACCTGCCCCTGGCTGGGGCCGCTGGAGCTGATGAGTCGCTCTAGCTCCATGGAGGTGAGCACGTTCTCGTGACGGGTGTAGCCGTATTCGTCTAGCACCGTGGGGTCGTAGATGTCCACGCCGGTGGCCACGATGATGGTGCCGACCTTAAAGCTCTGTTCCTGGTCGCTCATGTTGAAGTCGATACACTTCTTCTGGCAGGCCTCCATGCACTTGCCGCAGACGATGGGCTCGTGCCCCAGGCAGTGCTGACCGTCGATGATATAGGCGGATGGCACCGCCTGGGGGAAGGATTGGTAGATGGCCCGACGCAAGCTTAGGCCCACGTTGAACTCATCGGGCACTACCACCGGGCAGACCTTGGCGCAGTCGCCGCAGGCGGTGCACTGGCCCTCCACCACGAAGCGGGCCTTGGTGAGAACCTTGACGCTAAAGTTGCCCACGTAGCCCGTGGCGGCGGTGACTTGGCTGTTGGTCAGGAGCGTAATGTTGGGATGCCGACCGGCATCCGCCATCTTAGGCCCCAGAATTCATATGCTGCAATCCATGGTGGGGAAGGTCTTGTCCAGGCAAGCCATAATACCGCCAATGCTGGGCTGTTTTTCCACCAGGAAGACTTTGTACCCAGCGTCGGCCAAATCCAGGGAGGCTTGGATACCGGCCACGCCCCCGCCGATGACCAGGGTGGTGCGCTCGATGGGCACCTCCATCTCCTCGCGCACCGCCAGGCCTCTGGCCCGCGCCACGGCCGAGCGCACCAGGTCCTGGGCCTTGTCCGTGGCGGCAATGGGGTCGTGGCTGTGTACCCAGGAGCACTGTTCGCGCAGGTTGGCCATTTCCATGAGATAGGGGTTGAGCCCGGCCTCGGCTACGCACTGCCGAAAGGTGGACTCGTGCAGCCGGGGGGAGCAGGAGGCTACCACCACGCGGTTGAGCCCGTGCTCGGCGATGTCGGCCTTGATGCGCATCTGCCCCGGCTCGGAGCAGCAGTAGCCGTCGTGGGTGGAGAGCACTACGCCGGGCAGGCCGGCAGCGTACTCGGCCACGGCGACGCAGTCCACCACGCTGGCTATGTTCAGGCCGCAGTGGCAGACGTAGACGCCCACGCGTGTTTCCTGATCTTCCTTGCTCATATGCATCATGCCAGTCCTCGCTAGCTTCAGCGGATGTGATCGGCCAGCAGGCTGACCAGGTCGCGCACCTCAATGGCCAGGGAGCCCTCTTGGCAAGGGTCCTTCATGGCGCAGGTAATGTGAATCATGCATTTAGGGCAGGCGGTCACCATCAGGCCAGCGCCGGTGGCATGGGCCTGCTTGAGCCGCTCCATCTGGTGGCGCTTGGAGTAGGCGTCGCAGTTAATGAAGGAATTGCTGCCGCAGCACAAGGCGCCCAGGCCGTGGTCGGTCATCTCCTCCAGCACCAGCTCCGGGATGCGGGTCAAAAGCTCGCGCGGGGGAGCCAGGCAACCGGCCTGGCGCCCCAGGCGACAGGGGTCCTGGTAGGTAACGCGGTTCTCCAGGGGGGCAAAGTCCAGGCTGCCTTGAGCCGCGACGCGGCTGAGCAGGTCGATCAGGAGCGTCACTTTGAGATCGCAGTCCTCCATCACCCGGGGCAGATACTGGCTAAGAACCGAGTAACACTCAGGGCAGGATACTATAACCTCCTCGGCGCCGGCGGCTTTGAGCTCCTGGCAGTTGAGGCGGCACAGGGTCTCGAAATTCTCGCGGTCGCCGCTCCACAACAGGTCGTGGCCGCAGCAGCGTTCTTCGCTTAAAACCACCGGCTCTATGCCCAGGTGATTAAGAAGGCGGATGCTGTCCTTGGCGATATTCAGGGTCTGTACGCCCAAGCCGGCGAAGAAGACATCGAAATAGGGGGCGCAGCCCACGAAGAAGGCCTTGGGGCCGTGGGCTTTCACCTTCAGCTCCGGGCCGATCCACTGGGTGCGGTTCTGCTTGATCTCCGGCGAGGTCATGATGCGCATCCAGGAGTGCAGGGCCCCGTCGTGGGCGCGGTAGCCTATCAGCTCCTCCTGGTTGGCGGTCAGCTCGGAGCGCATGTCCAAAATCATCTGCACAAACTGAACTCCCGAGGGGCAGCGTTCCTGGCACTGGCCGCAGGTCAGGCAGTCCCAGACCGATGCCTCAATGTAGGCTTGGTCCTCGGGTTCGGCGATGAGCTTGTGGGCCAGCATGCGCGGCGAATACTGCTTACCGGAGATAAAACGCGGGCAGCAGGAGGAGCACTTGCCGCACTCCAAGCACATGTGCAGGTTATGCTCGGAGATGATCTGCTTTATGGGGGGGGTGTCCAGCTTCACGATATCTCCAGCTCCTGCCGGGGCTTGGCCGGGTTGGGTCCCAGTTCCTTAATCTGCTCAGCGAACTCCCATAAGGCCAGCACCAGGGAGTTCCCGTCGTTGGCGGCAAATGCCTTTTCCAACAGCCGCTCTTGGCCAATGCCCAAAAAGTGCAATAGCCGCCGCACCCGGGCAACGTTGGTGTGCCCCACCTCAGGACCTGGGCCGTATCGGCAGTCCTCGTCGAAGCACTCCAGAAGGATCACGCCGTCGGCGCCGTACTCAAAGGCCCTCAGAATGAGCGCCTGGTTGATACGACCGATGCACATCACGCGCATCAGGCGGAAGTTGGGCGGCAGCTCCATGGTCGCCTGGCCGGCGGCGTTATAGCAGGCAAAGGGACTCCAGTTGCAGGTAATGCCCAGGAGGTTGATGGCGGCCATGTCATCGCTTCTCGAAGAGCCGGCCTGAGACCAGCTTTTCCAACAATTGGTTGGAGAAGTAGGGTATGTCCATGGCCGTGACCGGGCAGCGCCCCACGCAGCCACCGCAGCCCACGCAATTGTGCCGCAGCACCTGGGAGGTATACAGGCCGCCAGCGCCCGGCACCAGGCGCACAGCGTCTAAGGGACAGACAGCCTCGCAACGGCCGCAGCCCCGGCAGCGCTCGGGGTCTACCCGGGGGCTGAGCTGATGGTCGCTCAAGAAAGCTTGGGCGGCGGCATTGGCTACCTCGGCGGCCAAGGCCGCTCCGGCCTCGAAGGCCTGCACCCGTCGCAGGGTGCGGGGCATCACCCGGTAGCGGCCCACCTGGGAGGTGCGGAAGAAGGAGAAGTCGTAACGGTAGAACTTCTTAAGCCCGGCCTTGCCGGCGTAGGGGGCCAGCTCCAGAAGGTTGACGTCGGTGAAGCAGACTACGTCGGCGGCCCAGCGGCGCTTGGCACCGGCCACACGGGCGCTGACGCTAAAATCGCCGATGCTGCCTTCCACGGCCAGGATCTCGGCCCGCTCCACCACGGTGATGGCGGTGGGCAGCCCCTCCGGCGCCGGGCGCCTGGCGATCTCCGGGGGCAGGTCCTGGGCGGGCAGGTTGCCCTGCAAAACCAGGCGCACCTTGAGCCCCTGGTGGGCCAGGTTGAGCGCGCAGCTTACCCCCACTTCCGAGCCGCCCAGCACCAGCACCCGGCGCCCCATGTCGGTGAGCCCTTGGGTCAGGGGCCCCAGGTAGCGCGAGCGGATGAAGGCCCCGCACAAAAGGTCTCGGCCGCGCTCGAGCATCTGCTCCGGCGTGGATTGGCCGGCAACCAGGTGATCGCGCAGGTTAACCGTCTCGAAGGTGCAACGCACCAGCCCCAGCCTCTCGAATAGGTGCCGCTTGGTCCGACTGCGCTGGTCGTTGCAGGAGATGCAGTAGAAGTTCAGGGGACAGCAGACGCAGGAGGCCAGTATAACGCGGTTCAGCCCTTGCTCGCGCACGGCGCTGGCGATCTCTTGGGCGCCCTCTGGGTGGCAGCAGGAGAAGACGATCTGGCTATGCAGGGTACCGGGCACCGCGGCGGCCAGGCCGGTCAACGCCTCCAGCACCTGGGGCGGGGCCATGGTCTGGTTGCAAGCGCACAGGAAAAAGCCCACCCGCGGCGGATAGCCGGGAGGGTTGGGCTCGGGCAGGGCCTGGGGCTCGGACTGGAGCGCGCCGCAGCGTAAGCGCGCGGCCGCGGCCATAGCCTGGCCGGCGGCGGCGCTACCGGCCACGAGAGCGTCCATGAGGTCGCTGGTGTAGCCAGCCTTGTCCAGGTGGTAGATGTGTGTCCCCTCCAGAGGCAGGCCCGGGGGTAGCTCGGTGCCGTCAGCCACGATCACCGCCGGGCACTGGAACTCCAGGCGACGGGCTGCCCGCTGATGACCGATGGCCCCCACCTTTTGACAGGCCTCCTGGCAGGCCAGGCATTCAGAACAGCTGGCGCAGTTCAGGCAGCGCTTGGCCTCGGCCAGAGCCTGATTTTCGCCGTAGCCGAACGCCACTTCCTCGAAGTTGCGGCAGCGGGCTTTGGGCTGGCGTTGGGCCATCTCCTGGCGGGGCCACTGGGGCAGGTCCTCGCCGATGGCCAGGTAATCGCCCACGCCGTGGCTTTGAGGGGTAAGCTCCTCCACCGGCGAGGGGCGCCCCGTTAGCGCCGCAAAGATCTGACCGGCCACCCGCCGCCCCTGGGCCATGGAGCCCACCACCGTGGAGGGGCCAGTGACCACGTCGCCGGAGGCATAGACCATCGGGATGGCGGTGCGTCCAGCCTCGTCCACGGCCAGGCATCCACCGCTACCCAGTTTGAGGCCCTTTTCTAGGCCGTCCTGGTGTAGGTGGGGGCGCTGGCCGATGGCCACGATAAGGGTATCGGCCTCCAAGGTGTTGGTGCGCTGGGAGTCGTAGACAATGCGCGGCGACGCGCCGTCGCCCAGCTCCCAGTGGGCCGCTCGGGCCTTAACCGCCTCGATGCGGTCCCGCCCAACTAGCTCCACTGGCGCGGCCTCCAGCATGAAGTGCACGCGCTCCTCGCGGGCCTGGCGCACCTCCTCGGGGTGGGCAGGAAGTGAGACCTCGTCCTCGATGGCCAGGATGGAGACTTTCTGAGCCCCCAGGCGTAGGGCCGTGCGCGCCGCATCCATGGCCGAATTGCCACCGCCGATCACCACCACCCGCTTGCCCATGAGCGCGCGGCCTTCCAGGTTCACCTGGCGCAAAAATTCCACGCAGTGGCGCACCCCCCGCAGGTCCTCACCGGGCAGGTCCAGGCTCAAGTCTTCGTGAGCGCCGGTGGCCAGCAGCACCGCGTCATAGCCCTGACGCAGGAGGGCCTTCAGGTCGGTGACCCGGGCCGAGGCTTTGATCTCGATGCCCGACCGGCGCAAAGCCTCGATTTCGGCGTCCAGAACCCACCGGGGCAGGCGGAAGGCGTTGATGCCGGCGCGCAGCATGCCGCCGATCTGGGCCAGGGCCTCTAGCACCGTGACGTTCAGCCCCCACTGACGCAGGAAGTGGGCGGCGGTTAGTCCGGCCGGACCCGAGCCCACCACCGCGACCCGGGGGGCGTCGGGGTCGAGTGGCGGGGCCGGCAGGCTGGGCAGACTGTGGCGGGCCTCGTAGTCGAAAAGAAAGCGCTTGATGCCCCGGATGGCCAGGGGCTTGTCCAGCTCGCTCCGGCGGCAGGCCGCCTCACAGGGGTGGTGGCAGACCCGCCCGCATATTCCCGGCAGGGGATTGTCGCGGCGCACCACCGCCAGGGCCTCCTCGAAGCGCTCGGCGGCGGTGAGGGCTAGGTAAGCCTGGACATTGACCCCCAGCGGGCAAGCCAGGCGGCAGGGGCTCACTGGGCGCTTATCTAGCTGCAAAGCCCGCGAGGGGCAGTAGGCCGGGCTGCGGGTCAGCGGCGGGTGCCTCGACTGGCTCAAGGGGCAGACCTCGCGGCAGCGGTCGCAGCCGGTGCACAGATCGTAGTCGATGTAGCGCGGGTCTTGCTCCACCAGGGCGCGGTAGCCGCCGTCGCCAGCCTTCAGCTCCTTCAAGCGGGCCTGGGGCAAAAGGGTAACCTGGGGGTTGCAAGTCACGCGCAGGTACAGAGGCCGGAACTGAAAGGAGAGATCCCCGGGCCACTCGGCAAAGGGCTTGATCCCCGCCGGCAGCTCTAGGAAGTTAGCGGCCCGAGTGGCCCAGGCCACGGGTATGCCGGCCAAAGAGAGGTCCTCGGCCACCTTGAGAGCGCCGAAGCCCGAGCCCAGGATAAGAACCGCCCGCGCCGGCTGGGTGGTCTTCTTAACCGCGCCGGACATTAGTTTTGCCCCTGCACCTGAGTCAGGCCCTGTTCACGGCCACGATCAAAGGCCAACGAGTTGGTCTCTTTGGTCTTGGACGGAACCGAGGCCAGCATGGCCTGGCGCAGGGAGTCCACGCCCACCAGGTCGCTAATCGCCGATAAAAAGCCAAGTATAACGATATTGGCCATCATCTTGTTGCCCAGCTCCTCGGCGATACGCGTGGCCGATATCTGAAATTTTTGCCATAAGGGGTCCATCTCGCCCACGCGCACCAAGTTGCTGTCCCAGATAAGCATGCCATCCGGCCGCAGGCTGGAGGCGTTATTCTCGTAGCCCTCCTGGCTCATGCACACCAGCACATGGGGGTGCTCCACGTAGGGGAAGGCGATGTCCTCCTCGCTGACGATCACCTGGGAGGAGCAGGAGCCGCCGCGAGCTTCGGGGCCGTAGTTCTGGGTCATGGTGGCGTGGCGGCCATCGAAAATAGTGGCGGCCTTGCCCAAGATATTGCCGGTGAGCACGATGCCCTGACCGCCGAAGCCGGTAATGACTACTTGCTTTTCGCTCATAGCTCCGCCCCCGCCTGTGCCTTGTCTTCCCGCAGACGCTCGTGCTCCAGACCCAGCCAGTCCGGAGCTTGATTGCGGTTGACCATGGCGTAGTTGTCTAGGAAGGTGGGGCGTTCGCGGTCCACGAAATTGCCCAGCACCAGGTTGCTGGTGAAGTCGATGGTGGCCAGGTTGGGGTCTATGCCGTTTTTCACCACTGAACGCTCGTAGTACATGCGAAGAAGGTCCACCGAGTTGCGCACCTGGTTACGCCGGCCAAAGGCCGTGGGGCAGGGCGCCAGGATCTCTACGAATGAGAAGCCCTTCTTGTTGATGGCCTCCACCAGGCTGGTAGTGAGCCGGCGGATGTGCAGGGCCGTCCAGCGGGCCACGTACACCGCCCCGCAGGCCGCCGCCATAGCGCAGAAATTGAAGGGTTCGTCGGGGCTGCCCAGGGGCGTGGTGGTGGTCTTGGCCCCCAAGGGCGTGCTGGGGGCCAGCTGGCCGCCGGTCATGCCGTAGTTGAAGTTGTTGACGCAGATCACCGTTAGGTCCAGGTTGCGTCGGGCGGCGTGAATGAAGTGATTGCCGCCGATGGCCAACAAATCGCCGTCGCCGCTGGCTACTATCACCTGCCCCTGGGGCCGGGCCAGCTTGAGCCCGGTGGCGAAGGGGATGGCTCGGCCATGGGTAGTGTGGAAGGAATCCAGGGCGATGTAACCGGCCATGCGGCCGGTGCAGCCGATGCCGCTGACCACGGCCACCTCGTCCAGGTTCAGGCCGGTCTTCTTGATGGCGGTCATCAGCGAATTGAAGACTATGCCGATGCCGCAGCCCGAGCACCAGATGTGGGGCAGGCGGTCGGTGCGCAGCATGTCGTCCTGGGGATGGCAGGACGGCGCTGCCATGGCTTGCCTTGGATTCATGAGGTCTCCTTCAGGGCAGCCTGGATAGACTCCAGAACCACCATGGGGCTGATGATGGCACCGCCGGGGTGGGGCACCAGCTTGACCCGGCAGCGGCCAGCGGCCAGGCGCTCCAGTTCCAGCACCATCTGCCCCAGGTTGATCTCGGGCATGATAAGACAGTCCACCCGGCCGGCCAGGTCCCTGATCATCTCCTCGGGGAAGGGCCATACCGTGTTGAGCTTGACCATCCCCACGGGCAGCCCTTGCTCCCGGGCCATCTGCACCGCGCCGCGGGCCGAGCGAGCGCTGATGCCGTAAGCCACCACCGCCACCAATATGCTCTCCAGCCACATGCCTTGCCAGTCGTCGATCTCGGCGCGATTGCGCTGTATCTTGCCGATGATGCGCTCCATCATCTGGGCCTGGGACCCGGGGTTCATGGCCGGATAGCCGCGCTCATCGTGGGTCAGGCCGGTGACGTGCATGTGGTAGCCCATGCCGAAGGTGGCCATGGGGGCCACGCCGTCGGCGTCGGGATGGAAGGGCAGATAGCCAGGGCCAGGGGAATCGCTGGGCCGCTTGCGCTCCACCAGCATAATTTCCTCGGCAGACGGGATCACCACCCGCTCGTTCATGTGCCCCACCACCTCGTCGGCCATGATCAAGACCGGGAGGCGGAAGCGTTCGGCCAGGTTGAAGGCCCGGATGGTGAAGTCGAACATCTCCTGGGGCGAGGACGGCGCCAGGGCGATGATCTCGTAGTGGCCGTGGGAACCCCAGCGAGCCTGCATCATGTCGCCCTGGGCCACCATGGTGGGCAGCCCCGTGCTGGGACCGGCGCGCTGCACGTTGGCCACCACGCAAGGCGTCTCGGTGCACAGACCCAGGCCGATGTTCTCCATCATCAGGGAGAAGCCGGGGCCCGAAGTGCTGGTCATGGTCTTGGCCCCCCCCCAGCTGCCCCCCAGGATAGCGGCCATAGAGGCGATCTCGTCCTCCATCTGGATGAAGATGCCCCCCACGTCCGGCATGCGTTTGGCCATGCGCTCGGCCACCTCGGTGGCCGGGGTAATGGGGTAGCCGGCGAAGAAGCGGCAGCCGGCGGCCAACGCCCCCTCGCAGCAGGCGTCGTCGCCGTTCATGAAATGAGTGCCGGTGAGTACTGCCTTTGAGGCCACGGCTGTGCTCTCCCTGTGCTTTTTTTGGCCCCGGGGGTGCCGAGGGCTTGAGGGAATTACCGTTGGTGAGGGCCAGGGCTCGACAAGGACCGCCCTACTGATCCTCCACCGAAAAGATAGCGAATTCCGGGCAGATGGCCTCGCAAAAATGGCAGTTGGCGCAAACGCGGGCCGGGTCGGCCTCGGGGTAGTGATAGCCCTTGCGGTTGAAGGAGCGGGACGTGCTCAACACCCCGCGTGAACAATAGGTTATGCAGAATTCGCAGCCTTTGCAGCGGTCCTGCACCATCAAAACCCGCCCCTTGACGACGGGCGTAGTTTCCAAGTCCAGGGGCTTTCTCCAGTATTTCATAGCGGCTCCCGTCGCGGTGCCAGGCAAGGGGCTGGCGTTGGCGGCTAAAGCGGAGCCCGGCAAGGCTGCCCGCTCCGGCACCCGCCGGGCCTAGGGCCAAAATTCAGCGATATCGCTGGGATATGAAAGATGGCCCCGAAGAGACCGAATTTGCCGCCGCTCTTAAGGCCGGCTGCCGGGCAGCGCTAGGGCGCGGCAAAAAAAAACACCCCATTAACACAACCATATAGTAACAGCGGTGTCAACCGCCTAGGCTCACAAAACAAGCCTACTAACAAGCAGTATTGTCCAAGATAGATTCTCAAAAACCGATTAATTGATCGAAGCGAGATGCCCTCACCCCAGCGTAGTAGTGTGGTTCTGCCAAAAGCCAACAATACCGCGACTAAGAGAGGACAAGATCATGGTACGAGTAGCCAGCCTGCTCAGTCAACTGCTGCATCACTTCCCCCGCACTGAGCTCTCCGCCTTGGTCAAAGAGCACGGTGCCGAAGTCAGGACCAAGGGATTTCCTTGTTGGACCCAGTTCGTAGCCATGCCCTTCTGTCGCCTGGCCAGGGCCGATTCCCTAAGGGGAGATCTGCCAGGGTCTTTCCTGATGTCTGGGCAAGCTGTCCCACCTTGGGGTAAGCACGGCCTCAAAAAGGTTCACACTGTCCTACGCCAACCAGCACAGGCCGTCGT
>CBCOTF020000293.1:0-1398 GCA_965112955.2 Desulfarculales bacterium
GTCCCATCTGCCCCGGGCTAGCTTATTGGGAAGGCTTTGCCGAATGGTCTCCACCGAAGCCTGGGACCGGCTCCAGTAGCCCCGCGGCCGCAGCCGGATCAACTGCCCAGCAGTCAGGGCAGCGGAAACGCCGAAACCAAATCGCTGTAGGAGCTTCATCAAAATAGGCAGGCACAAACCCATGCCCCCAAAGCCGGACGCTCCCACACCGGGGGCCCTTCGCCGGCCGGGGCCAGGGAAGACGCCGTCCCAGCTCCATGATCTTCTTAGCGCAGGCGGCAACGAAAAGCACGATGGCAACTAGATAGCAGGGAGTTCTTCCCGTCTCTCGGGGTCTGGGGTGGTCCACCACCCTCGGCCACTTCCTCATTACTGTACTCACATCCAAGGTCCAGGGTAATAAGATAAAATCCCTACCTGGTCACAGTGCTGTCCAAGACAGGCGTAGCGGTTAAAAAATAATCTTATAAGGATTGTTAGTTATCTATAAATTCAGTAGTTTGTGAGATAAATTACCGCTTTTGGACTAGTATTTTTTGTTTCACGGCGGTTGCCTGCCCAAGTCAAGGCAAGAGCGGTAACTGGACCTGTTCGGATATGAGGGGCGGGGTGTGGTGGGGGCGTTAGAGCCAGACGCGCAACCCCTGTATGTGAAAAAATTTAGGCGCAGCATGGCGGCCAGGTTGGACAGTGACCAGGCAGCCAGGGGAAAATGGTGAAGCCACTTAAGCAAGAGCAGGGCGATCAAGGCTGCCCAAACTTGTATTTCCAAGTCGTTGCTGCTGGTGCCCACGAAGGTTCTGACCGTAAGATGTTGCTTAAGCGCCCTGAAGGACAGCTCGATTTCCCAGCGGTCCTCATAGATGTCAGCCACGATGGAGGCCGTCAGCTTGTGGTGGTTGGTCAAAAGCACGACCTGCTTTTGATTTTTCTTGTCCCACACCACCAGACGACGCAGGGAGTAGGGACAATCGGTCAGACTACTAGTAAGGAATATGGCTTGACCGGCCAAGACGTCCTGGGCCTTAGGCCCTGACCGATTGGCCATCACCTCTAAAACGGCGTTAAATTGAGGCGGGTGACGAAGAAGACGCTCTGGCCGGTCCACTTGCCAAACAAGGCATAGTCCTAGTAGCCCCGGTCCAAGGCCAGGATGGAGCCAGGGTTTAGGGCCAGCCCCTGGGCCACGGTGACATAGGTGAGCATGACAATGCTAGGCATGTAACCGTCGTAGTCCAGAATGATGTGCGCCTTGATCCCGCCCTTGGCCCGCTTGTACTCGGCCTAGGGGAAGGGGCTCAGGCACAGGATGATGGTGGGGGAGCCCAGGCTCAAGAGCTTGTTTTTCGGATTAATTTGACGAAAATTCTTTGATTATCCTGGACGGATCTTTCCTTT
>CBCOTF020000294.1:0-6831 GCA_965112955.2 Desulfarculales bacterium
TAAAGGCAAGGGCTGTCTAGCCCTATTCCGCCGCTTCCTGCGTGAGCATAGCGGTGATCACAACAATATCGTCGAGGTGGTCTGCAACATGTCGCCAGCCTTTCTGACCGCCATCAACGAATGCTTCCCCAGCGCCAACGTCACCGTGGACTGGTTCCATTCAGAAAGGCCCTCTCGATATGGGCCGCTCAGTGGCGCATCACCCACTTCACCAGCCATGCCCTGAAGTGCATAGCGCTTGACACCAAAACTCTGGCCCCGGTCCTCAAGGCGCTCATGACTCTTGAAGAACATACCCACCTAAACTCTAAGCCGCTGGGCCTCCAACCATTCCAACGCCCGCCTGGAGGGGCGTAACGGCATCTTCCAAGCCGCTAGGGCAAGAACCAGAGGCTACCGTAATGTCTTCACCTTTATGGCCATGATCTATTTCATTTCCACACCACTGGGGAAGCTCATCAAATTTCACAGTTAACGACGAAGAATCGAAAAAAATTGGCTGCCTAAAGGGCTTGGCCAGGCGGGAATAGCAATAGCGGTCGATTTCGTCCATTAGCTCCCCGCGGATGCTGCGGGTGCCGAAGAAACCGATAATGAACAGGGCCTTGAGCCCGAGCTGACGCTGTCTGAGCTGGCGAACCTCTCTATGCCGTCCATGATGGGCATCACTACATCGGTAATAATCAACTCGTGACGGAATGAGAGATGGGCCTTGAGCCCCTGCAGGCTGTTGCTGGCGGTGCCCATGTGGTAGCCCTCCAGCCTGAGGAGCTCGGCCAGGTTCTTCTTGAGCCCCTCCTTGTCCTCCACCATCAGCACCCGCGGATGTCCGTCTGCCCCGCGGTTGGCCGCCGAGCCCAGGAAACGAGCCATTTCGTCGTCGTCGGTCATATCCAACCGCTCCTTGGTGGCGTTAAGCAGCCATTGCCCATCCCCCGCCGCCTGATGGTCCTGGCGGTGCAGGTCGAGATGATAGACCTCGCACAGCAGATGGTAGGTGGAGCGCACATAGCCCACGGCGGCCGTGAGTCCCAATTCGCCGGCGATCTGCACGGCCTTGCCTAGCACCCCCAAGTAGCGCAAAGCCAGCTCCAGGCTAGGCACCCGGCCCCCCCCCCCACCAGCGGTCCACGGCCAAGCACAACAGATAGAGCATGGACACCAACCCGTTCAGGGTAAAAAAAGCCATGGGCACATTGGCCAGGCGCCGAGCCACCAGCCACTGCTCCAACAACAGGATGACCGCGATTAACCCCACGCCACCAAAATATACCCGCCCCAGGCCGAAAATCAGCCCCACCACGAAAAAGCCCAGCATAGCAGCAGCGTGCAGTCCCCGGCTCACCCACAGGGAGCGCTCCAGCCCCAACCGGACCGGCAGGGACTTGTGACCTTGCTCCTGGTCGAAGCCAATATCCTGACAAGCGTAGATCACGTCGAAACCGGCCACCCAGCCGGCGCAGGACACCGCCAGGATCACCACCCCCCAGGAGAACTGCCCAGCCACCGCCAGCCAGGCCCCAAGGGGGGCCAGTGCCGTGGCCAGACCCAGCCAGATGTGGCACAGGGCCGTGAAGCGCTTGCTAAAGCTGTAACCCAGCACCCAGACCAGCGCCACCGGTGAAAACTTGAGGCAAATGTCGCCCAATATGGCGGCGGCCAGCACAAACAGGCTGCAAGCCGCAAATAGCCATACCCAGGCCTGGAGGGTAGACACCTGACCAGTGATGAGGGGGCGATCCTTGGTGCGGGGATTTTTGGCGTCGTAGTCCTTGTCGGCAATGCGGTTCATGACCATGGCCGCTGAGCGTGCCGAGACCAAGGCCACCACCACCCAGAACAGCACGCCCATGGTCAAGGGCCGAACGCCGTGGGCCAGGGTCACCGCCGAGAGTGCAAAGGGAAACAGAAAGATGGTATGGCTGAACTTGACAAGGGCAGCGAAGTCCTTGAGCCGGCGAGCCAGGCTAGCCAGCAGACCGGCGGGGGCGTTGATATGGGAGAAAATTGAAGCAGGCATTATTAGCTTTCACTGGCCTTAGCGCATCAGGCCCCAGCGCCTGAGCTTCTCGTTGGCCTTGGCTTGCACCTCTGGGGTCATGACGATGCACTCGGGCCAGGGACGGGTGAAACCCTCGTCGACGAGCTTCTTGGTGCCGTCGATGCCCATCTTGCTGTGCAACCAAGGCATCTGCGCCGCGTGATCCAGGGCGTCTGCCGGCCCCCGGGTGAAGAGGATGTCACGCCGGGGGTCGATGTGGTTCAAAGCCTCCCACCAGGCCTCCTGGGAGTTCTGCACGTTAACGTGCTCGTCCACGATAACCAGGACCTTTGCGAACATCATCTGTCCCTGGCCCCACAGGGCGTTCATCACCTTGTAGGCCTGGCCGGGGTACTCCTTCTTGATGCTCACAAATACCAAGTTGTGAAACACACCCTCGGCGGGCATGTGGTAGTCCACGATCTCGGGCAGCACGGTCTTGAGCAAAGGCAGAAACATACGCTCGGTGGCCAGGCCCAGGTAGAAGTCCTCCATGGGCGGACGCCCCACGATGGTGGTGGGATAGATGAACTTTTTGCGGTGGGTGACGGTGGTCAGGTGGAAGACCGGGTAGTCGTCGGCCAGGGAGTAGTAGCCGGTGTGGTCGCCGAAGGGACCCTCGCGACGCCAAGGTTCCTTGGGATCCACGTAGCCCTCAAGCACCACCTCGGCCTCGGCCGGCACCATCAGCTCGTTGGTGAGGGCCTTGACCACCTTCAGGGGCTTGCCCAGCAAGAAGCCGCTGAACATGGATTCTTCCAGATGCTCGGGGAAGGGTGCGCAGGCCGCGTATACCGCCGCCGGCGGCCCGCCCAGAGCCACGGCCACCGGCAGGCGCTGGCCCAGCTCCTGGGCCGCACGGTAGTGGGCGGCCCCGCCCTTGTGGCGATGCCAGTGCATGCCCGTGGTGCGACCGTCAAAAACTTGCATGCGGTACATGCCCCAGTTCTGCTTGCCCGTCCGGGGGTGGGCGGTAATGACCTGGGGCAGCGTAATGAAGGGGCCGGCGTCGTCGGGCCAGCAGGTGAGCACTGGCAACATGTCTAGGGTGGCCTTGTCCCCCTCCAGCACCACCTCCTGGCAGGGGGCGTCCTTGACCTGCCTGGGACCGAAGGCGGCCAGCTCCTTGAGCTTGGGTAGGGCGGCCTTGATTTTGGGCCACAGACCCTGGGGCAGGTCCACCTCCATCAGGAACTTGAGCCGCTGGGCCACCTCTTCCAGGTGATTGACCCCCAAGGCCAGAGACATGCGCTCACGGCTGCCGAAGAGGTTGATGGCCAGAGGGCAGGAGGCGTCCTTGACCTTCTCGAACAACAGCCCCGGCCCCATGGCCTTCATCACCGGTTCGGATAGCGCCGTGATCTCCAGATGGGAGTCCACCTCCTCGCTGATGCGCTTCAAGCTGCCGGCCTTTTCCAAGGCCTTGATGAACTCGCCCATGTTTGCCGGTGCGTCCATGTTCTTCTCCCACGGGAATTATAAATTATAGCCCAGATCAGCCGGCTGGGCAATCAGGCGAGGCGGCTTGCCGCCGCAGGGCGATGACGAATCGGGTCAAATGCCCCCGGCTGGGCATATACGAGTCGAATAGCCTTATACAGTTTGCCAGGGCTAACGGCTCCCGTGAAGGCTAGCCGAGTTACCATCACCGCGTCTGTTGCTGTGGCGAGGCTCGATTACACCCTAACCCCCCTTCATCGGAGCTAGTGACCAGCACCCGTCTTACAACCCTGGTGCAGCATCTCGACCATAAATAGCGCCAAGCCGCCTCAAATCAGACCGAAGGCGACCATGTGGACGCGGGTGAAGGTCTCGTCGTAGAGTAAAGACCGCCAGCAAAAATTGCAGGCTAGGGCCCAGGTAGATGCACCTGCCCAACGCGGTGAGCGACAAGCGCCGGGCGGCGCGGATAAACCACATCAAGGGCAGGGGGGTGGCCGGGCCGGCCGCCTGGAGCAGGACGTGGGTGGGTGCCAGCCCACCCGGAAGAAGGCCATCTGCCCCGGAGCCTCCAGCACCCACAAGCAGGCCAAGGCCGCGGGGGTGAGCAGGGCCGTTTCCACCAAGAGCTCGCCCACGGCGTCGATGGCCACCCGCTTACGCAATAGGCCGTAAATGCTGAAGAAGCAAACCAGCATCAAGGCCAGTCAGGAGGCCTGGCCATAGCCAATAGCCAGCAACCGGGTGCCGCGCAGGACCAGCACCAACGCCGCCACCTGGCCGGGTCTGGGCCGCTCGCCCAAGAACATTCGGCACAGCAGGGCGTTGAGGTAGGGATATAGATTAAGTAGACCAGGCTGGCCTGCAAGACCTGCCCAGAGTTTACGGCGTAGATATAGCCCAGCCAGTTGAAGACGATGAACAAGTAGCTGCCCAGGAGGGGTTAGGCGCACGCCGGGGCGGCGCAGGGCCTCAGCCAGATCGGGGTAGCCACGGCGCATGTGCACCATGACAGCAGTGACCAACATGGATTAGATGATGCGGTAGCAAAATATTTTCAAAGGCCTGCAGTGCTGGAACTCCAACGGGGGGCAAATTATTGGGCGCAGGCAGGCGTAACGGGCGCGGTCGGCATGGCAGATTTTTTACGGGTCCGTAAATATATGGCCCTCCCGGCTCCCGGTCAAACTTAATATGCGGGCCGTGGACGACTCGCCAAGCACGCAAGCGTCCGGAAGACCGGGCAAAACCGCGTTTTTGCCCGGCATATTGCGATCAAAGCCATGAATGGCTTTGATCGCAATATGCTTGCAACCCCGGCTGCCAGGCATCAGATCCAACAAGCGCTCAGCGCGGCAGCGCAGGTGGCGAAGCATCTTCTGCCGGCCGTACAGGTAAGCGAAAATATGGCTAGGGCTGGCCGTCCAGGAGGCCAGCCAGGTAATGAACCTTCCCAGCCCTGCTGACGCAACAGGAGCACCAGATGAAATCAGCGCGGCAAGGGGCAAGCCTGCTGAATCATGATAGGGATCCCTCCCAGATGAAGGCCCAGTCCCGGGCCTTGGCCAAATGACCTTACAGCAGGCGGCGGGCGCTCTCCTCCTAACCGGAGACAGCCAGACCTTGGTCAACCCCACCTTGGCGGCCAGACAGGGCTGCTCGCCCAAGGCCAAGCGGGCCAGCAGGGGCTCGGCGGGCAGGTCTTGCGCCCAGCGGGCCAACTGGCCCTCGCGGTCGCGCAGCAGTCGGTCGAAGCTAGGGATTTTCTCACCAGGCCGTAAACCCGGCAGGCCAGGAAACGTTAGCCATAGATAGAGCGCAGGAGCCGGGAGCAGCCCAAGGACAAGGGCGGGGCAGGCGGCCGACCGTCCCCCAGCCAGGCCAGCATCTCCAGGAGGGCCAGAGGCGCGGCAACAGGCCGCAGTAAGGCCCCTGGCGCGCGCAGGTGGTGGAAGGCAGGCGCTGATGAAGACCTGCCAAGGACGTAACCAGCCCCTGAAGCCGTAAGGCGGTCAGGGCCGGAGCCAGGATGCCTGGCGATGAGGGGGGCGAGGACACTGGACTCCATGAAAAGCATCATAGGCCATGGGCTGGCTGAACGCCAGCGGGCTTTGACCGCGCTGAACCTGATAAGGAATTAGCGAATTATTAGATTGGCTTGAACGTAAGCCGCCAGCCTCGGCCCTGGCGACCAAGCTCATGGATTCATTATTGCCACGCCAGGGAAGCCTGTAAGGCAAGGCTAAGATTATTGATTTGTATTAATAAGTTAAGCGAAAGCCGCCGGCCTCGTCCCTTTTGTTCTGATCGGGAAGTAAGGGAATCTTTCAGGTTGGCTTGACCAGATAAGAATTTTTATCCCACTATCCTGGACCTTGGGTGTGGGTCCAGGAATGAGGAAGGGGCCGAAGATGGTGAAGCACCTCTAACCCAGAGAGACGGGAATAACTCCCTGCCATTTAGTTGCCATCGTACTTTTCGTTGCAGCCTGCGTCAAGAAAATCATGGAGCTGGGGCGGCGCTTCCCCTAGCCCCAGCCGGAGAGATGCCCCCGGTGTGGGAGCGCCCGGCTTCCGTACCTGCCTATTTTGATGAAGCCCCTACAGTAATTTGGCTTCGGCGTTTACGCTGCTCTGACTGTTGGACGGTGTGATAATGCAGACCGCCGAGGTCCTCGATGTGGCCAAACGCTTCGAATACGCCACCCGCCTCAGTGCGCTGGCCTTGGTCACCGGAGATGAGGGCAACGGGAAAGCCACCGCCTTGCGCTAGGCCACCAGCAGACGGCACCCATCCGAGTATTAGATCATCGGGGTCACCGCCCCACAAAGCTCCATCCTGGAACTCTACAGACAAATCTGCGTCGAGTTCGAAGTGGACACCGCCAGCTTTTCCAGGGCCGTCCTCACCAAGCTCATCAGAAAACAGGTCTTGGAGATCGCCCAGGACCGCAAGAAGAAATCCGTCCTCTTCATCGATGAAATCTCCCTCCTTAGGCTTCAAGTCCTGGCCGAGTTGCACACCATCACTCAGTTTCAGCGAGACTCCAAGCCAATCCTGTCCATCATTTTGGCCGGCCAGCACAACCTCGCCGACCTCTTCATATACAAAGCCTCACTGCCCCTGGCCTCCAGGCAGGTGTCAAAAAGAACCTCTTTTCTGATAAAGCCGTCACCGCCATACAGCAGGGCTCCGGTGGCCTCTTCCAAAAGGCCAACCACTTAGCCCGCGGCGCGATCATAGCTGCCGCCGAGGAGCAGGCTCATGTCATCCCCCCGGAGTACATCCGCATCGCCGCAACAGAATTGATCTGATCAAATGAGAAAGGAAGAATCAGTCCAGGATAATCA
>CBCOTF020000295.1:0-5355 GCA_965112955.2 Desulfarculales bacterium
TCTTGGCCACGCCACCGCTCATGGTCACGACGCCGGTGGCCCCCAGGGCCTTGACTATTGACCACACCCGCCCCACGATGGCCTTGTGCAAGCCGCGGATGATCTCAGCCTTGGGCTGGTTCCGAGCGATCAGGCTCACCACCTCGCTCTCGGCGAAGACGGTGCAGACGCTGGATATCTCGATCTCCCGCGTGGCCTGCTGGGACAGCGCGCCCATCTGGTCCAGGGGCACGCCCAGGCGCTCGGCCATTACCTCAAGGAAACGCCCGGTGCCGGCCGCGCACTTGTCGTTCATGGAAAAATCCACCACCTTGCCGTGCTTGTCCAGTCGGATGACCTTGGAGTCTTGCCCGCCGATGTCGATTACCGTGCTAGTGTCGGGGAAGAGATGGTGCACCCCCAGGCCGTGGCAGCTTATCTCGGTGATGCGCTTATTAGCGAAGGGCACCGAGACGCGGCCATAGCCCGTGGCCACGATATAGGCCAGATTGGCGCGGGGCACCGCAGCATGATCCAGAGCCTCGGCCAGGGCGGCCTCGGCGGCGTTGGTGCTGTGGGCGCCCGTGGGCTGCACGGAAAAACCCAGGATATTAGCCTCCTCGTCCAGGATCACGGCGTCGGAGCTGAGGGAGCCCACGTCTATGCCGGCATAAAAGGGCATGGTCTAGTTCTCCAGCGCCTCGAAAAACGCCTCCAACCGCACCTGGGCCTGCTCTTCGCTATAGTGCCGGCTGTCGGTGATGTCGGCCTCGATGATCACGCTGGGCATCCTCAGGCGCTCCATCAACAGCCGCTTCATGTCGTACTGGCCCACGGAGTAGGGCTTGCAGGAGCGGGCCGAGTGGATCACCAGGCCGTCCACCTGGAAGTCCTTGATCATTTTCTCCATGAGCCCCAGACGGTGGTTGAGGTTGTTGTTAAGGATCACCAGGCCGTAGGCCTTGGCCATGGATTCGAAGGGCTGGGTCGGGTCCAGGTTGTGGATGGTCTCAGCCCAGGCGTTGGTGTAGGTGGCAGCCACGAAATTCATGCCCTTGGAGGCGAACAATTCGGCAAAGTCGCGCACTTTGTACCAGATGGCGATGTTATCCCACATCAGGCGCTTTTTCTCGTTGGTCAAAGCGCCGATGCCTTTGCCGATGCGGTCCTCCAACTCGGCCAGCATCAGCTTGTAGTATTCATGGGCTACGGGCAGCCCGCGCAGGGAAACCACCGGCGCCAAGTGCACGAAGGCGTCGAAGATGGTCATGGGCGCCGGCCGCTTCTTCATGGTTGCCAGCACCCGGCCCCACAACAAAGATGTGTTCTGGGCCAGCTGCAATATCTCTTGTAAGCGCCCCATGACGAACTTCTTGCCCGAGACGCGCTCCAGGGTGGGGATCATTTCCCGTAGTTGGGCCGACATGTAGGAGATGCCACTGTCGGTGATCTGGCGGAAGTTGTAGGGCGTGTCAAAGAGTAACAGCGGCACGTTCCAGTAGTGGGCCAGGGCCTTATACCAGTAGAGTACCGTCTGGCAGATGTTGTTGGAGGCGAACAATAGGTCCGGCCGGGGTAGCCGCCCGGCCGGGGTGAGCCCGGTGAAGTGGTGTCCCAGATCGATGCGGGAATAGGAGCACAGGTCGGGATGATAGCCATGCTCCTCAGCGGCCTGGCAAAGCTTGGGTCCCATTTTCTGCGCCCCGCACAGGGCGCCGTGGTTCTCGGGGTAGATGGTGTAAAAATCAAAGGCCCTAAGCAGCTCGGCCGGCGCGCCGCTGGTGACCCAGGCCACGGGGCGGGCGCTCCGGGCATAGCGGGCCAGGAAGTAATGCCGAGTCATAATCTGCTTGAGTCGCAAGGCGCATTTCAGCGGCGGGCCGAAATCGGGGTTGGGTTGGCGGGGGCGCTTCTTTTTGCTGGCCTTTTGCATGGCCAGGAGGGCCGGGGCGCCCAGGTCCTTCATGAACTGAAACTGCACTTTGCTGATCAGGGACACGGGAGCCTCGCTATGGTTTAGGCGATCATTTCCAGGAAAGCCTCGACGCGGGTGGCAATCTGGGCCGACAACCCCTGGCTCAGCTGCACGTCCAGGGTCAGGCATGGCAGGCCGCGCCGTTTAAGCTCCTCCGTGAGAATGGGCACGTCGAAGAGCTCGGGCTCGCAGAACTTGACCAGGTAGAAGATCACGCCCTTGGCCCCGCTCTGCTCGGCGCTGGTCAGGATGTAGTCCAGGCGCTCCTTGATAGGCGAGCCCTTGCTGCTGCAGGGCGGCAGGGCAAAGTACTGCTCGCTCAAGGCCTGCCAAGGGTCGCTCAAGGCGCTGGGGGTGAACAAGAGCCGCCGCGAGCAGGCCAGGAAGTCGTCGGCCGCCACCGCCGCTCCCAGGTCGTCCAGCAAGGAAAGAATCTCCGGCGGGTTGGGCAGCACTCCCGACAACAGCACTCGCTGCCCCTGAGGGGCACGCCCCCGAGCCCCGGCCAGGAAGCCCTCCAGGAAGAGGATCAGATCGTCGGGGAAAAGGTACTCGCCCTGGCGCACGGCCTGGTAGAAGACCGCGTTGGAACAGGCCAGCTCGCCCCTGACGCGGCGGTCGTAGATCTGACCATAAAGCCGCGCTACCTCCTGGCCCTGGGCCACCCGGCGTTTCAGGGCGTCCAGATCCAGAGGCCCGGCCAGGGGCTCCAGGGCCTTGGCCAGGGCCTTCAATTGCGCCAGGTAGTAGGCCCGAGCCGGGGCTCCGTAGGGGGCTTTGGGGTGGTAGAAAAAATAGCAGGGCCTGTCCAAGCCAATGTAGTCGTTGACCACCGAGGCCAGGTTCTGGATGGAGTCGCAGGTATGGGGGAACAGAAAGGCGTCGCAGACGTCGGCCTGGCCCTGCAGCAAGAGCTCCAGCCCCTGGCGCACTACCGAGCAGATATAGGGCTGGAGGTGGGCCGCGGCCTGCTCCGAAGCCAGGGGTGGGTCCCATATCTCGGCCGGCGTCAGGCCCAAGGCCCACAGGATCTCCTTGGGGTACTGGGCCGGAAAAACCCCGCAGACCTTGCGGCCTAGCTCCTCTTTTTGGCGACGCAGATATTGCTGGCGAGTCAAGTGGCCCCTCACTCCAAGCATGGGTGTCATTTGTCACCGGGTGTCCCCGGCTGGTTTAAACGAGTCGGTTGACGCTATGTCGAGGCGGAATTTATCGGCTCTCGTTCCTGGTTTTCGCATAGCCACGCCAGCCTGTAGGCGGCTGGACGCCATTCAGAACGCCAATTCATATATTACTGCAGTGTTGTCCAAGATAGGTTCTCAAAAGCCGGTTAAGTGATGGAAGCGAGATGTTCTCATCCCAGCGTAGTAGTATAGTCCTGCCAAAAGCCAACAATACCGCGACCAAGAGAGGACAAGGCCATGGTACGAATAACCAGCCTGTTCAGTCAACTACTACATCAATTCCTCCGCACTGAGTTCATCACCTTGGTCAAGGAGCACGATACAGCGGTCAGTACCAAAGGATTTCCCTGTTGAACCCAGTTCGTGGCCATGCTCTTCTGTCATCTGGCCAGGGCCAACTCCCTAAGGGAGGTCTGCCAGGGTCTTTCCTACTGCCTGGGCAAGCGGTCCCACCGTGGGATGAACGCGGCCCCAAAGAAGTCCACACTGTCCTACGCCAACCAGCACAGGCCATCGTCCTTGTTCCGAGCCCTGTTCTTCAAAGCCAGGGAGCGCTTCCGTGCACAAGGCTCCCTGGGCAGGAAAAAGGGCAAGCTCAAATTCAAGAACAAGCTCCTGAGCCTGGACTCCTCTACCATCATCCTGTGCCTGGGCTTGCTCCCCTAGGCCGAGTACAAGCGGGCCAAAAGTAGAGTTAAGGCGCCCATCATGTTGGACCACGACGACTATATGCCCAGCTTTGTACTGTGCTCACCGAGGCCAAGGTGGCTGATGTCACCGTGCCCCAGGGGCTGGCCCTAAACCCTGGCTCCATCCTGATTTTGAACCGGGGCTACCAGCAGGACTATGCCCTGTTTGGCAAGGGGACCGGCCAGGGCATCTTCTTCGTCACCCGCCTCAAATCTAACGCCGTTTTCGAAGTGATGGCCACTCAGCCAGGGCCTAAGACCCAAAACGTCTTGGCCGATCAAACCATATTCCTCACCGGCAGCCTGACCGATTGTCCCTACCCCCTACGTCGCCTGGTGGTGTGGGACGAGAAGAATCAAAAGCAGGCCGTGCTCTTGACCAACCACCACGAGCTGACGGCCTCCATCGTGTGGCTGACATCTATAAGGACCGCTGGAAGTTCGAGCGGTGCTTCAAAGCGCTTAAACAAAATCTTAAGGTCAAAACCTTCGTGGGCACCAGCAGCAACGCCTTGGAAATTCAGATTTTGACAGCCTTGCTCGTCCTGCTCTTGCTCAAATGGCTTCACCATCTTTCCCTGGCCGCATGGTCACGATCTAACCTGACCGCCATGCTGCGCCTAAATCTTTTCACATACAGGGAGTTGTGCGTCTGGCTCCAACACCCCTATCACACCCCACCCCTCATGCCCGAA
The DNA here is from genome assembly GCA_965112955.2 of Desulfarculales bacterium. Lineage (GTDB taxonomy): Bacteria > Desulfobacterota > Desulfarculia > Desulfarculales > Desulfarculaceae > JACRDC01. Next base: position 4,523 of record CBCOTF020000295.1, read on the forward strand.
CAGGTCCAGTTACCGCTCTCGCCCTGACTTGGACAGGCAATCGCCAGTGAAACACAAAAATACTAGTAAACTTATAGATAATTACTCGTTTTTATAAGATCATTTTTAGCCACTACGCCTGTCTCGGACAGCACTAATTATTGTACAAGCAGACCACGGTCAATCAGGCCGGCGGGCCGTTGCTCTGCGGAACCAGGGGCGGTATTGATCATGACATACCTAATAACATTCAGTGTGGATGAATCACAAGAATAGCTATAGCTATTACGAAAAACCAAAAAGCAAAAACCATCAATCCCGAGGGGAGTATCAACCATAATTGACGCCAGGGATGTTTACGGAAAACTAAAAATTTAAGCATATAAACAAACCAGGCAATAAGGCGATAATAATGCAGGTAATCAATTTTATCTCAGGTGAATATCGGCTAACCTAATAACAGGCTACCGAAGGGGCATGTCCAAGCTATGACACCAAAGGTATAATCGAGGCTACTCCACTGGTGTCGTTTTTCGGATTAATTTGACTAAGATTCTCTGACTATCCTGGACTGATTTTTCCTTTCTCATTTGATCAGATCAATTTTGTTGCGGCGATGCGGACGTGCTCTGGGGAGACGACCTGAGTCTGCTCCTCGGCGGCAGCTATGATCGCTCCGCGGGCCGGGTGGTTGGCCCTTCGGAAGAGGCCGCCGGAGCCCTGCTGCATGGCGGTGACGGCCAGGTCAGAAAAAATTCCGTTTGACGCCTGCGCTTTTGAGGTGATCCAGGAGGTAGGTCTGCATATCCTGGAGGGAGACGCCGGCCAGATGGCTTCTGGCCACGACCCTGGAG
>CBCOTF020000296.1:0-5396 GCA_965112955.2 Desulfarculales bacterium
TCGGCTCCCCACCAATTGTTGGGCAAGAAGCTGGACATCCGCTACATGGAGTGCACGGTGGGATGCTCCCATCAGGGCCAGCGGGTAGCCAGCCACCGTCGCATCCTGGAGCAAAGCGGCGTCACCACCCTGGCCGAGCACATATTCCGCTCCTACCAGGAGCACGCCAAGTGGACCTCCGAAAGCATCACCAACTTGATACACAAGATCGGCGAGGCCACGGCCAAGCTGGCCGAGGGGATCATGAACCGGCGGGTACATCCCCAGCAAGGCTTCAGGGCCTGCCTAGGCCTGATCATCCTGGCCAAAAACATGGTGAAGCGCGGATGGAAGCCGCCTGCCTGAGGGCCTTCAGCTCCAAGAGCGTAGAACGCATCATCGACAAGGAACTGGACAAGGCGCCTTTGCTGACGCCGGCCCCGAAATCCAGTCCCATCCTTCACCCCAACATCCGCGGAGCCGGCTACTTCGTGACCGCCCAAAGAGGAAGCCATTGGGCTTCGAGGAAAGATTAAGTCTGATGGTGGATGGGGAGGCCATCCACAAAGAAAACCGCCGACTCAAAAACAGGCTGGCCAAGGCCAAGCTCCGGCATGACGCCTGCCTAGAGGACATTGACTACCGGCAAAGGCGCGGCATGGACAAGGCACTCCTCATGACCCTAGCCTCAGGCCGGTGGATCGCCGAACATCACAACCTGCCCTTCAGCGAACACACCGGCGCAGGCAAAAGCTTTCTCGCCTGCGCCCAGGTGCACAAGGCTTGTCTGGAAGGCTACTCGGTCTTCTATCGGTCTTCTACAAGAGGGGGCCTGCCCTCCTGCGCGAAATGGTCGCGGCCCGAGGGGACGGCAGCTATCAAAAGATGATTGTCGCCAGTTCCAAGACCAACCTGCTCATCATGGACGACTGGGGGCTGGAGAAACTGTCACGAGAGCAGAGCTTGGACATGCTCAAAGGCCTGGAAGACCGCTACGGCCGAGGCCCTAACATCGTCACCGCCTAAGTGCCTGTGGACCCGTGGCACGAAACCATCAGCAATCTCACCCAGGCCGATACCATCCTCGATCGCCTGATCCATAACGCCTATAAGATAAACTTGAAAGAAGAGCCCATGAAAAAGAAGCGGGCAAGCTTGACCGGCGACAAGACTCCTGTGACATAATGCAGACACCAGCGGCGCCGTGCCTCGGCCACCAGGCCCACTTCCCTGAAATCCGCATGCAGCATTGAATTCATCATTTACGGGTCTCCCCTCCGGCCGAGGCGGCCGCAGGACGAGGCCGCCCGGTGAATAGCTTCTTCATGAGGCTATTCACCAAGGTGATCAGCCACAGGTACAATAGGGTCCCGCCCATGCCCACCACGGCCATGATGGCGCCGAAGTTGACGTTGTCCACTGCCTAGTTTCCTTTATTTTGCATAGGGGAGCCCCCCAAGTGACCGCCATTAATCGCCAAGCTCGCCGGTTGGGGGTGGGCAGATCATGAATACCTAAGAGCCTGCCAAAGTAATACTTCGACAGGCTCATCGGCGGGCCAAAAATTCACCCCAGCCAGACCCTAGCCTGGCTGGGGTCCCCGAGGACGGCCTGCCCGAAATTGCGCCAAATTATAATTTGGCGCAATTTCGTAACCTTGCCAACTTTACTTTTAACAAGCGCCAAGAGGCGAAGGCCGTGGCTGGCTTTCTTCGACACACCCCTAGTGCTTGACGATCAGCTTCCTGACCGCGTCTTCGAGGCCGTCCAGGGTCAGGGGGTACATGTGGAAGACCTGACCCACGGTTTTGATGGTGTAATTGACCCAGGCCAGCTGGGGCAGGGGGTTAAGCCACACGCAGTTGCGGAAGCGGTCAGCGATGCGGCTGAGCCACTCGTGGCCTGTCGTTTCGTTGTGATAGTAGTAGTCGATGGCCCCGCCCACGCTCATCAGCTCGCTGGGCGCCATGTAGGCGTCGCCCACCAGGATCACTTTGTAGTCGCCATCCAGGTTTTTGAGCACTGCCGCCGTAGGCTCGGTTTCGTTGTTGTAGATGTCCTTGTACAGATCTTGGTAGATGCAGTTGTGGAAGTAGTAGGCCTTGAAGTCGCGGAAGTGGCTCATCTGGTGGGCCGCCGAAAAGAGCCGGCTCACCAGGCGGCTGTAGGGGGTCATGGAGCCACCGGAATCCATCAGGAGGAGCACCTTGACCGTGTTCTTGCGCGCCCGGGTGAAGACCAGTTCGATCTCGCCGCCCTCGCGGTAAGTCTTGTCGATGGTCAGGTCGATGTCCAGCTCGTCCTCGTTGCCTTCCTTAGCAAACTGCCGGAGTTTCTTCAGCGCCACCTTGATCTGACGCACGTCTAGGGCCACGTCGGTGCGGTAATTCCTAAAGCGCCGGGCCGCAGCAATTTGGAGGGCCCTTCCGCCACCTCCCTCCCCGCCGATGCGGATGCCGGCCTGGTGGGTACCGGAGTGGCCAAAGGGGCTGGTGCCGCCCGTGCCTACCCAACGCGAACCGCCGTCGTGGCGCTCGTCCTGCTCGTTAAGGCGCTTTTCCAACTCCTCGCGCAGCTTGTCCAGGTCCCAGCGCTCCAGATTCGCCAAGTCTTTGTCGCTAAGCTCCAGGCGGTTCAAGGGGTCGGCCAGCCAGTCCAGAATTTCCTGGCGGATGTCGGTTGGCAGGGCCGCCTGGCGGAAGACATGGGCAAAGGCCTGGTCGTATTGGTCATAAAAGGTCTCGGATTTGACCAGGATGGCCCGCGCCAGATGGTAAAAGCTGGTGAGGCTACTTTGGGAGTGGCCCGTGCTGATCGCCTCCATCAAGGTCATCCACTCGGTCACCGAGACCGGAACCTTGAGCTGGCGCAGGGTATAGAAGAGGTCCATGAACATGGGCTGGCTTACCTCGCCGCAGGATGTTGAAAAAATCCACCTATGGCCTTTTTCAAATCGAGCTAGCTGAAATCAAGTTGGCTAACTCTCCCAAAAAGCGAGCGCTTCGTACCCGCGCTTTTTAGCGGGCCATCCATGGCCCATCAGCAGGCTGCTTTGAACAGCCTGCCTAGAACCTGCTCCTCAAGCCTAGCGGACCGCTTTTGCCCGAGCGCGCCATGGCCGCCTGCAAAACCTCCACGTCCTGCTCCTTCTTGATGAGAGCGCCGGCGAAGGGCAGTTCCTTGGCCACCTTCTCGGGATCAATGCCACCGGCGATAAGCGCCTGTACCCAATCCAGCAGCTCGCTGGTAGAGGGTTTCTTGCGGAAATTGTCGATCTGGCGCAACCAGTAGAAGCGGCCCAAGATTTCTTTCAGCAGGCGCTTCTCTAGGTTGGGAAAGTGCACGTGGACGATATCCTTCATCAGATCCACGTCCGGGAATTCGATGTAATGGAAAACGCAACGCCTCAAAAATGCGTCGGGCAGCTCCTTCTCTGAGTTAGAGGTGATGACCACAATGGGACGCTGCTTGGCCTCGATGGTTTCCTCCGTCTCGGAGATGAAGAAGCTCATCTCATCCAGCTCGCTCAGGAGGTCGTTGGGGAACTCCAAGTCGGCCTTATCTATCTCGTCGATCAAGAGCACCACGCGCTCGGCGTTAGTGAAAGCCCGCCCCAGCTGCCCCAGGTGTATGTAGCGCTTGATGTCGCTGACGTCGCCGGTGCCGAAGCGCGAGTCGTTAAGACGCTGTACGGTGTCGTAGACGTAAAGCCCGTCCTTGGCCTTGGTGGTGGACTTGACGTTCCAGATCAGGAGGCCCTTGCCGAGGGCGCGGGCGATGTTGTGGGCCAAAAGCGTCTTGCCGGTGCCGGGCTCGCCCTTGACCAGGAGGGGGCGCCCCAGGCTGATGGCCACGTTGACCACGTCGCGCAGGGCCGGAGAGACGATATATTTTTCGGTGCCGTTGAAACGGTCGAAGCTCTTGGACATGTAGACTCCTTTGCGCGGGCGTTCCACTACGGGGGACCCCCGGTCGCCTGGGGTATATCAGCGTGTGGGGGAGCAGGGGTCTGTCGGAGGAATACTCCGACAGACCCCGAGGCGGGCCATGGAATCACCCCAGCCAGGCCCTAGCCTCTAACCGGGAATCCCGGAGCCCGCCCGAATTCATGTCAAAATACTATTTCATGTAATTTCGTGAAGTTGCCAAAAATTACTTGCCTCTTCGGCGTCATGAGTGGAATTAGTGTAGTTCCGGTGTCATGATGTTTGGCCTGGGGTTGCAACCCGCCCTGGCGGCTGGTGGGACAGCGTGTGGACACCGATAAATAGCCCCACGAGATCTTTTTGGAGGTTGCCGCCGACCGGGGAGCCGAGTACCTCTGCTCGGAGTGTGGCAGATTGTGCAAGGCTCACGACTTTCATGAATTCGCCTGGCGTCACCTCAATCTTTTTCAGCATCATTGCTACGTAACCGCCCAGGTACCCCGAATGGATTGTCCCGACCACGGGACCAAACAGGTCAAGACGCCCTCCTGGACCCGCAAGGGCAGCCGGCTCACCTTGCTGTTTGAGCAGGCGGCCATGACTCTGGTCCGGGAGATGCCCGTGCTGGCTGCGGACCGCATCATCGGGGTTAGCGACACGCGACTTTAGCGGATGGTCCAATTCTACGTGACCCAGGCCCTGTCCACGATGGACATAAGCAGGGTCAAGGCTGTAGCTTTCGACGAAACCGCCTACAAGCGGGGTCACAACTACATCACCGCCTTCATCGGCCTAGACCGCAAACAACAGCCTGTCCTCTTCACCCCCGGCAAAGGCAAGGGCTGTCTGGTCTTGTTCCGCCGCTTCCTGTGTGAACATAGCGGTGATCACAACAATATCGCCGAGGTGGTCCGCGGCATGTCGCCAGCCGTCCTGGCCACCATCGGCAAAAGCGTCCCCGGCGCCAACGTCACCGTGGACTAGTGCCATGTGGTCCAATTCTTCACCACCGCCATGGACGAGGTCCGAAAGGCCGAGGCTAAGGAGCGTAAACTGCCCAAAGCCATCCGCTGGGCCGTGCTCAAGGCCGCTAGTGACGGCAGGCTAACCGAAAAGCAGCAGCAGACCCTGACTAAACTGGAAATCGGCGGCTCCGCCACCGCTACCACCTGACGGCTCTAAGGAGATGCTGCGCTGGATCATAAGGGCCACCTCTGTACGGTGGGCCGCCCAGTGGTGCATCACCCACTTCACTCGCCATGCCCTGAAGTGCATAGCGCCTGACACCAAAACCCTGACCCCGGTCCTCAAAGCGCTCATGACTCTGGGAGAGCATGCCCACCTAATCCTAAGCTGCTGGACCTCCAACCATGCTAACGCCCGCCTGGAGAGGCTTAACGGCACATCTTTCACAGGCCGCCAGGGCAAGAGCCAACGGCTACCGTAATGTCTTCACCTTCATGACCATAATCTATTTCATCGCCGCACCAC
>CBCOTF020000297.1:0-2749 GCA_965112955.2 Desulfarculales bacterium
TCATCTGGGTCACCGCCTCACAGGGCTCCATCCTGGAACTCTACAGGCAAATCTGCGTCGCGCTCGAAGTGGATACTGCCAGCTTTTCCAGGGTCGTCCTCACCAAGCTCATCAGAAAACAGGTTCTGGAGATCGCCAGGACCGGAAGAAGACACCCGCCATCGTCGTCGATGAAGCCTCCCTCCTCAGGCTTCAAGTCCTGGCCGAGTTGCACATCATCACTCAGCTTCAGGGAGACTCCAAGCCAATCCTGCCCATCATCCTGGTCGGTCAGAACAACCTTGCCGACCTCCTCATTTAGCCTCCAGGGTCGTGTCCAGAAGCCATCTGGCCGGCGTCTCAACCCAGGACATGCAGGCTTACCTCCTGCACCACTTCAAAATCGTAGGCGTCAAGCAGAACCTTTTCTCTGATCAGGCCGTTAACGTCATACAGCAATGAGAAAGTGAGGATCAATCCAGGATAGTCAGAGAATTTTGTCAAGTTAATCCGAAAAATAACACCTACTACCCCAAGGGTGGCCCCTATCTCATGGAATGGGGAGACCATTTGCCGTGGAGTGGGTGGTCTACATCGCGTGGAATTACTGGCCCGCTTGGGATGGAATCCTCATCTAGGAGCAGGTTGGTAATGATGATAAGTTCCCGGGGCGGTCCCTGGGGTGGATGTGGTAGGTCACCTAACAATTATGGTGTTAGATTTGATTCTGCGCCACCTCCAGCATGGCGTCGTGGAAGGTGTCGGTTTCGCCGCGCCCGTCGAAGAACAGCGCGGCCCAGGTCTAGCCCCAGCATGGCTATAGGCTCTAGCCCCAACATGCGTTCCAGGGGCGGGTTGGCCAGGATGATGCGCCCCTGGCGGTCGCTGACCATTACTCCGTGGCGCAGGGCCTCGTTGATATTCTGGAACATAGCGCATGCCGTCTGCGAGGCCCAGTAGGGATCGCTAGAGCGCGAGGTTTTTTTGATGCGGCGGCGGATGGTTACGCTGCCTCAACGGTCTAGGAGGGCCAGGTCATTATAACGCCATCTTGTATAAGGCTATTATGCCGGCGGTGGGGCGGGCAAGAGCTAGGTGGGACGGCGGCCTAGAACAGCCTGTCCTGGGCCCCTCGGCTGGGCGAGAGCCCCAGGTGCTGATAAGTCCGGGGCGTGGCTACGCGGCCCTGAGGTGTGCGCTTCAAAAAGCCTTGCTGGATCAGGTAGGGCTCGTAGACCTCCTTGAGGGTCTGGGCCTCCTCGCCCACGGCGGCGGAGAGATTGCTCAAGCCCACCGGCCCGCCGTCGAATTTCTGGATGATGGTGGTTAGAAGCTCGCGATCCAGGCGGTCAAGGCCAAGCTGATTCACGCCCAGGCGTCCCAGAGCGTAGTCGGCCAACTCGCGGCTGACGCGACCGTCAGCCTCCACCTGGGCGAAGTCGCGCACCCTTTTCAGCAGGCGGTTGGCGATGCGTGGGGTGGCCCGCGAGCGCCGGGCGATCTCCATGACGCCCTCCTGGTCCATGGACAGGTCTAGGATGCGCGCTGAGCGGTTGACGATCAAGGCCAGTTGATCCGGGGTGTAAAAGTCCACCCGCACCTGCACCCCGAAGCGGTCGCGCAAGGGCGGAGTGATCAGCCCGGCGCGGGTGGTGGCCCCCACTAGGGTGAAGGGGGCTAGGTCCAGCTTGACCGTGCGGGCGCTTGGTCCCTGGCCGATGATGAGGTCCAGGTGGAAATCCTCCATGGCCGGGTAAAGCACCTCCTCCACCACGTGGTTGAGGCGATGAATTTCGTCCACGAAGAGCACAGTGCGAGGCTGCAGGTTGGTGAGGATGGCGGCCAAGTCGCCGGGGCGTTCCAGCACCGGCCCGCTGGTGGCGATGATGCCCACGCCCAGCTCACTCGCCAGGATGTGAGCCAGGGTGGTCTTGCCTAGTCCGGGGTGGCCGTGCAGTAGCACGTGGTCCAGGGCCTCACCGCGCTGGCGGGCGGCGGCGATGAAGACGCTCAGGTTGGCCTTGGCCTCCTCCTGCCCTATGTAGTCGGCCAGGCGTAGGGGCCTTAGGCTGTCCAGCACCTGGTCTTCAGCGCAAGGGGCACCGTCCACCAGGCGGCAGGACAGGGGATCATCGTGGAGGGTCATGCTATTTTTCCGGCCCGGGGCGGGCTACTTGCCAGAATAAGAAAAACGTCTCCATATTCTTATGTCTTTTTGTCTGCCTTGCCAAGGGGCAGTTGGCGGTCCGCAGCCTTAAAGAGCATGAAGCGCCCTGGGGATCGGCGTGCTAAGGGGCTCCAGCCCAGGTCCAGGCTGAGGTCCTTTCACAAACGGTTCAGGGGGAGGTAGAGTTATGCACATAGTTTTCGTTACGCAGCAAGAAGTCGGCCCGCCCCTCTTTCAGGATGGCCGTCACCTCTTTGGGGCCGCATTCACCCCAAAGTGTGACAGCTTGCCCAGGAAGCAGGAAAGACCCTGGCAGATTTCCCTTAGGAAGTCGGCCCTGGCCAGATGACAGAAGAGTATGGCCACGAACTGGGTCCAACAGGGAAATCCCTTGATCCTGATCTCGGAGCTGTGGTGTTCCTTGATCAAGGCGGCGAACTCAGTGAGGGGGAAGTGATGCAACAGTTGACTGAACAGGCTTGCTACTCGTACCATAGTTTTGCCCTCTCTTGGTCGCGATATTGTTGGCTTTTGGCAGGATCACACTGCTACGCTGGGATGAGGGCATCTCGCTTCGATCACTTAGCCGGTTTTTGAGAACCT
>CBCOTF020000298.1:0-33483 GCA_965112955.2 Desulfarculales bacterium
AAGGGAGATTTACCGGGATCTTTACTGCTGCCAGGGCAATCTGTCCCACCTTGAGGCGAGCGTGGCCCCAAAAAGGTCCACACTGTCCTACGCCGACCAGCACAGGCCCTGGCCAGATGACAGAAGAGCATGGCCACGAACTGGATCTAACAGGGAAATCCCTTGATCCTGACCGCGGCACCGTGTTCCTTGACCAAGGCGGATACTCAGTGCGGGGGAAGTGATGCAGCAGTTGACTTAATAGGCTGGCTACTCGTACCATGGCCTTGCCATCTCTTGGTCGCGGTCTTCTTGGCTTTTGGCATAATCATACTAATACGCTGGGATGAGGGCATCTCGCTTCGAGCACTTAGCCGGCTTTTGAAAACCTATCTTGGACAACACTGAAGTCAAAACCTTCGTGGTCACCAGCAGCAACGTTTTTGAAATCCAGATTGTGAATTTCGTTTCAAGCGGGGCAGTGATTCTACGCGATGAGGGCCACCGGTTCCATGGGAGGTGGGCCACTTGGGGTAAGTATGCGACACTGGATAACACCTGATTAGCTATACTGCACCTTTCCAATACGGAGGGTGCAGCTGCCGGCGGAGAGGTTATCCATGCGGTAAAATCAAGGAAGTACTTCGGCTGAAGTACGAGGCCGGCTGCGGCAACAAGGGTTGAAGCGCAAAGGTATGACTCTGGCGCTGCTGTGGGAGGAATACAAGGTGGTCCATACCTTTGCCGAGGTTACGTGGACCCAGGGGTTGCCTGACTGGATCGGTTCCCACCAGCGGGCCTTCCAGTTTTTTGGCGGGGTGACGGATACGAGCCCGACATCAACCAGACCCTACCAGGAGATGGCCGCCCACTACGGCACGGCGGTTTTGCCCGCCCGGGTACGAGAACCCCGTGACAAGGCCGAGGTAAGGGTGCAACTGGTGGAGAGGTTGATACTGGCCTCCCTGCGCAAGAGGACCTTTTTCAGTCTGGCTGAGCTTAACCAGGCGATCCGTGGGCTTCTAGACCGGTTCAACAACCGGCATTTCAAAAAGCTGCCTGGCAGCCGGAGCTCCATGTACGAGCCCCTGGACAAGCCGGCGCTCAAGCCTCCGCCCGCCACGGCCTACCAGTATGCCCAATGGAAGAAGGCCAAGGTTCATATCGACTACCACGTGGAGATGGACCGCCACGACTACTCGGTCCCCCACCAATTGTTGGGCAAGAAGCTGGAGATTCGCTACGTGGCGCGCACGGTGAACTGCTTCCATAAGGGCCAGAGGGTGGCCAGCCACCGTCGCATCCTGAAGCAAAGTGGCTTCACCACCCTGGCCGAGCAAATGCCCTGCTCCCACCAGAAGCGCGCCAAGTGGACTCCTCCCGAAAGAACCATCAACTGGATACACAAGATCGGCGAGCCCACGGCTAAGCTGGCCGAGGGGATCATGAGCCGGCGAGCGCATCCCCAGCAAGGCTTCAGGGCCTGCCTAGGCCTGGTCACCCTGGCTAAAAAACATAGTGAGGCTCGAGTGGAAGTCGCCTGCCTTAGGGCCTTGGCCTATAGGGCCTTCAGCTCCAAGAGCGTAGAGCGCTTCATCAACAAGGAACTGAACAAGGCACCTTTGCTGACGCCGGCCCCGGAATCCAGTCCCACCCTTAACCCCAACATCCGCGGAGCCGGCTACTTCTTGACCGCCCAAGTGAGGAAGCCATGCCGATTAATCCCATCCTGGACAAGCTCCGTGCCCTGGGGCTGGAGGACATGCTAAATCCCCTAGAGGAACAGCTGAGCACCCCCGAGGTCCAGAAACTGGGCTTCGAGGAAAGACTGGGCCTGATGGAGGCAGGGAGGCCACCCATAGAGAAGACCGCCGGCTCAAAAACAGGCTGACCAAGGCCAAGCTCCGGCATGGCACCTGCCTGGGAGACATCGACTGCCGGCAAAGGCGGGGCATGGACAAGTCACTCATCATGGCCTTGGCCTCATGCCGTAGGCAAAAGTTTTCTCGCTTGCGCCCTGGGCCACAAGGCTTGTCTGGAAGGCTACTCGGTCTCCTACAAGAGGGTGCCCGCCCTCCTACACGAAATGGTCGCAGCCCGAGGGGACGGCAGCTATCGAAAAATGATCATCGCCAGTTCCAAGACCAACCTGCTTATCCTGGACGATTGGGGACTGGAGAGACTGTCACGGGAGCAAAGCCTGGATATACCCGAAACCCTGGAGAGCCGCTACGGCCGAAGCTACACCATCGTCACTGCCCAAGTGCCCGTAGACCAGTGGCACGAAACCATAAGTGCTCCCACCATGACCGATACCATCCTCGAGCACCTGATCCATAACGCCTACAAGATAAATCTGAAAAAAGGCTCCGTGAGAAAGGAGCTGGCATCTTTGACAGGTGATAAGATTATTGTGGCATAATGCAGACACCAGCGGCGCTGTGCCTCGGCCACCCGGCCTACATCACCTGATTAGGTGCCCCGCTTCAAAGAGCTTGCACCTGTGATCCTAAACCGCTGGACCTTCAACCATTCCGACACTCGCCTGGAGGGACTTAATGGCATCTTCCAGGCCGCCAGGGCAAGAACCAGAGGCTACCGTAATGTCTCCACCTTTAGACATTAATGGCAACTATTAACAAAGGAGGATCCTGATGGAGATGTTTTGCTACCAGTGCGAACAAACCGCCAAAGGCGCCGGCTGCAACATTCTGGGCGTTTGCGGCAAGCAGCCGGAAGTGGCGGCTCTGCAAGACGTACTCACCTACGCCGTCATCGGCCTGGGCCAGGTGGCCAACGCTGCCCGCGCCAAGGGTATCAGCGACCCCGAGGCCAACCGCTTCACCGTGGAAGCCCTGTTCAGCACTCTGACCAACGTGGACTTCGACCCCGACCGCTTCCCGCCCATGATCAAACGCGCCACGGCCCTGCGCGATGGTCTCAAAGCCAAGTTGGCCGGGTCAAGCTTCCCCGAGGGGCAGGCCAACTTCCAGCCGGTCAGCAACCTGGCCGGGCTCCTCGCCCAGGGTCGCCTATTTGGCTTCAAGCCCGCCCCCGACGCCGATCCCAATATCACTTCGCTCAAGCACATCGTGATTTTCGGCCTGCGCGGCATAGCCGCTTACGCCGATCACGCCGCCATACTGGGGCAGCAGGACGAGAGCGTTTACGCATTCATCCACAAGGCCCTGGCCGCCACCCAGGACTCGAGCCTGGGGCTCAACGACTGGATGGGCCTGGCGCTGGCCACCGGCGAGGCCAACATCAAGGCCATGGAGCTCTTGGACGCCGGCAACACCGGCACCTACGGCTACCCCGCGCCCACCGCCGTACCCCTGGGACACAAAACAGGCAAGGCCCTCCTGGTCTCCGGCCACGACCTGCATGACCTGGAGCTAGTCCTCAAGCAGACCGAGAGAACGGGCATCTACGTCTATACCCACGGCGAGATGCTGCCTGCCCACGGCTACCCGGGTCTGAAAAAGTACGGCCATTTCTTCGGTCACTACGGCACAGCCTGGCAGAACCAGGGCAAGGAGTTCCCCGAGTTCCCCGGTGCCATCGTCATGACCACCAACTGCATTCAGAAGCCCAAGGGTGATGCCGCCGAAAAGCTTTTCACCACCGGCCTGGTAGGCTTCCCCGGTGTGCCCCACATCAGCGGCGCCGGCCAAAACAAAGACTTCAGCCAGGCCATAGCCAAGGCACTAACCCTGCCCGGCTTCGCCGAGAATCTAGACAAGGGCTCGGTGCTAGTGGGCTTTGGCCGCAACGCCGTGCTGGGCGTGGCCGACAAGGTGATCGAGGCCGTCAAGGGCGGAGCCATCAAGCACTTTTTCCTGGTAGCCGGCTGCGATGGCGCCAAGCCAGGTCGCAACTACTACACCGAGTTTGTGGAGAAAGCTCCCAAGGACACCGTGATCCTCACCCTGGCCTGCGGCAAGTTCCGCTTTTTCGACAAGCAGCTGGGCAACATCGGCGGCATTCCGCGCCTCTTGGACATCGGCCAGTGCAACGACGCCTACTCGGCGGTGCAGATCGCCACGGCCCTGGCCGGGGCCTTCAACTGCGGGGTGAACGACCTGCCGCTGTCCCTGATACTCTCCTGGTACGAGCAGAAGGCCGTGGCCATCCTGCTGAGCCTGTTGTTCCTGGGCATCAAGGACATCCGCCTGGGACCCAGTCTGCCGGCCTTTATCACTCCCGACGTACTCAAGGTGCTGGTGGACAAATTCAGCATCATGCCCATCACCACCCCCGACGCCGACCTCAAGGCCATCCTGAGCTAAGGCGCATAGCCTTACCGGGGGAATGCTTTTTTGAAAGAAAGCATCCCTCCGGGTCCCCCTTCAAAGAACTTTATATAAGGTGCACGCGCTGGTAACGCCCTGCGAGCGTTCCTCAGTACGCGCATCTCACCAAATCCCTTGAAGAGGCTACGGCGCGGATTCCGTTTCAAGCAGGCCACCGATTCCACGGAATGTGGGCCACTTGGGGTAGCGGGCGACGCTGGATAACACCGGATTGGCTATACTGTGCCTTTCCAACGCGGAGGGTGCTTTTGCCGGCGGAGAGGTTATCCATGCGTAAAACCAAGAAAATACTTCGGCTAAAGCATGAAGTCGGCTGCGGCAACCGGGACATTGCCAAAAGTTGCGGGATAAGCCGAGCCACGGTGTCCCGTTACCTGCGTCGAGCCGCGCGCGTCGGCCTGTCCTGGCCCCTCCCCACCAGTTTGAATGAGACGCCGCTTGAGCGACTGCGCTTTCCACCTCCACCCTTGACGTCTACGGATTTTCACCCGGAGCCTGACTAGTCCCAAGTCCATCAAAAGCTGAGGCACAAGGGTATGACCCTAGCGCTGTTGTGGGAGGAGTACAAAAAGGTCCATGCCTTGGACTACCAATACAGCTGGTTTTGCTAGCGTTACCGGGAATGGTCAGGCAAGCTGGGGCTGGTCATGCGCCAAGAGCACCGAGCCGGCGAGAAGACGTTTATCGATTATGCCAGCCAGACCGTGGACGTGGTGGTCCCCCTGACGGATGTGAGGTTAGGGCGGTCTAGATCTTCGTGGCAGTTCTGGGTGGCAGCAATTACACCTTTGCCGAGGCCACGTGGGCCTAAGGTCTGCCCGACTGGATCGGCTCCCTTCAGCGGGCCTTCCAGTTTTTTGGCGGGATGACGGAGTTAATGGTGATCGACAACCTCAAGTTCGGGGTGAGCAAGGCTTGCCGCTATGAGCCCAATATAAACCCAATCTACCACGAAGTGGCCGCCCACTGCGGCACTGCGGTTTTGTTCGCCGGGTACAAAAACCCCGTGACAAGGCCAAGGCTGAGGTGGGTGTGCACCTTGGTGGAGAGGTGGTTCCTGGCCGCCTTGCGCAAGAGAACCTTCTTAAGTCTGGCTGAGCTCAACCAGACGATCCGTGGACTTCTAGATCGGCTCAGCAACCGACCTTTCAAGAAGCTGCCCGGCAGCCGGCGCTCCGTATACGAGTCCCTGGATAACCCGGCGCTCAAAAGCCTCTGCCCGCCACGGCCTACCAGTATACCCAATGGAAGAAGGCCAAGGTCTACATCGATTACCACGTGGAGGTGGACCGCCGCTACTACTCGGTCCCCCACCAATGGTTGGGCAAGAAGCTGGACATCCGCTACACGGAGCGCACGGTGGAATGCTTCCATAAGGGCCAGCGGGTGGCCTGGAGCAGTTTACGCTCCTTAGCCTCGGCCTCTCGAACTTCGTCCACGGCGGTGGTGAAGAGTTGGACTACATGGAACCAGTCCACGTTGACGTTACCACCGGGGAGGCTTTCGACGATGGCGGCCAGGAAGGCTGGCGACATGTCACAGATAACCTTGGCGATATTGTTGTGATCGCCGCCATGCTCACGCAGGCAGCGGCGGAACAGAATCAGATAATCCTTGCCCTTGCCGGGAGTAACGAAGATGACCGGTTTTTGCTTGCGGCCTAGGTCAATGAAAACGGTGGCGTAGTTGTGGTCCCGTTTGGAGGCAGTTTCGTCCAGAGCCACGGCCGTGCCCCCCCAGGTTTATTTTGGGTAGGGCCTGGGCCACGTAAAACTGAACCACCCTCCAAAGCCGCGTGTCTCTAACCCCGACGATGCGAGCCGCAGCCAGCACGGGCATCTCCCGCATCAGGGTCATGGCCACCTGTTCGAACAGTAAAAAGAACCGGCTGCCCTCGCGGGTCAAGGGCGCCTTGACCTGTTTGGTCCCGTGATCGGGGCAGTCCACCCGGGGCACACGGGCGGCTACGTAGCAATGATGCTGAAAAAGATTGAGGTGCCGCCAGGGGACTTAGTGGAAGTCGTGAGCCTTGCACAACCTACCACACTCCGGGCAAGGGTACTCGGCTCCCCGATCAGCGGCAACCTCCAAAAAGATTTCGTGAGACTATTTATCGGTGTCCACATACTGCCCCGCTAGCCGCCAGGGCGGTTGCAACCCCAGGCCAAGGGCCAGAAGCTCGCCGGCGTCCATGGTTGCCTCCTGCTTCAACTCGACCATGCGGATCGCTGCAGCATGACATCGGAACCACACCAAGTCTACTCATGACGACGAAGAGGCATTTTTCTATGGTGATGAAGAATTTCTCCTCGAAGTCCACGTCCAGACGCTTGACCAGCGATTGCAGCATGCGGATGTTGGCCTGGTGGGGGCTGTAAAGGTCCACGTCGCTGGACTTCAAACCTCGACGGTTCAGCACCGTCTCCACCGACAAGGCGAAATATTTCACCGCCACGCGCACCGAGGCCGCGGCCTCGATAAGTCTCATGGTGTGCATTTTTTGTCCGCCGATTCGTAGCTGATGGGCGTGGCCTTGGAGCTGTCGCCAGGCATCAAGAAATTTCAACCGTTGGCCCCGTCGGTATCAACGTAGTTCTCTAGAACCTGGGGCAAGCCTTCTTCGGCCTTGAGCACTACCGCCCCGGCGCCATCGTCCCACAGGATGCAGCTGGCGCGGTCGGTCCAGCCCTGAACTCGAGTCATGATTTGGCTTGCCACCACCAGAGTGGTCTTGCCGACGCCGGCCCACAAATAGTGAATAGCGGTGTCCAAGGCAAAGACAAAGCCCGAGCAGGCGGCGGTTACGTCGAAGGAGATGGCCTGGAGGGCGTCCAGCTTGGCCTGCAGCCAGTTGGGCACCCGAGGGGCAGCAGGTGCTCCGAGGGCCATCGTGGCCATGAACCTCTTCGTCGTCATGAATGGAATTGGTGTAGCTCCGATGTCATACTGCAGTGGCAGGTTGTGCAAAGCTCACGACTTCCACTAATTCACCTGGCGCACCTCAATCTTTTCCAGCATCATTGCAACGTAATCGCCCGGATGCCCTGGAGGAGCTGCCCCGACCACAGGACCAAACAGGTCAAGGCGCCCTGGGCCTGCGAGAGCAGCCGGTTCACCTTACTGTTCGAGCAGGCAGCCATGACCCTGATGCGGGAGATGCCCGTGCTGGCTGCGGCCCACATCATCGCGGTCAGAGACACGCGGCTTTGGAGGGTGCCCAGTTCTACGTGGCCCAGGCCCTATCCAAAATAGACCTGGGCGAGGTCACGGCCGTGGCTCTGGACAAAACCGCCTCCAAACGGGACCACAACTACGCCACCGTTTTAATCGACCTAGACCGCAAGCAAAAGCCGGTCATCTTCGTTGCCCCCGGCAAGAACAAGGGCTATCTGATCCTGCTCCGCCGCTGCCTGCGTGAGCATGGCGGCGATCACAACAATATCGCCGAGGTGATCTGCGACATATCGCCAGCCTCTCTGGCTGCCATCGGCGAAAGCTCCCCCGACGCCAACGTCACCGTAAATTGGTTCCATGTAGTCCAATTCTTCACCACAGCCGTAGACGATGTCCGAAAGGCCGAGGCTAAGGAGCGTAAACTGCTCCAGACCACCCGCTGGACCGTGCTCAAGGCCGCTGACGGCGGCAGATTAACCGAAAAGCAGCAGCAGGCCCTGACCGAACTGGAAAGCGGCGGCTTCGCCACCACCACCGCCTGGCGGCTGCAGGAAATGCTACGCTGGATCAGAAAAGCCATCTCTGTACGGGCCGCCCAGTGGCGCGTCACCCTCTTCACCCGCCATGCTCTGAAGCGCATAGCGCCTGACACTAAAATCCTAGCCCCGGATCCTCAAGGCGTTCATGACTCTGGAAGAGCATGTCCACCTGATCCTAAGCTGCTGGGCCTCCAACCATTCCAACGCCCGCCTGGAGGGCTTAACGGCATCTTCCAGGCCGACAGGGCAAGCGCCAGAAAATACCGTAATGTCTTCACTTTCATGACCACGATCTATTTCATCGCCGCACCACTGAAATAATTCATCAAATTCCACAGTTAACGACGAAAAAGCCTCTTTCTATTGATTGATTTGGTATTGCCGCTGCTGAATCGGAGCCATCTTCAGAATCAGCCAAAGCCCCAACCAGGCCCGCTGGAGGTCGGCGGCCAGTTCCAGCGCCTGCTGTAGGCTGAAGAAGCTTCCCTGGCTGATCTCCAGGGGGTTGGACCGGGGCTCTAAGCTGCTTAAGCCCCGGTAACACGGCGCTTATTTTCATGCCCGTAGCCGCTTAGGCGGGGCTAAGGCCTAGGAAGGTAAGCGGAGCCTCCAGACCTCGGCTCTTCGCATAGTTCGCGCCGCGCGGCGTCCTGGTACCCCCTCTCCGGGGTCCACATAGTCGCGGGCCGAACTTGTTCATTTGCCGGGGTGGGTGTCCTTTCCCGGCGACCGGAGTTACAGGAGAGCCGCCCCTGGGGGTCTAAGAGCAGGATATGCACCGCCCGGTACTTAAGCCCGTCCTGGTGGATGAGCCAGCGGGGGGACAGGCCCAGGAGGCGGTCCTGGCCGTCCGCCACGGGCAATAGTTCTTGGGGGTTCTGGGCGCTGACCACGTTGCGCTCGCCAAAGCCAACGCCAGGGAGAGGCCACGAGATTCCCTGACGGCCAGGGGAGCAGCAAGCGTTAGCCTTCTGCTCCCCTGGTCGGTTGTTGTTGGCTATACCTGGTGGCTGCCGGCCCTAGTGGCCGTAGCCCCCGCGGCCGCCACCACCGCCCCGATCGCCAGCGCCGCCTTCGCGGGGCTTGGCCTCATTGACCGTGAGGTTGCGGCCGCCCATAGCGTAACCGTTAAAGCGGCTGATGGCCGCCTGACCCTCTTCGGAAGAGACCATTTCTACGAACCCGAAACCACGCGAGGCCCCGGAGTAGCGGTCGGTGATGACTTTGGCCTGAGCCACCTGGCCCACTTGGCTGAACAACTCGTGCAGAGCGTTGTCATCACAGTTGTACGGAAGATTGCCGACGTAAATGTTCATGCCCTTTCGACGTCCTTTGCTTGTTCGATAAACGTCACCCGCAAGGCGACTATCAGCCTCACGGCAACCCCAGAGCAGCCTGCAAGGGGGCAGACCGAAAAACCTGCTGGCTGGTCCGCACCTTGCGGGGCGCGCAAGCGCTCCCCGCCGACACCACAGACATCTCGAGTCTCTTTGCTAAGCTCCTACTAAATAAATTTAGCATAAACCCTAACGGGGCGTTGGGGGTTTTATTGTCCGCCCTTCGGCCGGAGCGGCTTACCTACGGGGCGCGTCTGTGGCACCCTGGGTACTGCCGAATCGCCGGCGAGGCCGCTCCCCTGGGGTAGCTGAAGGAAAGCGGCGGTGGCTTGATGTTACATTAGACTGGAGCGGCGGGGAGCCGTGGCCCTATTTATCATGGACAACCCGGCCACGGCCAACGCCAGGGACTAGGACCTAGGGCCGGAGCTGGTGGCGGCCTTGTGGAGGGGCCTAGCCCGGGAGTCCCAGGTAAGGGCCGTGGTACTGACCGAGGCCGGGCCCATCTTCTTCTGGAGGAGCATCCCGATCAAAAAGCCTCATCTGTTTTTGAGGGTTACACCAAGTGGGTAAGTCGAATGGTGATAACCATCACGGGCATGCCTCAGCCGGTGGTGGCGACGGTCAACGATGTGGCCTCTGACGCCGGGCTGGCCTTGATGTTGGCCTCTGACCTGACGATAGCCGTGGGAAAGAGGCGCGGCTGGTGCCGGGCTCCCTGGCTGTGGGTCTGGTGTTGTTGTTTTTCGGATTAATTTGAAGAAAATTTTCTGATTATCCTGGACTGATCCTCCCTTCCTCATTTGACCAGATCAATTCTGTTGCGATGATGCGAACGTGCTCTGGGGAAACGACCTGAGCCTGCTCCTCGACGGCAGCTATGAGCGCGCCTCGTGGCAGGTGGTTGGCCTTTCGGAAAAGGCCACCGGAGCCCTACTGTATGGCGGTGACGGCCGAATCAGAAAAGAGGTTCCGTTTGACACCTGCGATTTTGAGGTGATGCAGGAGGTAGGCCTGCATGTCCTGAAGGGAGATGCCGGCCAGAAGGCTTTTGGCCACGACCCTGGAGGCCAGGGGCAAAGCGGTTCTGTATATGAGGAGGTCGGCTAGGTTGTTCCGGCCGGCCAGGATACTGGGCCGGATTGGCTTGAAGTCTATCTGAAACTGAGTAATGGGGCGCAACTCGGCCAGGACTTGAAGCCTGAGGATGGAGGCTTCATTGGTGATGAGAACGGGTTGCTTTTTGCGGTCCTGGGCGATCTCCAGGACCTGTTTTCTGATGAACTTGATGAGGACAGCCCTGGAGAAGCTGACGGTGGCCACTGCGAGCTCGACGCAAATTTGACTATAGAGTTCCAGGATGAAACCTTGTGCGGCGGTGACCAAGATGATCTGATATTCGAATGGGTGCGGTCTATTTGCGATCCGAGGCAAGACGGTGGATTTCCCGCTGCCCACACTTCCGGTGAGCAGGGCCAGTGCGCCGAAGCGGATGGCGTATTCGAAGCGGTTGGCTACGCCGAGGACTTCGGCGGTCTGCATTATTTTCTTGGGTGCCAGGTCAGAGCCGAAGGATTCCCTAGTGAGGACAACGAAGGAGCGGTAGTTTGGTTTCATGAGTTGCTGGCCTCCGGATCTGGTTTTGCCAGAAAAGGGAGCCGCCAGTGGGGGCCGTGGTGGAGCTGGATTTCAAGCGCAGCAGATGGTGGTCGAGCTTGACCCTGCAAGTGACGGCGAGGTCCAGCAGCCTGAGCAAGCCGCGGGAGCGGTTTCCCCGTAGGACCTTTAAGCGGTCATGGTTATGGTCGTAGTAAAAGAGGAGATGATTTGCTTGTCGATCAGAGGCACTGGGGCCTCGTATAGTCTGCCGGCCAGGAAGACGGTGCCGGCCAGGGCCACGCGCCGCGTGGCCCTTTTTCTGATGTAGTCTTCCAGGTCGGCGTGGGCCGGCCTGACGCACTCCATCTTGCTGGTGAAGCGTTACAGGGGAGCCTGTCCGGTGCCCAGATGCTTGCGCTGGTGGTAAATGTCCCTAATCCAGCACTCCAGGGCCTCATTGATGTCCCGAAGGTTATCTCCCTTAAAGCCGGGGAGAAACTAGGACCTGACGGTATGGAAGGATCTTTCGACTTTGCCCCTGCCCTGGGGCACGTAGAACGGTGAGACGGTGATATCTTTCAGGTGGTGGAAGCGGAAGGTTGGGCCGTTGTCGAGGTAGAGTTTGCGTAGTAGCCCCCGTTTGAGCAGGGCCTGGCGCAAAGCCTGTAGATAAGTGGCCAGGCCCTCGAAGAGGTGAAATTAGGCATGGGAGAGCAGGCGGCTCATGTCGTCGATGAAGGCGAAGAGGTAGATTTTACGCCGTTTGTCACTCACCAGGGACATCGGCCCATGCATGGCGTCACTCTACTAAATGTCGTTTGCAGCTCGGCCTCGAAGCGCCTGTACCTGTAGTCGACAGGTGGGGCGACCTGCTTGCCCCCCAGCCCCTGCTGGTGCAGGAAGCGGTAAACGGTGGGCGCCTTGAGGATCACGTCGAGCGCGGCCAAGCGTTGGCGTATCATCGCGCTGGTGAGGGTAGCCACTGACGCAGTGGGCAGTTCCCTGCACAGGCGGACCAGGGCTTGGGCGGCGTCCTCGTCCAAAGCCCTGCTGCCGCCCCGGTCATTCCTGTCCATGGGGTAGAGAGATTCCAGCTTAGCACCGCCTTGGCGGTAGAGCCTGACCCATCCCAGGATAGTGGAGCGCGACAGACTAGTGCGGTTGGAGAAGGGGATTTGCCACCGCTAGGCGCACATGCCCCGCAGTAACCTCTCCCGTTAACCACGCTCCATGTAGTCCCTGGCAAAAAAGTCGCTGACAACACCGAAACGGAAGATGGCTACTCGTTTTTTCTGGTCCTCATCCATGTCGGTCCTCCATGGGGGTGTTTCGTCCATGTGTAGACCGGGGAGCCAGGCCAAGACAACGGCACCCTTGGATAGGTGGCTCAGGGAGGGAAAAGGCTCTCGCTTTGCGCCGACCGGATGACCGCGGCCAAGCCCCGGCCACTGAGCCAATCGAAGGCCCCAAGCAAGTCGCCCGACCAGCTTGACCCAAGGTACAGGCGCACCTCTGGAGCCAGCTCTAATAGCCCCGCAACCGCAACCGGATCACCGCCCGGCAGTCAGGGTCTAGGAAACGCCGGAACCAAATCATTTTGAGGGATTCATCACAATAGGCAGGCACGAAACCGTGCCCCCAAAGCCTTACGTTCCCACACCGGGGGTACCTTCCCGGCCGGGTCAGGGGGAACTCCGAGAGGCCAAGACTAAGGAAAATAAACTGCCCAAGGCCACCCGCTTGGCCATGCTCAAGGCCGCTGACGGCGGCAGTCTAACCAAAAAGCAGCAGCAAACCCTGACCGAACTGGAAACCGACGGCTTCGCCACCGCCACCGCCTGACGGCTCAAAGAGATTCTACGCTGGATCAAAGAGGCCCTCTCTGTACGAACCGCCCAGTGATGCATCACCCACTTCACCCGCCATGCCCTGAAAGTGCATAGCCCCTGACACCAAAACCCTGGCCCCGATCCTCAAGGCGCTCATGACTCTGGAAGAGCATGCCCACCTGATCCTAAGCCGCTGGGCCTCCAACCATTACAACGCCCGCCTGGATGGGCTTAGCGGCATCTTCCAGGCCGTCAAGGCAAGAGCCACAGGCTACCGTAATGTCTTTACCTTCATGACTATAATCTATTTCATCACCACACCACTGAGGGAACTCGTCAAATTCCACAGTTAACGACAAAGACCAGGATTTTTAGGTCAAATTTGGCCAGGGTTTTTCGGGCACGTAATAGCCGGTTCCCGCCATTCTTATTAGCACCATCTAACAATCTCCGAGTCTGAAAAAAGTCGCGCGCCTATAGAGAGAGAAGGCGCGGCGGCAAGGTTCGGGGATTTATTTCTTAAATGTGGCTTGAGCCGCCGCCAAGCGAGCGATGGGCACCCGGAAAGGGGAGCAGCTGACGTAGTTGAGCCCCACCTGGTGGCAGAAGGCCACCGAAGCCGGATCGCCGCCATGTTCGCCGCAGATGCCCACTTTGAGGTCCGGGCGCACCGAGCGCCCCTTCTTGACGGCCATGACCACCAGGGCGCCCACTCCTTCCACATCCAGGCTGACGAAGGGATCCTGGAGGAGGATGCCCTGCTCCACGTACATGGGCAGGAAGTAACCGGCGTCGTCGCGGGATAGCCCGAAGGTGGTCTGGGTTAGATCGTTGGTGCCAAAGGAAAAGAACTGGGCCTCCTGGGCGAGATGGTCAGCGGTGAGAGCCGCCCGGGGCAGTTCGATCATGGTGCCGACCATAAATTTGATCTTGATGCCCTTGACCTTCATGACCTCCTCGGCCACGCGGATAACGATTTCCTTTTGCAGCTTCAGCTCGTTGACGTGGGCCACCAGGGGGATCATGATCTCGGGATAGACCCTCTTGCCTTCCTTGGTGACGATGCAGGCGGCCTCGAAGATGGCGCGGGCCTGCATCTCGGTGATCTCGGGATAGGCGATGCCCAGGCGGCAGCCGCGGTGTCCCAGCATGGGGTTAGACTCGTGGAGAGCCTCCACCTTGGCCTCCACCTCGGCCGGCTTGACCTTCAGGTCCGTGGCCAACTGCTTGATCTCGGCCTTGGTCTGGGGCAGGAACTCGTGCAGGGGCGGGTCCAGGGTGCGGATGGTCACGGGCAGGCCGGCCATCGCCCTGAAGATGCCCACGAAGTCCTCGCGCTGCATGGGCAGGATCTTGGCCAAGGCCTTTTTGCGCCCGGCCACGTCGCCAGCCAGGATCATCTCGCGCACCGCCAGGATGCGCTCGCCTTCGAAGAACATGTGCTCAGTACGGCACAGGCCGATGCCCTCGGCCCCGAAGGCCCGGGCCGCGGCGGCGTCATAGGGCGTGTCGGCATTAGTGCGCACGCCCAAGGTGCGGAATTCATCCACCCATTTCATGAAGATGCCGAAGTCGCCGGTGAGCTTGGTGTCCACCTTGTTCACCTGGCCCAGATAGACTTCGCCTTTGCTGCCATCCAGGCTGACCCAGTCGCCGCGCTTGACCAAGGCGCCGTTCTTGGTGGTGAACAACTCCTTGGCGTAATTGACGGTGATGTCGGAACAGCCGACCACGCAACACTTGCCCATGCCCCGAGCCACCACGGCGGCATGGCTAGTCATACCCCCGCGGCTGGTGAGGATGCCTTCGGCGGCGTTCATGCCACGGATGTCGTCGGGGCTGGTTTCCACGCGCACCAGGATGACCTTCATGCCTTTCAGATGCCACTGCTCGGCTTCGCTAGCCGAAAAGACCACCTGCCCCACGGCGGCGCCAGGGCTGGCGGGCAGGCCTTTGGCAATGAGCTTCTTGCTGGCCTGGGGGTCCAGCATGGGGTGCAAGAGCTGATCCAGCTGCTCTGGGGTGACCCGGCCAATGGCCTGGGCCTTGGTCAGGAGCTTTTCCTGCACCATGTCCACGGCGATCTTGATCGCGGCGGCAGCCGTGCGCTTGCCGGTGCGAGTCTGCAACATCCACAACTTACCTTGCTGGATGGTGAACTCGATGTCCTGCATCTCGTGGAAGTGCTTTTCCAGCTTGTTACGGATGCCGGCCAGTTGCTTGTATAGCTTGGGCATCTCGTCTTCCAGAGTCATGACAGTTTTGGGAACTTCCTTGGCCCTGTTTATGGGCTGGGGCGTGCGGATGCCGGCCACCACGTCCTCGCCCTGGGCATTGGTGAGATACTCGCCGTAGAAGTAGTTCTCGCCGGTGGAGGGATCGCGGGTGAAAGCCACGCCCGTAGCCGAGTCGTTGCCCATGTTGCCGAAAACCATGGCCTGCACGTTGGTAGCCGTGCCCCAATCCTCGGGGATGTGATGGATCTGGCGGTAGGAAATGGCCCGAGGGATGTTCCAGGACTCGAAGACCGCCCCGATGCCACCCCAGAGCTGGTCCATGGGCTCCTCGGGGAAGGGCCTGCCCAGACGCTTCTGGATCAGGACCTTGAACTCGGCCACCAACTCTTTGAGATCCTGGGCGCTGAGGTCGGTATCCAGCACCACCCCGCATTTTTTCTTCTTGGCCTCCATGATTTCTTCGAAGGGGTCGTGCTCTTTTTGGTCCTTGGGTCTGACTCCCATGACCACGTCGCCGTACATGTTGACGAAGCGACGGTAGGCATCGTAGACGAAGCGCTCGTTGCCGGTCTTGACGATGAGCCCCTGGATGGTGGCGTCATTCAGGCCCACATTGAGCACGGTATCCATCATGCCGGGCATGGAGACCCGAGACCCGGAGCGCACCGACACCAGCAAGGGGTTCTTGGGGTCGCCGAACTTGGCGCCCATGGATTTCTCCACCTTGCGCAAGGCGGTTTCAACCTCCTTTTTCAGCCCATCGGGATATTTATAGCTATGCTCGTAATAATAGGTGCAGACCTCGGTGGTAAGCGTGAACCCGGCGGGCACGGGAATGCCTAGGTTGGTCATCTCCGCGATGTTGGCACCCTTGCCTCCCAGCAAATTCTTCATCTTGGTGGCGCCTTCAGCTTTGCCGTCTCCAAAGAAATACACGTATTTTTTGTTGGCCACGAGACACCTCCTCTGACCGATAGGTTTACAGCCAAGGGCAGGGAAGCTTGCCCTATCAATGCTTAAATTGTTATCATATAATCCCTATGGTCCGCAAGGGTTTAGGCAGAGGGCCCTAATAAAAGCCTCTTCCGGGGGCAGGGGCTCCTCCACGCGAGGGCTCAGAGGGGCAAGGAGGTGGCCTTGCCTTGCACCGTCACGCAGCCGTGCACGGTATGGCTGCTGGCCAGCTCCTGCTCGAAGCCGTCCTGGGCGGGGAGCAGTAACCAGTAAGGGGGGGGCGCTTGTAGCGCACGTGGGCCTCGGTCACAGGCAAGTGCAGGCCCTGGGCGGCCATCTCGCTGTAAATCCGGCCGCTGACGCGAATCACCTCGGCACGCCCCAGCTCGAAAAAGCGCAGGTACTGGCCGTAATAGACCACGTTCATGGCGTCAACATCGGCGAACAAGAGCCGGATTTTTACTCGATGCACCTAGTCCTCCACCAAGACGCCGATCAACTCATGGGCCGGGCACACGGGACGACCAGCGGCCGCGGCCTCGTTGTAGGCCTTGCCACCCGCCAGCCGGCGGCGGCTATCCCATATCACGAAGGGCACGGGCTCGCGGGTGTGGGTCATGACGCTGATGGGTGTGTAATGATCGGTGGCCAGGAGCA
The DNA here is from genome assembly GCA_965112955.2 of Desulfarculales bacterium. Lineage (GTDB taxonomy): Bacteria > Desulfobacterota > Desulfarculia > Desulfarculales > Desulfarculaceae > JACRDC01. The sequence goes on from CBCOTF020000298.1 coordinate 16,619, forward strand.
CCCGGTGGCCGCCCAGGTCGGCCAGCCCTTGCAGCAGTGGCCCCACCACCTGGGCGTCGAAGTCCTCCACGGCCTTGATCTTGTCGCTTAAAACTCCGCCGTGCCCGGCCTCGTCCGGGGCCTCCACGTGCACGTAGGCCAGGTTGCCCTGCTGCAAACCGGCCAGAGCAGCGGCCACCTTGCCGGCGTAGTTGGTGTCCAAAAAGCCGGTGGCACCGGGCACCTCCACCACCTGGAGCCCGGACAGTTTGCCCAAGCCCTTGACCAGATCCACGGCGCTGATGACCACACCATGCAGGCCGAAGCGCTCGGACAGGCTGCTGAAGGCCGGGCGGGTGCCCTGCCCCCACAGCCAGATGGAGTTGGCCTCGGGGCGGCCGGCGGCCCGGCGGGCCAGGTTCACCGGGTGCTGGGCCAGCACCGGCCAGGAAGCCCGAGTGAGCGCCGTGAGGCGTCCAAGCTCGCCGTGCTTGGCCAGCACATCGTCCACGGCCTGGCCAGAACGGTCGTGGGGGGGCACCGAGGCGACGGTGAGCGGGCCTTCGTCCCAGACCAGCAGGTGGCGGTAGCTCAGCCCCTGGTGGAACTTGAGCCCCGCGCCGCCCAGGGTCTCGTCCAGGGCCACAATCAGCTGGACCGCCTCGGGGGTGGTGATGTGCCCGGCGGCGTAATTTTGCATCACCATGGCGCCGTTGCCGTACTCCAGCGTGACCAGGTTGCAGCGAAAGGCGATCTGACCCTTGGCCAGCTCCACGCCCATGGCCGCGGCCTCGATGGGTGAGCGGCCGGTATGGAAGGAAGCTGGGTCAAAGCCCATGAGGGACATGTTGGCCACGTCCGAGCCAGGGTCCTTGTCAGCCGGCACGGTCTGGGCCAAGCCCAGGAGCCCCTCCTGGGCCAAGCGGTCCATGTGGGGTGTATAGGCGATCTCCAGGACGGTGCGCCCGCCCAGTTGGACCAGAGGGCGGTCGCCCATGCCGTCGCCTACCAGGATGAGATATTTCATAACGAACAAAGCCTCGCTGGGGCTTTATGCCTTGCGGATGAGCATGGTGGATTCGGCGATCACCGGCATGGCGTCGATGATGGCCAGGGCCTTTTGCACGTCAGCCTCGCGGGCCTCGTGGGTGAGCACGACCAGGGACACCGGTCCCTGGTCGTGGCGGCCTTTTTGGATAACCCCCTCGATGGAGATGCGGTGCTCGCCCAGGACGCGGCTGATCGCCGCCAGCACCCCGGGCTGGTCTTGAACCGTGAAGCGTAAGTAATATTGGCAGGAGACCATCGCTAGGGGCACCAGCTCCAGGGGCTGGCCGCCGTCGCTGGCCACGCCAAGGGCCGGCACCCGTCCCTCGCAGCCGCACAGGATGTCCCGCGCCAAATCCATGAGATCGGCGGCCACGGCACTAGCCGTGGGACGGCGTCCGGCCCCCCGGCCGTAGAGCATCACCTCGTCCACCCAATCGCCGGTGATGTACACAGCGTTGAAGGGACCTTCCACCGAAGCCATGAGGTGTCCTTGGGGCACCAACGCCGGGTGCACCCGGGCCTGGAATAGGCCGTTCTGGTGGCAGCACAGGGCCAGAAGCTTGATGCGGTAGCCGAGCTCGCGGGCGAATTGTATGTCCAAGGGCGTAAGCCGGCTGATGCCCTCGGTGGGTATGTTGTCCAAACGAGGGTGACGGCCGCTGACCAGGGCGGCCACGATAGCCAGCTTGTGGGCGGTGTCGATGCCCTCTACATCGTAGGTGGGGTCGGCCTCGGCGTAACCCAATTTCTGGGCATCCTCCAGCACCTTGGCGAAATCAGCGCCCTCGCTAGTAATGCGGCTCAATATGTAGTTGCAGGTGCCGTTCAAAATGCCCAGCACCCGGGTGACGCGGTTAGCGCTCAAGCTCTCGCGCAGGGCCTTGATCAGAGGGATGCCACCGGCCACCGAGGCCTCAAAGGCCACGCCAACCCTGGCCTTGGCCGCCGCGGCGAAAATCTCAGCACCGTGGCTGGCCAAAAGCGCCTTATTGGCCGTGGCCACGTGCTTGCCACCCTCGATGGCCCTGAACACAAAGTCTTTGGCCGGGTTCAGGCCCCCGATCAGCTCCACTACGATGTTGATGGCCGGGTCATCCAGCACTGCCGCGGCGTCATTACCGAACACGCCGGCAGGCAGATCCAGGCCCGCGGCCATGCCGGGGTCCAAATCTACGGCTTTTTTGAGATTCAACTCCGCACCCAGGCGACTGGCTAACAGATCATGCTGCTCCAAGAGGAGCTGGGCCAGACCGCTACCTACAGTGCCCAGGCCCAAGAGGCCCACGTTTATGCTCTTCAAGGCCATGGTCTATTCCTTACTCTCTCCCTGCGCGATCGGGAATCCTTAGCTCTGGAAGAAACGCCTAATACCCCGTATTGCCTGGTTGATGCGGTGGTCGTTTTCCACCAGGGCGAAGCGCACGAACTCGTCGCCGTATCCGCCAAAGCCCAGGCCCGGGCTCACCGCCACCTTGGCCTCGTTGATCAGGAGCTTGCTGAACTCCACCGAACCCATGCTGCGGAACTGCTCGGGAATCTTGGCCCATAGGAACATGGTGGCCTTGGGGTTGTCCACCTCCCAGCCCACGCGGTTCAATCCGTTAACCAGGGTATCGCGACGGTGACGGTAGATGTCCACGATCTCCTGCACGCAGGATTGGTCTTCGTTAAGGGCGATGATGCCCGCTATCTGAATTGGCTGGAACACGCCATAGTCCAGATAGCTCTTGATGCGGGTGAGCGCGTTAACCATCTCCGGGTTACCCACGCAGAAGCCCAAGCGCCAGCCGGCCATAGAGTAGGACTTGGACATGGAGAAAAATTCCACGCATACGTCCTTGGCGCCCGGCACCTGCAGGATGCTGGGGGCCTGGTAGCCGTCGAAACATAGATCGGCGTAGGCGAAATCGTGCACCACCCATATCTCGTGCTCGCGGCAAAACTCCACTATTTTCTTCATGAAATCTAGGTCGACCACCGTGCAGGTAGGGTTGTGCGGAAAACTGATGATCAACATCTTGGGCTGGGGCCAGGTCTGACGAAAGGCCGTTAGCAGATCGTCGAAAAAATCGCGCCCCGGCAACAGTGGCAACGAGCGCAGGTCGCCACCGGCGATGACTACACTATAGAGATGGATGGGGTAGGTGGGGCTGGGCACCAGCACCACATCGCCGGGGCTGATAGCGGCCAGCACCAAGTGGTTCAAGCCCTCCTTGACGCCAATGGTGGCTATAACCTCGGTCTCAAGGTCCAAGTCTACGTCATAACGGCGTTTATACCAATTGACGATGGCGTGGCACAGCTTTGTTATGCCCCTAGAGGCCGAGTAGCGGTGGTTGCTGGCCTTGCAGGCGGCCTCGTTGAGCTTTTCCACGATATGGGGGGGAGTGCCCAGGTCGGGGTTGCCCATGCCCAGGTCGATGATATCCTCGCCCCTCCGCCTGGCCTCCATCTTGATTTGGTTGACCACGGCGAAAACATAGGGAGGCAGCCGCTTCATACGCCGGAATTCTTGCATGCCCCTTTACCCGTCAATAATGCCTGTTGGTTGTCGGGAGGGGCAATTGCCCCTCTATGCTGTATAATAATAAAATTTATCTTAGGCTTAGCGTGGTGTCAAGGATAGGGTGGCGGCGTTCAGGGCCTTACTAAGGGGTTTTACCCCGGGGTTTTGCCCCAAACCCCGGGGCGGACACACGCCTAGGGCTGGTCAGGGCCTGGCGCCTCCGGGGCAATAGCGGGGCAATAGAGATAAAATTATGGATCATGGGCGGTTGGCCCGCGGACTCGGACCGGCTTGCAATAGTCTCCGTAATGTGGTTTTCTAGTCCCTGATTTAGTCAGAGCTATCCCTCTCCTCTCCTCACCCAATGCAGCACAAGGAGCAGCACCTTGAGCTTTAACGTAGTGATCATCGGTGCCGTGGCCGCCGGCCCCAAGGCTGGCTGTCGCATCAAGCGCCTGTTACCCGGCGCCTCCGTGACCATGCTGGACCGCGACAGCTATATCTCCTACAGCGGCTGCGGCATCCCCTTTTTCGTATCCGGCGACGTGCCCGAGCTTAAGGTCCTCTTGAACACTAGCTTCCACATGGAGCGTAACGCTGGCTTCTTCCTAGGGGCTAAGAGCATCACCGCCCTGCCCGGCAGCGAGGTCATTGCCATCGACCGCGACGCTAAGCAGGTGCGGGTACGCCATTTGGCCAACGACAGCGAGCGCCTACTGCCTTATGACAAGCTGGTCGTCGCCACGGGCTCGCAGCCCTTCATCCCCCCCATCCCCGGCGTGGACTTGCAAGGCGTGTACCCGGTGGCCAACCTGCACCACGCCCAGGTTATCAAGGACCTGGTGGCCCAGGGCCAAGTGAGCTGCACGGCCATCATCGGTGCCGGAGCCACGGGACTGGAGATGGCTGAGGCCTTGGCCGACCTGTGGGGCGTGGAGGTGCACCTCCTGGAGATGGCCCCACAGGTGCTGCCCGGCCTGCTGGATTCCGACATGGCCTGCATGCTGCAGACCCACCTCCTAACCCAGGACGGCATCCACCTGCACCTGGAGGCCAGGGTGGAGCGCATCCTGGGCGACGAGGAAGGCCGTGCTGTGGGCGTAGTGGTGGACGGCCAGACCCTGGACGTGGATCTGGTGATCCTGGCCACCGGCGTGCGCCCCAACTCTGATCTGGCCCGGGCCGCGGGGTTGGAGATTACCCCCAATGGCGGCATCGCGGTTAACCAGCATCTGCAAACCAGCGACCCGGACATTTATGCCGGCGGCGACTGCGTAAGCCTGAAAAACATCCTCACCGGCCAGCCCCTGACCCTAGCCAGCGGCTCCCTGGCCAACCGCATGGGCCGGGTCATCGGCAGCAATGTCTGCGGCGGGTCCAATACCTTCCCCGGGACGGTGAACAGCTTCTGCATCAAGCTTTTCGGGCTCTCGGCGGCGCGTACGGGGCTGGATGAGCAGCAAGCCGCCGCCGCCGGGCGGGAGGCCGTCTCGCCCCTGGTGGTGCAGGCCGACCGCGCCCACTTCCACCCTGACCAGAAGCTGATATACCTCAAGCTCACGGTGGAGAAGGCCTCTCGCCGGGTGTTGGGCTGCGCCGCTCTAGGCGAGAACGGCGACGCCGTGGTGGGACGGGTCAACGCCGTGGCCGGGCTGCTACCCCTGGGGGCTACGCTGGATGCCATCTCCAACCTGGAGCTGTGCTACAGCCCGCCCCTGGGCGCGGCGATGGACGTACTGAACGCCGCGGCCAACACCGCCGACAACCTACTGTCCGGACTCTTACGCCCCCTGTCGCCCGCCGAGTTCTCCCGCAGGCTGGCAACCCGCGATGAAGGCCGATGCATTTTCCTGGACGTGCGCGGCCTGGACAACGCCGCGCCCTACATGAAAGCCTTAAAGCCCGACTGGCTGCACATCCCTGGCGAAACCTTAAGTCAGCGGCTGGATGAAGTACCCCGCGACAAGGAAGTGGTGCTAGTGTGCAACTCCGGAGTACGCTCCTACGAGGCCCAGCGGGTGCTGGAGGCGGCGGGATTGACCAACACTGTCAACGTCAGCGGCGGCGTGGCAGCGGTAAAGAAATGGGGCGAACCTATCATCCCGCCGGCGGAAGAAAAGTAAAAGATTGCTTCGTCTCTCTGCGAGCTTCTCGCAATGACCCAGTAAAAAGCCACGGCGGCCCAATATTATCCAAGATAGGTTCTCAAAAACCGGCTAAGTGATGGAAACTAGACGCCCTCATCCCAGCGTAGTGCTGCCTCACTTCCCCCGCACTGAGTTCGCCGCTTTTGTCAAAGACAACGATGCCGCGGTAAAGAATTTTTCTGTTGGCCCCAGTGCGTGGTCATGCTCTTCTGTTATCTGGCCAGAGTCGACTTCCTAAGGGAAAGTTGCCAGAGTCTTTCTTGCTACCTGGGCAAGCTATCCCACTTTGGGGTTAGCGCGGCCCCAAAAAAGTCCACACTGTCCTACGCCAACCAGCACAGACCCTCGCCCTTGTTCCGAGCCCTGTTCTTCAAAGCCATGGAACGCTTCCGTACCCAAGGCTCCCTGGGCAAGAAAAAGGGCAAGTTCAAATTCAAGGACAAGCTCCTGAGCCTGGATTCCTCCACCATCACCCTGTGCCTGAGCCTGTTCCCCTAGGCCGAGTATGAGCGGGCCAAGGGAGGGGTTAAGGCTCACATTATGCTGGACCACGACGGCTACACGTCCAGCTTTGTTCTGATCGGGAAGTGAGAGGACTTTTCAGATTGGCTTGACCAAGTAGGAATTTTAATTCCATTATCCTGGACCTTAGATGTGGGTCTAGGAATGAGGAAGGGATCGAGGATGGTGGAGCACCCCTGACCCCGAGAGACGGGAATAACTCCCTGCCATCTGGTTGTCATCGTATCTTTCGTTGCAGCCTGCGTTAAATAAAAAGGTCATGGAGCTGGGGCTGCGTTTCCCCTGGCCCCGGCCGGGTAGAGGTGCCCCCGATGTGGGAGCGTCCGGCTTTGGGGGCACGGCTTCGTGCCTGACTATTTCGATTAAGCCACTACAACGATTTGGCTTCGACGTTTTCTCTGCCCTAGCTGCCGGGCGGTGATCCGGCTGCAGCCGCGGGGCTACTGGAGCCGGTTCCAGGTTCCGGTGGAGATCATTCGGCAAAGCCTTTCCAATTTAAGCTAGCACGGGACATATGGAACCCTGGCCTGCCGCGCTCCCGCCAGCGCCACTGGCTCAAGGGCCTGCTGCGGCAGGTGAGCCTATACCATGGATCAAGCTGGCCGGGCGACCTGCTTGGGGCCTTCGATTAGCTCAGTGGCCGCGGCTTGGCCGCGGCCAGCCGGTCGACGCAAAGCGAGAGCCCTGCCCTCCCTCAGCCACCTACCCAGGGTGCCGTTGTCCCCTAGCCCTGCCCCCCGGTCTACACCTGGACGAAACACCCCCATGAAGGACCGATATGAACGAGAACCAGAAAAAACGAGTGACCATCTTACGTTTCGGCGTCATCAGCGATTTTTTTGCTAGGGACTACGTGGAGCGTGGTGAGCGGGAGAGGTTACTGCGGAACAAGTGCGCCCAGCGGTGGCGAGTCCCCCTCTCCAATCGCACCAGGCTGTTGCGCTCCACCATCCTGGGAGGGGTCAAGCTCTACCACCAAGGCGGCGGCAAGCTGGAATCTCTCTACCCCATGGGCAGGAATGACCGGGGCGGCAGCAGGGCATTGGACGAGGACACCGCTCAGGCCATGGTCCGCCTGCGCAGGTAACTGCCCACTGCATCAGTGACTACCCTCATCAGCGAGAAGATGCGCCAACGCCAGGCACTTCGAGGCCGAGCTGCCCAACGACATTTGGCAGAGTGACGCCATGCGTGAGCCGTTGCTCTTAGCGGGCGACAAACGACGCAAGACCTGCCTCTTCGCCTTAATCGACGACGTGAGCCGCCTAATCGTCCATGCCGAATTTTATCTCTCCGAGGGTCTGGCCATTTATCTACCAGCCTTGCGTCAGACCCTGCTCAAACTGGGGCTATCACGCAAGCTCTGCCTCGACAGCGGCCCAGCTTTCCGCTCCCACCACCTGGGAAAGATCCCCGCCTCCCTGGGCATCGCACTGGTCCACTCACCGCCCTACGTGCCCCAGGACAGCGGCAAGATCGAAAGATTTTTCCGCACCGTCAGGTCCCAGTTTCTCCCCGGCTTCAAGGGCGATACCCTTCGAGAAATCAATGAGGCCTTGGCGTGCTGGCTTTGGGACGGCTACCACCAGCGCAAGCATCTGGCACCGGACAGGCCCCCCTGTAACGTTTCACCAACAAAATGGAATGCATCAGGCCGGCCCACGCCGACCTGGAAGACTACTTCAAAAAAAGGGCCACGCGCTGCGTGGCCCTGGACCACACCGTCTCCCTGGCCGGCAGGCTATACGAGGCCCCAGTGCCCCTGATCGGCAAGCGAATCATCGTCCTTTACCACGACCATGACCACGACCGCGTAGAGGTCCTACTGAAAAATCACTCCCACGGCTTGCTCCAGCCGCTGGACCTCGCCGTCAACTGCAGGGCCAAACGCGACCATCACCTACTGCGCTTGGAGTCCAGCTCCACCACGACCCCCACTGGCGACTCCCTTTTCTTGCAAAAATCAGACCAGGAGGTCAACAACTCATAAAACCAACCTACCGCACCTTCTTCGCCTTCACCAAGGAGCCCTTCGGCTCCGACCTGCGCCTAAGTAAAGAATGCAGACCGCCGAGGTCCTCGGCGTGGCCAAACGCTCCGAATACGCCATCCGCCTCGGCGCACTGGCCCTGGGTACCGGAGATGTGGGCAGCGGTAAATCCACCGCCTTGCGCTGAGCCGCCAGCAGACAGCATCCATCCGAGTATCAGATCATCTGGGTCATCGTCTCACAGTGCTCCATCCTGGAACTCTACAGGCAAGTTTGCGTCGAGCTCGAAGTGGACACCGCCAGCGTTTCCAGGGCCGCCCTCATCAAGCTCATCAGAAAACAGATCCTGGAGGTCGCCCAGGACCGCAAGAAGAAACCCGTCCTCTTCATCGATGAAGCCTCCCTCCTTAGGCTTCAAGTCCTGGCCGAGTTGCACACCATCCCTTAGTTTCAGGGAAGATCCAAGCCAATCCTATCCATCATCCTAGCCGGCCAGAACAACCTTGCCGACCTCCTCGTATACAGGATCTCTCAGCCCCTGGCCTCCATGGTCGTGGCCAGAAGCCATCTGGCCGGCGTCTCTTTCCAGGACATGCAGGCCTCCCTCTTACACCACCTCAAAATCGTAGACGTCAAACTGAACCTCTTCTCTGATCCGGCCGTCACCGCCATACAGCAGGGCTCCGGCGGCCTCTTTCGAAGGGGCAACCACCTGGCACGAGACGCGTTCATAGCTGCCGCTGAGGAGCAGGCGCAGGTCGTCTCCCCGAAGCACGTCCGCATCGACGCAACAAAATTGATCTGATCAAATGAGAAAGTAAGAATCAATCCAGGGTAATCAGAGAACTTTTGTCAAATTAATCCGAAAAACAATATTTTTATCACACCCCACCCCTTATGCCCGAACAAGTCCAGGGACTCCTCTTGCCCTGATCTGGACAGGCAACCGCCAGTGAAACAAAAAACACCAGCCCAAAAGCGGCGGCCTTATCTCAAAAGCTGCTAACTTTATAGATAGCTACCCGTGTTTATAAGATCATTTTTAGCCGCTACGCCTGTCTTGAACAGTACTGTTTCCTAGGATACCATAATATTATTTGACGCCCCCTTGTATGATCCAGTTAGCGCCACCGGGAACCGACGGCGATGGTAAGCGCAAAAGCGCCGCCCGAACCCGTATTTGGCAGCCCGGACACCGGGCCTCCTGCCCCCTGTGAACCGCCGCTCGTTCGTGCTAAACTTTTTTAACGCCCGTTCGCCTTCACCTCGGAGCCATACCCATGAACGCCTATCAAAAACTGGCCCGCCACCTGGACAACCTGCCCGGCGGCTACCCACCCACCGATAGCGGCGTGGAGTTACGCATCCTACGCCGCCTTTTCAATCAGAATGAGGCCCTGCTTGCCGTCAAGCTCACCCTCATCCCCGAACAGGCTAAGGTGGTGGCCCGACGGGCGGGGCTGAAGCCCGAGGAGGCCACGCGCCGCCTAGACGAGATGGCCAAGAAAGGCCTGATTTTCCGCTACGAGGACAAGGGCACGCCTTACTACATGGCTGCCCAGTACGTCATCGGCATCTGGGAGTACCAGGTCAATGACCTAGACCCCGAACTCATAGCCGACATGAACGAGTACGTCCCCGCGCTGTTTGACGTGCATGCCTGGAAATCCGCCCCTCAGCTGCGCACCATCCCCGTGGGCAGGAGCCTCAACGCCGAACACGAGGTGATGGACTACGAGCGGGCCGAGGCCATCATCAAACGCCCGAAAAAGCTCCTGGTAGCGCCCTGCATCTGCAGGCGCGAGCACAAGCTCAGGGGAGAAGGCTGCGACAGGCCCGAAGAAACCTGCTTGGTCTTTGGCATGGGCGTGGACTACTACGAGAACAATGGCCTAGGCCGGCGTATCGATGTGGAGGAGGCCCTGGCCATACTCAAGAAGGCCGACAAGGCTGGCCTGGTGCTGCAACCCAGCAACTCCCAGAAAGTTATTAACATCTGTTGCTGCTGCGGCTGTTGTTGCCACGTGCTAAAAAGCATGAAACGCCATCCCCGGCCCGCGGAGCTGGTGGCCAGTCCCTTTATCGTCCGGCTGGAGGCCGACAAGTGTACCGGCTGCGAGGTTTGCGTGGGGCGCTGCCAGATGGATGCCTTGAGCATGAAAAACGAACTGACGGTGCTGAACGCCAGCCGCTGCATCGGCTGCGGCCTGTGCGTGGGTACCTGCCCGGGCAAGGCCCTCACCCTAGCGCGCAAGCCCTCGGTCCAACAGCCCCTGGTGCCGCGCAACGCGGTGGAAAACATCCTGCGCCTGGGCCGGGTCCGCGGCAAGATTAAGCCCCACACCCTGGCCCTGGCGGCCTTGAAATCCAAGGTGGATCGCCTGCTGGCCGGAACCAAGTAGAGGCGCGGTCTGCTATAACCGCGGCTCCCCTGGCCGCGAGGGAGAAGCTCCATGACCGGACGGGTGCTGGTGAGCACCGGCAAGGGCAAGGGCAAGACCACGGCGGCTCTGGGCACGGCCCTGCGTGCCGCCGGCCAGGGGCTCAAGGTCTGTCTCTTTCAGTTCATGAAGGGCGGCCTGCCCACCGGCGAGAGCGCCCTCCTGGATCGCATGGGCATCGTCCAGCACCGTCTGGGCGCCGGCTTTTCCTGGACCAAAGAGTCCTGGGACGAAGACCGCGCCCTGGCCGCACAAGGCTGGGAACTGGCCCGCAAGGCCATCCTAGACGGCGCCTACGACCTGATGGTGCTGGATGAGATCAACTACGTCATTAGCTACGGCCTGCTACCGGCCGAGGAGGTGGCGGCGGTGATCAAACAGCGCCCGCCGGCCGTGCATGTCATACTCACCGGCCGGGGTCTAGCGCAACCCATCGCCGAGGTGGCCGACACCATCACCGAGATGGTGCCTCTCAAGCACGCCTTCGACAGCGGCATCAAAGCTACCAAGGGCATCGAATTCTAGGCCGGGTGCCCCCGGCTGGGCATAATGTGTTGTGTAAGGCCCTCCCACAAACCAGAACCGACAGCTCCCGTTGTGGAATTATCCAGTAAAAACAAAGACGGGCGGGGCGCTATCTCCGCCCGTGCCTTTGCGGAATATCCTCGACCGGGAGCCGCCAGCACTCGCCCTCGCCATAGCGTCATCGACCCGTTAAAGCCCAGTCGGAGGCACCCGGTCTAGAAGTCCAACTTGCCTTTGAAGAGGGTACTCGGCTCCTCGGTTGGCGGCAGCCTCCAAGAAGACCTCGTGGGGCTGTTTATCGCGGTGTCCACACAATGTCCCACCAGCCGCTAGGGCGGTTGCAACCCCAGGCCAAGGGCCCCAAAAGCCCGCCGGCGTCCATGATTACCTCCTGCTTCAACTCGGCCGCAGGTCGCTGCAGCAGGACATCGGAACTATACCAATGCCACTCATGACGACGAAGAAGCAACAGAAACAACCACCTTTTTGGCGTGTTGGGGAAGCCCCAAGCAATTTGTTATCCTGGTGTCTCAGGCACATAATGTTCCTCTGAGCACCCGGGGGATACCGGCCACCTCCTCACTCCTCTCCCTGATACCTCTTGCCTCTTCTCTGTCCTGCCCCTAGAATTCGCCCATGCCATCCAAACACACCATCGCCTACACCGCCGGCTGGGTCTGGTGCCAGCAAGGCAACCTACGCCGGGGCGCGGCGGTAGTGTTGGAGGCCGGGCTCATCAAAGAAGTAACGACTCGGCCGCCGGCGGGCTGTGCGGTCACGGACCTGGGCGAAGGGCTCCTCATGCCCGGGCTAGTCAACTCCCACACCCACCTGGAGCTGTCGTTTCTGGCGGGGGTACTGCCACCCCGAGGCGATTTTGTGGGCTGGCTAGGGGAAATGGTGGCCGCGCGCCCCGGCTACGACAAAGAGCGCGCCGCCCAATCCACGGCCCAGGCAATACAACAAGTCCAGGCCAGCGGCACGGCGCTCCTGGCCGACATCACCAACACCGGACGCGCCCAAGAGGCCCTGGCCCGGGCGGGACTATCGTCCTTGAGCTTTTTTGAGGCCCTGGGCCAGGCCAAGTACGACCCCCCCCCCGCCAGGCTCTCCTGGCGGGGGGGGGTGCTACTGGCCAACGGCGTGGCAGCCCACGCGCCCTACTCAGTGCCGGCCACCCGCCTGGCCGAGCTCAAGCGCCGGGCTGGCGCCTTGCCCTTCTGCATGCACGTAGCGGAATCGCGAGCCGAGGTGGAATTCATGCTGGGTGACGGCCCAGAGGGCCAACGGCTGGAGCAATTTCTTCTAGCGCGGGGCCTGAAGCGCTCCAGCCTAGGTCTCAAGGGCCTGCGCCCCCTGGCCCACCTGCGTGAGCTGGGCCTTTTGGACACACACACCATACTAGTGCACGGCGTGCAGCTAACCCGCCGGGAGGCCAGCGAGCTGGCGGCCAGCGGGGCCTCGCTGTGCGTCTGCCCGCGTTCAAATCTAGGGCTCACCGGCGGCCTGGCCCCCGTGCCGGACTTGCTAGCCGCTGGAGTCAACGTAGCCATGGGCACCGACTCCCTGGCCTCCTGCCCTGACCTCTCCCTGTGGGCCGAACTGGCGACGCTGAACCGGGCCTTCCCCGACCTGGACCCCGAGACCCTGCTGCACATGGCTACCGCCGGCGGGGCGCGGGCCTTGGAGCTGGAGCAGCACTTTGGGCGCTTGCGCCCGGGTGTGGCCGCGCCCTTGGTCTTCGTGCCCCTCGCCCCCCCTGGTGGCGAATCAGGTCTTGCAAGCCGTGGTCAGCGGCGGGCACGCCGCACCCCCTCTGGCCACGGGGTGCCACGGAGAGGCCGCACCCCAGGGCTAAAGACCTGTTGGATTATGGCTGGATTGACGGCGTGCTGGCAGCCGCCGGGATAGTCGAGCGCCTACTTTATTAAGTGCCCCAGACGCGACCAGCGCACCCCAAAGCTTTCGTCTTCCCAAGACCAGTAGATCATCACCGCCCGGCCCAGTATATCCTTGGCCGGCACGAATCCGCCCTTACCGCCGAACCAAAAGCGCGAATCATAGGACTGGTCGCGGTTGTCGCCCATGACGAAGTAATGGTCCGGAGGCACGATAACCGGGCCGAAGTTGTCCCGGGGCTGCACGTCCGGCGGCAGGATGGTGCGGTCGGAGTAATGGGCCCAGGGGTCTGACAAGGGCTGCCCGTTGATCAGAACCTGCTTGTTGCGCACCTCCAGGGTTTCACCGGGCAGGGCGATAACCCTCTTGATGAAGTCCTTGTCGTGATCCTCGGGAAAGCAAAAAACCACGATATGGCCCCTCTGGGGCTTGCCGAACGGTATCAGCGCGCGATCGCTGAAAGGGACCTTGATGCCGTAGGATAACTTGCTGACCAACAGGTGGTCGCCGATCAACAGGGTGGGCTTCATAGAGCCCGAGGGGATCTTAAAGGCCTGGGCCACCCAGGTGCGAATGATCAAAGCCATCACCACAGCCCAGATCAGGGCTTCTAGATAATCCACAATGAGATGCTTCTTTTTGGTTTCCTCGTTGCGGCTGAACCACACGGGCAAGCTCCCCTGCTGCAGTCTCCAACAATGAACCATTAACGAGTTTATGGCCCTGTGGCAACTCGGCTCGCGGGAAGCATACTGCTTGAGGCCTCGCCTGTAAAGCCCTTGGGCGCTTCGATCTTTTGCCCTAGCCATAGCGCCGGTCAGTCGCATCCAGGCTAGACTAATCCCGCCAACCTGGGGTGGGATCCCTCACCGCCCTACCGACGAACCAGTCATCTTTTCAGGGCTTACGCTCCACCTCGCCCTCGTCGACGCGGTCCACGGCCAGACGGATATGCAGCTTGCGCATGTTGGACTCCAGGCGCAGGACGAAGGCGTTAAGCATGCTCTGCAAGTCCGCCAAATTGACATGCACCAGCGCCCCGTTGCGGCAGCTACCGAATTTGCTTGTCACCACCTTCATGGGGGCGGCCACCTCGCATTCCTGCGGCACCCGTTAAAACATGATCAGGTCGCCGGTGGTCAGGGTGCATTCCTCGCCCGAAGATGAGTCCGAGGCATCGATGATGCCCGGAACCTGGAAGATGTATCCCTCGGCCTGAGCCGAAACGATGATGTTGGCGATGGATAGCGATTGCTTCTTACGCTGCAAGCCGATCTGCTCGGCAACCTGCTAGCGAGCCTCCTCGGGTATTTGCACCCGCACCTCCTGGGCAGAGGAGGCTTGCGCTGGATCCTCGAGTACCGCCGCCGGCGCTGATGGAAGCGCTTTGCCCAGCTCCTCGTTGCTTGCCGACGCCGTGGTCACCTCCTGTTGAAGGCTGGCAACCTCTACGGTCAATTGTTACACCTCCTTGTCCACTACCGGCGGGAGCGCCCTGGCAGGAATCGGCCTGAAACACATACCATCCTTGATGGCACCGGCAATCTGCATGTCGCCCAAGAACTCCACCAGCTTGGAATAGCTTTGTATCACCTCGGCAAATTCGGCCACCAGCGAGAGGCACAGGTCGCAGGCGAGGAACATGACAAAAAATCGGGCATGAGATAATCAAATGCGCCATAGAAGGGCGAGGCCAGGGCCACGGGATAATAAGGGAACAAATCCACGCTCAGCACCGGCACCACGCGAGACCTTGGCACCACCGGCGTGGCCAGGGCCACCACCGCGCCCGCCACCACGACGGCGACTATGGTGCACTTGATGATACGCTCCACCCGCCCATCGTGATGGCGGTGACGAGCTAACTTTTCGTAGGCCAAGCGCCAACCGTTGGGCATCACGGTTTCGCGTAGGCCATTGAAATACACGATTCTAGTGGGTTAGCCAGGGGCCAAGTACCTCACCAAGTTGCACCCTACGGTCACCCTGTGGCCGTCCGTGTAAATGCGGGTACGGGTGCGTCGCTCTTGACGGTCCTGTATCCAGACACCTGCCTCTGGCCATTGGCCAAGGTCCGCGAGGTGCCCTCCACCTGGGAGCCGTCGGCCAGGCGACGTTGGGCGGTGAAGCCACTCCTGCCGGCACGAGGTACAACACTGATCGAGGGGTTGGCCGCAACTATCCGTTGGGTAGTGGTTGACGACGGCGACAGGTGCGGTCCCAGGGAGGGAGTCGGTCCCCGCCGGTGCTGCTGCGGGGAGCTGGCCTTCGGCTAGCTTTGCTGCTGTTGGGTGCTAGCGCGATGGGGGCCTGCTCGGTGTTGGCGTTGTTGCTCCTGCTAGATGTTGGCCCTATAGCGAAGCCTGCGGTTGGCGTTGTTGCTCCTGCTGAGTTCGCATCTACTACTGGCGATGTTGCTGCTATCGAATTTGCTGGTGCCGGGTTGAACGGCTCTTGTGTGAGGCCCCGCCGCCTCTAGAGACTCCCAAACGCCCTCCGGAAGAAGATGAATGCGAGCTACCCGAGGACTTGACGTTGCTGAAGAAGCTTAATTTGAAAAAATTAGAAAATGAAGTACGCTCCGTGGTGCTGGCCAGGGATGCCCAGGGCCCGGACAGGGCCAAGGCCAAGCACAGGGCTAACACCAGGGTATTCATGGATCCCTCCGGTGGATTGCAACTGCGTTTACTGAATTATCTTGGGATAGATAGCCTTGCAGCTTGATGAGGTTTGCCTTCAGCCGCAGACAGAAGGCGTTGAGCATGCCTTATAGGTATACGGAACTAACCCGCACCACAAAGCCCGCCCGGCAAACGCCCGCTTTGCCGACGGCCAGGCGCATGCGCACGGCCACCTGGCTTTGATCCGACATTTCAGCGAACTGCAAAATATCTCTCGTGCTGAGAGTGCGTTTCCTCCCCGTGGCCTCCTCGGCGGTGTCGATGTGCCCCGCCATCTGAAAAACATGCCCCCCGGCACCCCCAGAGTTCATGACCACGAACAGGGACAGCGGCCCGCCGCTTTCGTAGAGATACGGTCTCCCCCTCCTGACGACGTATTTGCCGGCGTAGCGCCTGGCTGATCGACAGACGCCCACTGCACGGGGCCGGAAGGTGCTCGCGCCCGGCGGTAAGCCATGGCAGGTCCGGAGCCAACCAGGCCCCTGCCTGACCCTGGTCCGCCGCTTAGGTCAGCTCCCGCGCCAAGTTGTCAAGGCCCTGCGCCAAGGCGACCAGCTCCTCGTCGGCCTTTGCCAGCCATTCCTAAGCGCTCAAGACTAGCCCGCCCCTCAGACCTTTCTCCAAGGGGCCGACGATTTGCAGATCAGCCAACAGGGCGAGGGGGTCGGTATAGACCAAAGCCGGCCAGATAAAGGCCACCACCAACGCCGGGCATAGTTGGCAGTCCGGAGACGTGGCCAGAGAACGCGGCATCCCCCGGCCCAGGCTTGGTATAACCTGGGTTCGTACGAAGCGAGCAGATATGGATAGACCCTCACACCACCAATTTTTATGGCCTCTCCTTTCAAATTTACCTTACAGGCGTTATGGATCAGGCGACCGAAGATGGCATCGGCCAGGGTGGGCTCGCTGGTGATTTCGTATCACTAGTCCACGGGCACTTGGGCGATGACGATGATGACGCCTTGGCCGTAATGGTCTTCTAGGACTTCGAGCATATCCAGGCTCTGCTCCCGTGAAAGTTTTCCCGCCCCCAGCCGTCCAGAATGAGCAGGTTGGTCTTGAAACTGGCGACGATCATTTTTTGATAGCTGCCGTCCCCTCGGGCCGCGACCATTTCGCGCA
>CBCOTF020000299.1:0-6738 GCA_965112955.2 Desulfarculales bacterium
CATGGCCACGCCCACTTTGGTGTAACGAAGAAACAGGAACAGATAAAGCATCAGGAACAGGGCCGCCGCCAGGTTGCCAAATTGAGTTGGCTCATCACTACCCCGGCCCCCTGGTCGTAGGTCGTAAAGTCGCTCACCGGGGAGGGGAAATTCTTCTGATCGCCACCACACTTCCAGAGAGCCAGGCCGTAGATGACCATCTCCAGGCCCAGGGTGATGATAATCAGCCCCAGCACCGTGGGGTCATTGGCCCGACGCAAGAAGGCGAACGCCAGGAAGGCCTCCAGAAAAAAGGCGAAGGACAGGACCACGGCAAAGGCCAGGGCTTGGCTAGTCATGAACGTAAAGGCCACGAAGGCGCTGAGCGTAGGCGTGTAACCCTGGGCTAACTTCAAGACCTCGCTAGTTTTGTAGATGATGACCATGACCAGCGCCATACGGGTATAAGTGGCCCCGATGGTAATGCCCGAG
Organism: Desulfarculales bacterium; assembly: GCA_965112955.2. Taxonomy (GTDB): domain Bacteria; phylum Desulfobacterota; class Desulfarculia; order Desulfarculales; family Desulfarculaceae; genus JACRDC01. The sequence goes on from CBCOTF020000299.1 coordinate 472, forward strand.
GCTAGGAGCTGGTAAGGATACATTATTGTCGGCCTCTCTCGGTGGCACCCCAGTTTCGACTATGGCGTGTTGGCTCTATGGCGCACGACACATAGCGATCCTGCCTGGCGATCACCGGCTCGGCTCGGCGCACGGCCTGGACCCTGACCAGGCTGGCGATCAGGGCGATAAAATAATCCCAGACCCATTCTTAGAACAGCACCCACAGGGCGGCGACGAAAATCAGCGCATAGCGGCCTATCCTGCGCAGCTTGATCTGAATGGCTATGCCCGCCGGTCGCTCCCTTGGCCTAAAACGGCCAGGTGCACCAGTAATTTTTGGTCCTGATCCACATGCCGTAGAGCACCAGGGGCTCAAAGGTGACGATGAGCACCATGGTCAGGCCGAAGACCACGAACTGCACGTTGGGCAGCCCGTTCTCTGTGAAGAAGCGGGTGCTGATCTCCACGAGCAACGGCCCCAGGTAGGCCAGGCCCGAGATGCTGACCAGCTTGACTTGCAAAAAGGTGATGAGCACCACGCCCACCACCGAGCCCAGAATGGAGCCCCGCCCGCCCACCACGACCATGTCCAGGAAGCGTATGGAGACCATTATGTTGAAAATGTGGGGGTTGATGAAGCCCAGCATGAAGGCCATGAGTCCCCCAGCGATGCCGGTATAGAAGGCGTTGGAGGTTGACGCCGATGCACTCGGCGGCGATGTCAGAGTCGCGTAAGGCCACGAAGGCCCGCCCTACCCAGGCCTTGGTAGGTTGCGACCAGGTCAACAATAGGCACAGGAGCATGATCAGGGCATCGCGGTCGACGTCGCTGCTGATGGTCAAGCCCAAGATCTCCCGCGGCGGGGCTTGAAGCCCCCCATGTGCCCGCCCAGAAACTCGATACGCCTCAGGATCTGGGTGGTGGTGAGCCCGCCAGAGTGGCGATGGCCAGATAGGGCCCCCTCAGACGCAGGGCCGGCAGGCCCAGCAGAAAGCCGAAACCCGCGGCCAACAGCCCCGCCGGGAGCAGAGCCAAAAGCACCGGCGACCCCAGGTTGGTCATTAGCGCCAGGGTGCCGTAAGCGCCGATGGCAAAAAAGCCGGCGGACCCCAGGCTGGTCTGACCGGTGTAGCCCACCAGCAGATTTAGCCCCAAGGCCACGATGACGTTGATTGCTACCAGATTGACGGTGTATACTAGGTAGCTGCCGGTCAGGAAGGGCAAGGTCGCCAGGGCAGCCAAGAGGGCCAGAAGCCAGAGGACCTGCGCCTTGCTGTCAAACAGGCGGATGTCCTCGTAATGGTCGCATTTCATGTCCTCCATGGCGCTGGTCCCTCTGGGGCGGAGGCAGATCAGCCGTCGCCGGGCTTGTTTTTTTTCTTGTCCAGCCTGTCCAATATCTTGCCGGCGTAGCGGTGCTCTTCCAGGAGCGCGGACTGGGGGCGCAAGACTTCCAATTTCATGGTCAGAAAATTGAGGCGCCTGATGGCCTGGTAGCGGGCTTTTTCATCAGGCGCCCGGGCCAGCATGTCCTCCATCTGAACGATCTCGTTGCGCACGTCCAATTCCGGCGGCGTGAACCCAGCGTTTTTCAACACCTTGTAGGCCATGCGCAATTCGGGGTGCAGGCAGGAGTCATCGCCCTCCAGCTCAAGGGGTCGGCCGGCCCCGGGTAGGTTGTCCAACTCGCCGCGCTCAATGGCGTCCTTGATGCGTTTCTCGGCCAGCTTGGTCCAAGCTAGTATGGGCACGTTGACCTCCAGGCTCGGCGCAACGCATGTATGATGTTAGCCTAGCTGATTTGCAATCTTCAACCCTAACGCCGCGTTAGGGCGTGCTCGTTACGGATTGGCCTTCGGCTATGCTTACTGTCCCCCGATCAGCCCCCCCTCACTCTGCCCGCTCCCCCCGAGAGGGGCCGAGGGACAAGAGAGGCTAAACCAGGCGCCAGTCCTTCGCTAACCCATAACGGGAGCCGCCGGCTTAAGCTCAGGCTATAACGCCAATCGACCCGTTTATGCCCTGCGAGGGCATCCCGCTAACCGCCCAGGCGTGACATATGGCAACCGGAGTGGCGTTCGCCCTGGGGGTCTTGGTGGTGCTGGCGAGGCTTGTTGGCCGCGACCTGTCCCAGAGCCTGGGCCAATTGCTGATTGCTGGCCCCGCTGAAGAGGGCCTTGGGTCCGGTCTGATCGGAAAACGGCGGGCCAAGAGCCCCTCGGCTGACAGGCGCAGACGGTTGCAGGACCCACAAAAATGGCTGGTCAAGGCGCTGATGACCCCCAGTTCGCCGGCGGCGCCGGCCAGACGGTAGCGCTGGGCCGGGCCGTCGCCGGTGCGGCCGGGCAGGGCTTTCAGGCGTCCCAGTCCCTTGAGCACCTCCAGCAACTGTTCGGCGGCCAGAAAGCGCTGGGGCAAGAAGCCGGTGTGTCGGCCCACGGGCATGTACTCGATATAGCGCACCGCCAGGGGGCGATCTGGGTGAGCCGGGCAAAATTGGCCAGCTCGTCCTCGTTGATCCCGGCCAAGAGCACCACGTTGATCTTGACCGTGACCCGCCGGCTGGCCAGGGCCGCCTCGACGCCCTCCCAGGCCTGGGCGTAGGCTCGTTGCCCCTCCCGAGGCTCCAGGCCGGTGATGGCCCCGTAGCGCTCTGAATTCAGGGTATCCAGGCTTATGTTGACCGTGGAGACGCCATGCTCCAAGAGCATGGGCAAATTCTGGTCCAGCAAGCGGCCATTGGTGGTCAGCCGCAGATCCGGCCGGGGACGCAGGGCGGATAGCTTGGCCAAAAGGCTGCCCAGATCCCGGCGTAACAGCGGCTCCCCGCCGGTGAGGCGTATCTTGTCCACGCCCAGGTCCACCGCCACCGCCACCACCCGGGCCAACTCCTCCAGGGTGAGTATTTCGGCGTGGGGCAACTTGGTCAGGCCTTCCTGAGGCATGCAGTAGATGCAGCGCAGATTGCAGCGGTCGGTGACCGACATGCGTAGGTAGTGCAGGCGGCGGCCAAAGCCGTCGACAAGCCCTGGGGGGGAGGGATACTGGTCAGGATTGGGCGTCATGATCCCTAGAGTTTAGCGGGGGCCAGACGGGGCGTCAAACCGCGGCCTGCCCCAGAGTCTGGGCAGAGGCCGAAACCGGACCTTGGCCCTCGCGATGGTCCAGCAGAAAACTGAGCTGATGGTACTCGCCCAGCACCTCGCGCTTCGTACACAGGCCCTTGGCCCCGCCGCCCCGGGACAGGCGTTGCAGGTCCTTGTCCGCCATCTGCTTGCGACAGATGCGCAAAACTTGCGCAGGGAGCGAGGGTGCTGGCGGGTCAGGTCCTGGCCCTCTTGTTCCAAAACGTACACCAAAATGGTCAGCACGTGGGCCAGCTTAAGCTTGCGCCCCGAGGCGCCGGCCCGATTCTGCACCAATTTTTCCAACAGGCGCAGGCGATGGGACATGCGCACGTCGGCCAAGGCCTTGACCACCTCCCGGCGTAGCTCCAGGCTGCGGGTCAGCTTCTCTTCCTGGGGAGGGTCATCCAAGAAGAAGGAGGACAGGATGCGCATGACGCGCTCGAAATGGTCGGGGGAGTACTCGGCCACGATAAGGCGGTGCTTGCTGAGCCAGGCCGCCAGGCATTTGAGCCGACTTTTGATGTCTCCACGACCCTCCACGCGCTCGCGCCCCCGGTAGACGATGGAACCGTGGAACTCGCCACGCACGATGTCGTTGAACACCAAGAGGCGATCGTGGCCCACAGGCCCAGCACGGCCAATTCAGCACGTCCAACTCCAGAGTGCGCCCGGTTTGGGGATGGATCAGCTCCTGGCGCAGGACGCTCAGGGCGCGATCCTCCAGCACGTTACCGGGGTAGTAGACATACTGGCTGTAATGCACGTGCAATATTACGATATTACGCGCCGAGTCCACAAAAGACCCCGCCTCGGCCAAGAGACGGCCAGCCTCCTTGCGCTCGCACAGAGACGCCACCAGGGCCACCTTTTCCACCCTGGGCAGGCCGCCCTTGGCCCCCAGATTGGTGAGAGTAATAATTATGCGGTCGCTGTCGCCCAGCACCTTAACGCGGTCGCTGTCGCCCAGCACCTTAACGGCGTAGCGCCCACGCCGGCGATGAAGCCGCTGCACGAACAGGGCTGCCGAGGTGTGACGCTCGCCGCAGATGGCGAATCCCGCCTGCCCCAAGAGAAAACGTTACACGAAGAGCCGGTTGGCGGCGTACAGATCGTTGTCGCCCTGGCTGAAATTGCTCCCCTGGCGGCCGTAGCGCTTAATCTCGCCATCCAGGCCTGAGGGGAAGGAGGCGAAGATGCCGGCCAAGTGTATGGCTCCGGAGGGGTCGCGGGATAGCACGTAGCCCCGGTCCATCTTGAACAGATGGAACAGGAGCTGATTGTAGCAGCTGAAGCGAGTCACGGCCCGGCGGCCCATGGCCTGCTCGAAGCCGGTCAGCTGGTTGCGGGGTAAGCGATCGCGTATCAGGACGCGGCTCTGAGCGGCCCGGGTGGAGTTGGTGGGCTGCCCCTCGGGCAGGACGCATGTCCAATTGAAAGCCCTCGTCCTGGTAGGACAGGGGAAGGTCCAGAAAACCACCATGCTGAAGGCCGGCAGTTGCTTGTACTAGATCAGATGGGCGTCGAAGGCTGGAATCAGCTCGCGGGGCCACACCAGAGGGTAATCGGCCTGGTAGGCGCTCAGCAGTCCTCACTCGATGTGCAGGGAATCCAGCACGTTTAGGATGTCAGCCAACTCGGCTATCGGCTCCGGCGGCATGGTGCACAGGTCCCACAGCGAGGTACTCTTCACCTCCGCCTGGCAGAAGTGGCGCTAGGCCTGCTCCGCCATGCCCTCTTCCCCCCTTCGGCCTGGCGCCGCTGATGCCTGACGGCGCGGCGGTGCGGAGCTCGATCGAGATAACATACTGCCACAAGGCGTCAATTTAAGGCGAGGAGCAAAACCCGCCTGAGGGAGGAGCCAGACGCAACTGGCGGTGGACAAAGTTCCTACTACCATGTAGTTTGAGCCGGACCAACTCTGTAAGAACGCGAGATCATTGCCCGCAGCTGCCCAATCACGGCCTCCGTCCGTGGCCTTGCCGAAAATTTTTACGACAACCAACGATATTTACGAGGTTTTTGCCATAAGTCTACCACAGCCGACACCGAAAAGCCCCTGGCCTCCGGGCCAGGCGGAAATTTTTTGGCCAGCGCCGTAGACCAATACCCCCCAAAACCAGGCGGCATCTGGAGTTCACCGCCCAGCCGAGCAATCCGGCATCCAAAGGCTTGACCTGCATTTTGCGGTCAAGGTTCGGTTGACAGTGAGGCCGGGTTCTGTTATTAAAATTTTTACGGGGCTGTAGCTCAGCTGGGAGAGCGCATGACTGGCAGTCATGAGGTCGTCGGTTCGATCCCGATCAGCTCCACCATAACTATCAAGGGGTTAGTCAGCAACGGCTAATCCCTTCGATTTTGCGGGTAAGCATAGGATAAACGCCAACCGCGATTTCAATACCCATACTCCTCCATCCGGCAAGATAAGAACCGTCCCCCACCACTAACTGCGAATTCCAGGGAGGTGGGCCATACATTCCATTTGAAAAGGGCCACCTAATCCGGTGATGTGGGCTTGATGGCCGGGGCACGGCGCCGCTGGTGTCTGCATTATGCCACAGGGGTCTTATCGCCGGTCAAGCATGCCAGCTCTTTCTCATGGACTCTTCTTTCAAGTTTATCTTGTATGCGTTAGGGATAATCCTTGTAGGGCAGCAGATACTGCCTGGCCAGCAACGTTCCTAGCGAGACGAACTGATGTTAATCGCGGGTAAGCTCCCGATCCAGAGCGTTTTTTGCTAGAAACGGGACCCCCACGCCCAATAACATTGCGGTCGCCAGGATTATGGCAATCTTGCGCGGCCAGGTCATCGCTCAGATTGTTTTCCCCCCAAATACTACCCCCTTCGGGGCTAGCCCTCGTCTTCGCTCGTCTCCGCCTCCAAGGGCTCTTGCCGCTCCATGTCCAACAGCCCGGCGGCCTGGGCCTCGGGCAGGGTTTGCACTTCCTTGAGCCTACGGTCGATGACCCTCTTGCGCACCGCCATCTTGTCGATGTGCCCCTCGGCCTCCTGGAGCTTCTTACGCACCTTGTCCAGCATCTCGCCGTAGCGGGCGAACTCGGTCTTCACCGCCCCCAGCACCTGCCAGACCTCGCCGGAGCGCTTCTGGATGGCCAGAGTGCGGAAGCCCAGTTTCAGGCTGTTAAGAATGGAGGCC
>CBCOTF020000300.1:0-1647 GCA_965112955.2 Desulfarculales bacterium
TTCAGGGAGACTCCAGGCCAATCCTACCCATCATTCTGGCCGGCCAGAACAACCTTGCCGATTTCCTCATATACAGAAACCCCCTGCCCCTGGCCTCTAGGATCGTGGCCAGAAGCCACCTGGCCGGTGTTTCCCTTCAGGACATGCAGGTCTACCTCCTGGACCACCTCAAAATCGCAGGCGTCAAACGGAATTTTTTTCTGATCTGGCCGTCACCGCCATACAGCAGAGCTCCAGCGGCCTTTTCCAAAGAGCCAACCACCTGGCCCGAGGCCGCGTTCATAGCTGCTGCCGAGGAGCAGGCTAAGGTCGTCTCCCCGGAGCACGTCCGCATCGCCGCAGCAGAATTGATTTGATCAGATAAGAAAGGAAGAATCAGTTCAGGATAATCAGAGGGCTTTCGTCAAATTAATCCGAAAAACAACAGGATGTCGCCTTTGAAGCCGGGGAAAAACGGGCCCTGACGGTGCGAAAAATTTTTCGATCTTGCCCCTGCTCTGGGGCACGTAGGGCGGTGAGTGGACCAGGGCGATGCCCAAGGAAGCGGTGACCTCTTCCAGGTGATAGGAGCGGAAGACTGGGCCGTTGTCGAGGTAGCGCTTGTGTGGTAGCCCCGTTTGAGCAAGGCCTGACGCAAGGCCTTTAGATAATTGGGCAGGCCCTCGGAGAGGCAAAATTCGGCATAGGCAATCAGGCGGCTCATGTCGTCGATGAAGGCTAAGAGGTAGGTCTAGCGCCGTTTGTCGCCCACCAGGAGCATCGGCCCATGCATGGCGTCACTCTGCCAAATGTCGTTGGGGGCAACTTGGCCTCGAAGCGCCTGCGGTCGACAGGTGAGGCGACCTGTTTGCCCATCAGCCCCTGCTGGTGCAGGAAGCGGTAGACGGTGAGCGCCTTGAGGATCACGTCGAGCGCAGTCAAGCGTCGGCGCATCATCTCGCTGATGAGGTTAGTCCCTGACGTAGTGGGCAGTCCCCTGCGCAGGCGGACCAGGGCCTGGGCGGTGTCCTCGTCCAAAACCCTACTGCCGTCCCGGTCATTCCTGCCCATGGGGTAGAGGGATTCCAGCTCGCCACCGCCTTGGCGGTAGAGCCTGACCCATCCCAGGATGGTGGAGCGCGACAGCCTGGTACGGTTGGAGAAGGGAATTTGCCACCGCTGGGCGAACTTATCCCGCAGTAACCTCTCCCGTTCACCACGCTCCATGTAGTCCCTAGCAAAAAGGTCGCTGATGACGCCGAAATGGAAGATGGCTACTCGTTTTTTCTGGCCCTCGTCCATGTCGGCCCTCCATGGGGGTGTTTCGCCCAGGTGTAGACCGGGGGGCCGAGCCAGAACAACGGCCCCCTTGGTTAGGTGGCTCAGAGAGGGAGAGGGCTCTCGCTTTGCGCTGACCGGCTGGCCGCGGCCACGCACCGGCTACTGAGCCAATAGCAAGCCCCAAGCAAGTCACCCGACCAGCTTGACCCCAGGTATAAACTCACCTGTCGCAGCAGGCCCTTAAGCCAGTGGCGTTGGCAGGAGCGCGGCAGACCAGGGTCCCATCTGCTCAGGGCTACTAGCTTATTGGAAAGGCTTTGCCGAAAGATCTCCACCAGGGTCTGGAACCGGCTCCAGTAGCCCCGCGGTCGCAGCCGGATCACCGCC
>CBCOTF020000301.1:0-13505 GCA_965112955.2 Desulfarculales bacterium
TGAGCGCCGGTTTGTCCAGGGACTCGTACATGGAACGCCGGCTGCCGGGCAGCTTCTTGAAAGGCCGGTTGTTGAGCCGATCTAGAAGCCCACGGATCGCCTGATTAAGCTCAGCCAAACTGAAAAAGGTCCTCTTGCGCAGGGCGGCCCGTATCCACCTCTCCACCAGTTGCACCTCCACCTCGGCCTTGACCTTGTCACGGGGTTTTCGTACCAGGGCAGGCAAAACCGCCTTGCCATAGTGGACGGGCATCTCCTGGTAGGTCGGGTTGATGTCGGGCTCGTAGCGGCAAGCCTTGCTCACCACGGACTTGAGGTTATCGGTCACCATCAATTCCGTCATTCCACCAAAAAATTGGAAGGCCCGCTGGTAGGAGCCGATCCAGTCGGGCAGACCCTGAGCCCACGTGGCCTCGGCAGCGGTATTGGTAGCCCAGGCATGGACCGACTTATACTCCTCCCACAGCAGCGCCAAGGTCATATCCTTGCGCCTCATCTCTTGATGGCCCTGGGACCAAGTCAGGCTCTGGGCTAAAACCCGTAGACGGCAAGGGTGGAGGTGAAAAGAGCAGACGCTCAAGCGGCGTCTCATCCAAGCTGGTGGGGAGGGCCCAGGACAGACCGACGCGCGCGGCTCGATGTAGGTAACGGGACACCGTGGTCCGGCCTATCCCGCAACTTTTGGCAATGTCCCGGTTGCCGCAGCCGGCTTCGTGCTTCAGCCGAAGTACTTCCGTGATTTTACGCATGGATAACCTCTCCGCCGACATCTGTACCCTCTGTGTTGGAAAGGCGCAGTATAACCAACCAGGTGTTATCCAGCGTCGCCTACTACCCCAAGTGGCCCACATTCCATGAAAGCACTGGCCCGTTTGAAACGGAATTCGTGTGGCATGGGAACACACTGATAAGTTCAAACTAAATTAATTATAGCAATCATCTAGGGCGGACGTCAAGACGTCGCGCGTTCGCGAGTGCTTGGTTGGTATGCTGGCCATGGGCGGCCTTTCAACATTAGGACCTGCCCGAGCGGAAGATGCCCCACACCAGCCACAAGCTGATGAGGACGCTGAAGAGATAGCCGATTAGCTCCAGGGCAGGCAGGCCGAAGATTTTGGGCTCCATGCCGGTGGTGATGATCATGAAGCTGCCTACGATCAGCGCGGCCACGATCAGGTCCATGGTGACGCGGTTACTGGAGTTCTGGATGGTTTTGGCCAGTGGCATCAAGCCTTATGCTTGAACTCCATGCTTATCTTGTCGCGTTCCACCATGCCCAGCAGGTGATCCAGGCGGCCGGGCAGATCCTTGAGTAGGTCCAGGCCCTCGCGCAGGTGGCGGCGCACCATTTTGAAGATCATGTCGGGAGGCCAGCGCTTGAGCCACAGGGAGCTGACAAAGGGGCGCGCCACCTCCACGGCGTCGAAGTCGGAGTCCAACTACCGGGTCAGGCCCTCCCTCCACATCTAGGGAGGCCTTGTCTAGCAAGGGCGTATTGTGGGGCCTGCATCCTGAACGGATGCACGTGCATCAGGTCTAGGATCAGGGCGCTGGTATCAATTTGCCCAAAGGGCACCGAGTGCGCTCGCTCTAACAGGTTCTCCATGTCGTGGGCTAGGGCCGAACTGTCGCCCGAGAGCGGCACGGCGCCTATGCTCTGTGCATGGCGCGCACCAGGTTCAGGGGCTCGAGGTGGTCTGCGACAAGTCGCGCCAGCTTTCCTGGCCGCCATCGGCGAAAAATTCCCCGGCGCCAACGTCATCGTGGACTGGTTCTATGTAGTTCAACTCTTCACCACCGCCGTGGACGAGGTCCAAGAGGCCGAGGCTAAGGAGCGTAACCTGCCCAAGGCTACCCGCGGGGCCGTGTTCAAGGCCGCTGACGGTGGCAGGAGAACCAAAAAGCAGCAGCAGGTCCTGACCGAGCTGCCAACCGACGGCTTCGCCACCGCCTGGCGGTTCAAGGAGATGCTGCGCTGGATCAGAGAGGCCACCTTTGTACGAATCGTCCAGTGGCGCACCACCAACTTCACTTCACCCGTCATGCCCTGAAGTGCATAGCGCCTGACACCAAAACCCTGACCCCGGTCCTCAAGGCGCTCATGGTTCTGGAAGAGCTTGCCCGCCTGATCCTAATTCGCTAGAGTTCCAACCATTCCAACGCCCGCCTGGAGGGGGCTTAACGGCATTTTCCAGGCCGCCAGGGCAAAAGCCAGAGGCTACCGTAGTGTTTTCATCTTCATGACCATGATCTATTTCATCGCCGCACTACTTAGGAGAACTCATCCAATTCCACAGTTAACGATGAAGAATCCAAATGGAATGCATGGTTCACTTCCCTGGAATCCGTAGGCCGTAGTGGGCACCAATCGCCAGTGGCACCCCTTCTATCTCGAGCCGCTCCCCGTCTTGGCCGACTTGGTTATGGACGGTGACAGCCTGGGCATCGAGGGGCTTTACGGCTAATTGGGGCTCAAACGTTCAGCCATGATCGAGGGCGGCTGGAAGTGCGAAATGAGATTCGAGAGCCTGGCCGGCCAGAGTGAGCGGTACACTTGTACTTCCTGGCCGCGCCGGTTTTGGACGACCAGGGGCAGATTATGCGGGGCGTGGGGACCCTGGTGGACTTCGCCGACAAGCGATGCCTGGAGGACGAACTCAGGCGCTTGTCGGTGACCGACGAGCTCACCGGCCTGTGCAATCAGCGCTTCGTCTTCGCTATCTTGGGCCGGGAGGTGGAATCGGCCTGGCGCTACGGCAACTCTTTTTGCCTGCTTTTGCTGGATCTGGATAATTTCAAGTCCTTCAACGACAGCTACGGCCATCTTGAGGGCGACCGGGTGTTGGCCGGCTGCGCTAGCGAGCTGCGCCGCCAGGTGGGCACCAGCGATCTGGTCTGCTGCTACGGCGGCGAGGAGTTCATGGTTTTTACCCCCCCTCGCTCCTCCCTTGAGGAGGCCCTCACCGTGGCCCGGCGGGTGCGCTAGGGTATCGCCGTCCTGGTCTTCCCGAATGCCAACGGATAGCCCAGGGCTCCCCCCTCGCCGGTTCACCGTGTGCGTGTGCATCGCCGATCTGGGTCCCCAGGGAAGGCCCCCATAGGACCTGGCGGTCCGCGCCGATCAGATCATGTACGTGGCCAAGAGCCAGAGGTGTGACCGCGTGGCGGTCCATCCCTTCGGCGGGGGCATAAAGCTGTTGTAGAGTTTGGCGACGCCAGTGGCGGGCTGTGCGTCCTTGACCGCGTCGGGCGGGATATTGGCGGGCGGGGGTGGACCCCGCCTATGACGATTTGGATATTAGTCCAGCTTGAGAGGTATCTCGACCAGGCCGAGGGCGCCGGTCACCAGCAGGCGGGCTGGTGGGGCCTGGGGTGCGGCGAAGCGCACAAGGAAGAGCCTGTCCCAGGGTCCCCAAAAATAATACAGCGTCTGGTTCAGGGCTGAGCGCTCCTTCTCGCGGATCAGGCGGATGTCTATCGGCTCCAGGCGCTGTCCGGCGCCGTCCAGGATTACCAGCCGCCAGTCGGGTTTGTCGGCGGTGAGGTCACTCCAATGGCGCTCGGGCACATAGAGGCTCACCACCACTTCCAGGTTGCGAGCCAAGTCTGCCTGGGCCTCTTCCTGTAGGCGCTGGCCGCCAGCCTGGTCCTGGGCCAGGGCCTGGGCCGTGCGTAGGGCCACGGCGCGGCGCACCGTGGGGGTTAGCGGCAGAACGCGGGCCTTCATCTCGGTGGCCGGGCCCTTGTAAACCACGCCTAGAGTCAGATAGGGTTCCACCGCCGCTTGATAGGCCTGGTCGGCCTTGGACAGGCGAGGGTCGAACTCCTCCTTCAGATCAGCCAGCTGCTGGCAGCCGGCCGCCAGGGCCAACATGGCCAGTAGCAGGACCAGGCCTATGGCCGGGGCCGTGCCGCTAGTTTTTGCCATACGCCGTCCTCCTTGGAGGCCGTTACTGGACGGAGCGAACGAGTACGCCTTTTCGTCATCATGAGTAGAGTTGGTGTAGTTCCGCTGTCATGATGCAGCGATCCACATGGCCGAGTTGAAGCAGGAGGCAATCATGGACGCCGGCGAATTGTTTGGCCCTTGGCCTGGGGTTGCAACCGCTCTGGCGGTTGGTGGGACAGCGTGTGGACACCGATAAACAGTCCCACGAGGTCTTCTTGAAGGTTGCTGCCGACCAGGAAGCCGAGTACCCCTGCCCGGAGTGTGGCAGGCCGTGCAAGGCTCACGGCTTCCACGAGTTCACCTGGTGCACCTCAATCTTTTTCAGCAGCATTCCTACGTAACCGCCCGGGTGCCCCGGGTGGACTGCCCCTGTCACGGGACCAAACAGGTCAAGATCCCCTGGACCCGCGAGGGCCGCCGGCTCACCTTGCTGTTCGAGCAGGCGGCCATGACCCTGGTACGAGAGATGCCCGTGCTGGCTGCAGCCCGCACCATCGGGGTCAGCGACACGCGACTTTTTCGGGTGGCCCAGTTCTACGTGTGGCCCAAAGCCTGTCCAAAATGGACCTGCCGGGGTCAAGGCCGTGGCTCTGGACGAAACCGCCTCCAAGTGGGGCCACAACTACGTCACCATCTTCATCGACCTAAACCGCAAGCAAAAGCCGGTCATCTTCGTTACCCCCGGGAAGGGCAAGAGCTGTCTGGTCCTGTTCCGCCGCTTCCTGCGGGAGCATGGCGGCGATCACAACAATATCGCCGAGATGGTCTGCAACATGTCGCCAGCCTTCCTGGCCGCCATCGGCGAAAGTTTCCCCGGCGCCAACGTCACCATGGATTGGCTCCATATAGACCAACTCTTCACCACCGCCGTGGACGAGGTCCGAAAGGCCGAGGTTAAGGAGCGTAACCTGCCCAAGGCCACCCGCTGGGCCGTGCTCAAGGCCGCTGACGGCGGCAGGCTAACCGAAAAGCAGCAGCAAGCCCTGACCGAATTGGAAACCGGCGGCTTCGCCACCGCCACCGCCTGGCAGTTCGAAGAGATGCTGCACTGGATCAGAAAGGTTACCTCTGCACGGGCTTGCCCAATGGCGCATCACCCACTTCACCCACCATGCCTTGAAGCGCATAGCGCCTGACACCAAAACCTTGGCCCCGGTCTTCAAGACGCTCATGACTCTGGGAGAGCATGCCCACCTGACCCTCAGCCGCTGGACCTTCAACAATTCCACCGCCCGCTTGGAGGGGCTTAACGGCATCTTCCAGGCCGCCAGGGCAAGAACCACAGGCTACCGTAATGTCTTCACCTTCATGACCATGATCTATTTTCATCGCCGCACCACTGGGGGAACTCATCAAATTCCACAAGTTAACGACGAAGAACCAGCTTGTGATAGCTGCTGTCCCCTCGGGCCGCGACCATTTCGAGCAGGATGGCTGGCACCCTCTTATAGGAGGCCAAGTAGCCTTCCAGACAAGCTTTGTGGCCCAGAGCGCAGGCGATAAAGCTCTTGCCTACGCTGGTGGGTCCGCTGATGAGCAGGTGTTCGGCGATTCATAGGCATGAGACCAGGGCCATGATGAGTGCCTTGTCCATACCGCACTTTTGCCGGTAGTCGATGTCCTCCAGGCAAGCGTCATGCCTGAGCTTGGCCTTGGCCAGCCTGTTTTTGAACCAGCGCTTTTTTATTTGGGTGGTCTCCTTGTCCACCATCAGGCCCAGCCTCTCCTCGAAGCCCAGTCCTGGGCCTCGGGGATTTTCAGCTGTTCCTCTAGGGCCTTGAGCATGCCCTCCAACCCCAAGACGCAGAGCTTGTCAAGGATGGGATTAATCAGCATGGCCTCCTCCTTGGGCGGTCAAGAAGTAGCCGGCTCCGCGGATGTTGGGATGGATGAAGGATGGAACTGGCCTCCGGGGCCAGCGTCAACAAAGGCGCCTTGTCCAGTTCTTTGTCGATGATGCGCTTTACGCTCTTGAAGCTGAAGGCCCCACAGGCCAAGGCCCTCAGGCAAGCGGCCTCCACTCGCGCCTGACCATATTTTTTGGCCAGGGTGACCAGGCTAGGCAGGCTCTGAAACCTTGCTGGGGATGCGCCAACCGGCTCATAATCCCCTCGGCCAGCTTGACCGTAGCCTCGCCGATTTTGTGTATCCAGTCAGTGTTGTCCAAAATAGATTCTCAAAAACAGGCTAGGTGATCGAAGCGAGATGCCCTCATCCCAAGGAGGGTGGGGTCAAGGCTTACATCATGCTGGATCACGACGACTATATGCCCAACTTTGTCCTGCTCACGGAGGCCAAGGTGGCCGGTGCACCGTGGCCCAGGGACTGGCCCTAAACCCTGGCTCCATCCTGGTCTTGGACCGGGGCTAACAGAATTATGCCCTGTTTGGCAAGGGAACCGGCCGGGGCGTCTCCTTCGTCACCTGCCTCAAAATCTAACGCCGTTTTCGAGGTGATGGCCAATCGGCCAGGGCCTAAGGCCCAAAACGTCTTGGCCGATCAAACCATACTCCTCACCGGCAGCTTGACCGATTGTCCCTACCCCCTGCGTCGTCTGGTGGTGCGGGACGAGAAAAATCAAAAGCAGGTCGTGTTCTTGACCAACCACCACAAGCTGACGGCCTCCATCGTGGCTGACATCTATAAGGACCGCCGGGAGATTGAGCTGTTCTTCAAGGCGCTTAAGCAAAATTTTAAAGTCAAAATCTTCGTGGGCACCAGCAGCAATGCCTTGGAAATCCAGATTTGGACAGCCTTGATCGCCCTGCTCTTGCTCAGGTGGCGTCACCATCTTTCCCTGGCCTCATGGTCACTGTCCAACATGGCCGCCATGCTGCGTCTAAATCTCTTCACATACAAGTAGTTGCGTGTTTGGCTCCAACCCCCCACCCCCCTATCACACCCCGCCCCTTATGCCCGAACAGGTCCAGTTACCGTTCTTGCCCTGACTTGGACAGGCAACCACCAATGAACCAAAAACACCAGCCCAAAAGCGACGGCCTTATCTTAAAAACTGCTAAATTTATAAATAATTAACCGTTTTTATAAGATCATTTTTAGCCACTACGCCTGTCTTGGACAGCACTGGACGCAGACCACCTCGGCGATATTGTTGTGACCGCCGCCATGCTTACGCAGGAAACGGTGGAACACGACCAGACAGCCCTTGCCCTTGCCGGGGGTGCGGTCTAGATCAATGAAGACGGTGATGTAGCTATGGCCCCGCTTGGAGGCGGTTTTGTCCAGAGCCACGGTCCTGACCCCGCCCAGGCCATTTTGGACAGGGCCTGGGCCACATAGAACTGGACCACCCGCCAAAGGCGCGTGTCGTTGACTCCGATGATGCGGGCCGCAGCCAGCACGGGCATCTCCCGCACCAGAATCATGGCCACCTGCTCGAATAGCAAGGTGAATCAGCTGCCCTCGCGGGTCCAATGCATCGTGGCCTGTTTGGTCCCGTGGTCGGGGCAATCCACCCGGGGCGCCCGGGCGGTTACGTAGCAATAATGCTGGAAAAGATTGCGGTGACGCCAGGTGAATTCGTGGAAATCGTGAGCCTTGCACAATCTGCCACACTCCGTGCAGGGGTACTCCGGCTCCCCGGTCGGCGGTAACCTACAAAAAGGCCTCGTGGGGCTGTTTATCGGTGTCCACACACTGTTTCACCAGCCACCAGGGCGGTTGCAACCCCAGGCCAAGGGCCAGAAGCTTGCCGGCGTCCATGACTGTCTCTTACTTCAACTCGGCCATGCGGATCGCTGCATCATGACACCGGAACTACACTAATTACATTCATGATAACGCAGAGGCTCAATAAGCTGGCCCGGGGCAGATGGGGAATCCTGGCCTACCGCGCTCCCGTCAGCGCCACTGGCTCAAGGGCCTGCTGCGGCAGGTGAGCCTATACCTGGGGTCAAGCTGGTCGGGCGCCCTGCTTGGGGCCTTTAATTGGCTTAGTGGCCGCGGCCAGCCGGTCGGAGCAAAGCGAAAGCCCTTTCCCTCCCTGAGCCACCTACCCAAGGGTGCCGTTGTCCTGGCCCGGCCCCCCGGTCTACACATGGACGAAACACTCCCATGGAGGCCCGGCATGGACGAGGATCAAAAAAACGAGTAGCCATCTTCCGTTTCGGCGTCATCAACGACTTTTTTGCCAGGGACTACATGGAGCGTGGTGAACGGGAAAAGTTATTATAGGATAAGTGTGCCAAGCGGTGGCGAATCCCTTTCTCCAACCGCACCAGGTAGTCGCGTTCCACCATCCTGGGATTGGGTCAGGCTCTATCGCCAAGGCGGCGGCAAGCGGGTATCCCTCTACCCTATGTGCAAAAATAATCGGGGCGGCAGCAGGGCCTTGGACGAAGACACCGCCCAGGCCCTGGCTCGCCTGCGTAGGTGTTGTTTTTCGGGTTAATTTGACGAAAAATTTCTGATTATCTTGGCCTGCTTCTTCCTTGTCTTATTTGATCAAATCAATTCTGTTGCGGCGATGCAGACGTGCTCCGGGGAGACGACCTGAATCTGCTCCTCGGCGGTAGCTATGATCGCACATCGGGTCATGTGGTTGGCCCTTCGGAAGAGGCCGCCGGAGCCCTGCTGCTTGGCGATGATGGCTGGATCAGAGAAGAGGTTCTGTTTAACGTCTGCGATTTTGAGGTGGTGCAGGCGGTAGACCTGCATGTTCTGGAGGGAGACGCCGGCCAGATGGCCTTTGGCCACGACCTTGGAGGCCAGGGGCAGGGAGGCTCTGTATATTGAGGAGGTCGGCGACGTTGTTCTGGCCGGCCAGGATGATGGGCAGGATTGGCTTGGAGTCTCCCTGAAACTGAGTGATGGTGTTCAACTCGGCCAGGACTTAAAGCCTGGGGAGGGAGGCTGCATCGACGATGAGGGAGGCTGCATCGACGATGAGGACGGGTTTCTTCTTGCGCTCCTGGGCAACCTCCAGGACCTGTTTTCTGATGAGCTTGGTGAGGACGGCCCTGGACAAGCTGGCGGTAACCCAAATAATCTGATACGCGGTGGGTTTTCCGCTGCCCATATTTCCGGTGACCAGGGCTAGTGCGCCGAGGCGGATGGCGTATTCGAGGCGTTTGGCCATGCCGAGGACCTCGACGGCCTGCATTATTTCCTTGGGTGCCAGGTCAGAGCCGAAGGGCTTTCTGGTGAGGACGAAGAAGGTGCGGTAGTTTGGTTTCATGAGTTGCTGACCTCCGGACTTGCTTTTTGCTAAAAAGGTAGCCGCCAGTGGAGGTTGTGGTAGCGCTGGATTTCAAGCGCAGCAACTGGTGGTCGCGCTTGACCCTGCATTTGACGGTGTGAGGTCCAGCGGCCTGGGCAAACCGTGGGAGAGACTGTCCAATAAGGCCTGTACGCGGGGCCGTGGTCATGGTCGTGGTCGAGGAGGATGATTTGCTTGCTGATCAGAGGCACTGGGGCCTCGTATAGCCTGCCGGCCAGGGAGACGGTGAGGTCCAGGGCCACGCGGCGCGTGGCTCTTTTTCTAGAGTAGTCTTCCAGGTCGGCGTGGGCCGACCTGCCGCATTCCATCTTGCTGGTGAAGCGTTGCAGGGGGGCCTGCCCGGTGCCCAGATGCTTGCGCTGGTGGTGTTGATTCTTGCTTTATTCTGATCGAGAAACAAGGGAATTTTTCAGATTGGCTTGACCAAATAGTAATTTTATCCCATTATCCTGGAGATTGGGAGTGGGTCCAGGAATGAGGAAGTGTCCGAGAGTGGTGGAGCATCCCTGACCCTGAGAGATGGGAAGAACTCCCTGCCATCTGGTTGCCATCGCACTTTTCGTTGCGTCCTGCGTTAAGAAAATCATGGAGCTGGGGCGGCGTTTCCCCTGGCCCCGGCCGGAGAAGTGCCCTCGGTGTGAGAGCGTCCGGCTTTGGTGACATGGCTTTGTTGTCTGCCTATTTTGATGAAGTCCCTACAACTATTTGATTTCGACGTTTCCTCTGCCCTGCCTGCCGGGCGGTGATCCGGCTGCGACTGTGGGGCTACTGGCGCCGGTTTCAGGCTCCGGTGGAGGCCATTCGGCAAAGCCTCTCCAATAAGCTGGCCCGGGGCAGATGGGCCCCTGGCCTGCCGCGCTCCTGCCAGCATCACTGGTTCAAGGGTCTGCTACGGCAGGTGAGCCTATACCTGGGGTCAAGCTGGTCGGGTGACCTGCTTAGGGCCTTCGATTGGCTCAATGGCCGCGGCCAGCCGGTCGGCGCAAAGCGGGAGCCTTTTCCCTCCCTCAGCTACTTACCCAGGGTGCCGTTGTCCTGACCCGGCTTCCCGGTCTACACATGGGCGGGACACTCCCCCCATGGAGGACCGACATGGACGAGAACCAGAAAAAACGAATAGCCATCTTCCGTTTCGGCGTTATCAGCGATTTTTTTGCCAGGGACTACATGGAGCGTAGTGAACGGGCGAGGTTACTGCGGAACAAGTGCGCTCAGCAGTGGCGAATCCCTTTCTCCAACCGCACCAGGCGGTCGCGCTTCACCATCCTGGGATGGGTCAGGCTCTACCGCTAGGACGGCGGCTTGGAAGCTCTCTACCCCATGGGCAGGAAGGACCGGGATGTCAGCAGGGCCTTGGACGAGGACACCGCTCAGGCCCTGGTCCGACTGCGCAGGGAACTGCCCACTCCGTCAGTGACTATCCTCGTCAGCGAGATGATGCGCCGACGCTTGACCGCGCTCGACGTGATCCTCAAGGCGCCCATCGTCTACCGCTTTCTGCACCAGCGGGGCTGATGGGCAAACAGGTCGCCCCACCTGTCGACCGCAGGCGCTTCGAGGTCGAGCTGCCCAACGACATTTGGCAAAGTGACGCCATGCATGGGCCGATGCTCCTGGTGGGCGACAAACGGCGCAAGACCTACCTCTTCGCATTCATCGACGGCATGAGCCGCCTGATCGCCCATGCCGAGTTTTACCTTCCCGAGGGCCTGGCCACTTATCTACAGGTCTTGCGCCAGGCTCTGCTCAACGGGGCTACCACGCAAGCTCTACCTCGATAACGGCCCCGCCTTTCGCTTCCACCACCTGGAAAAGATCAACGCCTCCCTGAGCATCGCTCTGGTCCATTCACCGCCATACGTGCCTCAGGGCATGGGCAAGGTCGAACGATTCTTCCGCGCCGTCAGGTCCCAGTTTGCGGATTCCGTTTCAAACGGGGCAGTAATCCCACGCGATGTGGGCCGCCACCGGTTCCATGG
This sequence comes from Desulfarculales bacterium, assembly GCA_965112955.2. Classification (GTDB taxonomy): domain Bacteria; phylum Desulfobacterota; class Desulfarculia; order Desulfarculales; family Desulfarculaceae; genus JACRDC01. The sequence continues at coordinate 11,168 of CBCOTF020000301.1, forward strand.
AATATGGTCCAATTGGAGTAATAGGCGACGCTGGATAACACCTGATTGGCTATATTGCGCCTCTCCAACACGGGTGGTGCATATGCCGGCGGCGAGGTTATTCATGCGTAAAACCAAGGAAATACTTCGGCTGAAGCACGAGGCCAGCTGCGGCAACCGGAACTTTGCCAATAGTTGCGGAATAGGCCGGACCATGGCGTTCCGTTACCTGCGTGGAGCTGCGCGCGCTGGCCTGTCCTGGCCTCTCCCCACCAACGTGGATGGGACGCAGCTTGAGCGGCTGCTCTTTTTACCTCCACCCTTGCCGTTTACGGGTTTTTGCCCGAAGCCTGACTGGTTCCAGGTCCATCAAAAGCTGAGGCGCGAGGGTATGACATCGACGCTGCTGTGGGAGGAGTACAAGGCGGTCCATGCCTTGGGCTACCAATACAGCTGATTTTGCGAGCGTTACCGGGAATGGTAGGCAAACTGGGGCTGGTCATGCGCTAGGAGCATCGGTCCGACGAGAAAACGCTTATCGATTATGCCGGCCAGACCATGGACGTGGTGGTCCCCCCCAACGGGTGAGGTTAGGGCGGCCCAGGTCTTCGTGGCGACTCTGGGCGGCAGCAATTATACTTTTGCCGGGGCTACGTGGACCCAGGGTCTGCCCGACGGGATTGGCTCCCACCAGCGGGCCTTCCAGCTTTTTGGCGGGTTGGTGGAGTTGATGATGACCGACAACCTCAAATTCGGGGTGAGCAAAGCTTTTCGCTATGAGCTCGACATCAACCCGACCTACCAGAAGGTGGCCGCCCACTACGGCACGGCGGTTTTGCCCGCCCGGGTGCGAAAATCCTGTGACAAGGCTAAGGCCGAGGTGGGGGCGCAACTGGTGGAAAGGTGGATACTGGCCGCCTTGTGCAAGAGGACCTTGAGGACCTTTTTCAGTCTGGTTGAGCTCAACTTTCAGTCTGGCTGAGCTCAACCAGGCGATCCGTGGGCTTCTAGACCGGCTCAATAGCCAGCCTTGCAAGAAGCTGTCCGGCAGCCAGCGCTCTATGTACGGGTTCCTAAACAAACCGATGCTTAAGCTTCTATCAGCCACGGCCTACCAGTATGCCCAATGGAAGGAGGCCAAAGGCCACATCGATTATCATGTGGAGGTGGACCGCCGCTACTACTTGGTTCCTCATCAGTTGATGGGCAAGAAGCTGAATATCCGCTACACGGAGCGCATGGTGGAATGCTTCCATAAGAGCCAGCGGGTTGCCAACTATCGTCGCATCCTGGGGCAAAGCGGCTTCACCACCCTGACCGAGCACATGCCCCCCTCCCACCAGGAGCACGCCAAGTGGGTCCCCGAAAGAATCACCAACTGGATATACAAGATCGGCCAGGCCACGGCCAAGCTGACCGAGGGGATCATGAGTCGACGGGCGTACCCCCAGCAATGCCTCAGGGCCTGCCTAGGCCTGGTCACCCTGACCAAAAGAAATATGGTGAGGCGCGAATGGAGGCCGCCTGTCTGAAGGCCTTGGCGCCTATCAGTTCCAAAAACGTAGGACGCATCACCCGCCGGCCCCGGAATCCAGCCCCAACTTCAACATCCGCGAAGCCGGCTACTTCTTGGTTGCCCAAGGAGGGAGCCATGCTGATTAATTCCATTCTGGACAAGCTCCGTGCCCTGGGACTGGAGGGCATGCTCAAGGCCCTAGAGTAACAGCTGAATACCCTTGAAGCCTAGGAGCTGGGCTTCGAGGAAAGGCTAGGCCTGATGGTGGATAGGGAGGCCATCCACAGAGAAGAAAACCGCTGGCTCAAAAACAGGCTGGCCAAGGCCAAATGCTGGCATGACGCCGGCCTGGAAGACACCGACTATCGGCAAAGGCGCGGCATGGACAAGTCACTCATCATGGTCCCGGCCTCATGCCGATGGATTGCCGAACACCACAACTGACTCATCAGCGGACCAACCGGCGTAGGAAAAAGCTTTCTCGCCTGCCCTATGGGCTACAAGGCTTGTCTGGAAGGCTACTCTGTCCCCTATAAGAGGGTGCAGCCCTCCTGCGCGAAATGGTCGCAGCCTAAGGGGACGGCCGTTATCAAAAAATGATCGTCGCCAGTTCCAAAATCAACCTGCTCATCCTGGACGACTGAGGGCTAGAGAAACTGTCATGGGGGCAGAGCCTGGATACGCTCGAAGTCTTTGAAGACCGCTACGGCCTAGGCGTCACCATCGTCACCGCCCAAGTGCTCGTGGACCAGTAGCACAGAAACCATCAACGATCCTACCCTGGCCGGTGCCATCCTCGATCGCCTGATCCATAACGTCTAAAAGATAAACCTGAAAGGAGAG
>CBCOTF020000302.1:0-7514 GCA_965112955.2 Desulfarculales bacterium
CCGCGCTCACCCCAAGGTGGGACAGCTTGCCCAGGCAGCAGGAAAGACCCTGGCAGTTTTCCCTTGGGGAGTAAGCCTTGGCCAGAGATGACAGAAGAGCATGGCCACGAACTGGGTCCAACAGGGGAATTTATTGGTCCTAACCTCGGGACTGTGCTCCTTGACAAAGGCGGCGAACTCAGTGCAGTGGAAATGATGCAGCACTACGTTGGGATGAGGGCATCTCGCTTCGATCATTTAGCCAGTTTTTGAGAATCTATCTTGGATAACATTGAAGTAAAATCATGTCCGAATAAGCAAAAATGGTTCTTCGTCATTACCTGTGGAATTTGATGAATTTCCCCAGTGGCGCGGCGATAAAATAGATCATGGTCATGAAGTTGAAGACATTACGGTAGTCTCTGACTCTTGCCCTGGTGGCCTGGAAGATGCCATTAAGCCCCTCCAGGCGGACGTTGGAATGGTTGGAAGTCCAGCTGGTTAGGATTAGGTGGGGATGCTCTTCCAGAATCATGAACGCCTTGAGGACCGGGGGCAGGGTTTTGGTGTCAGGCCTATGGGCGGCCCGTGCAGGGGTAGCCTTTCTGATCCAGTACAGCATCTCTTTGAGAGCCGTCAGGCGGTGGCGATGGCGAAGCCACTGGTTTCCAGTTTGGTTAAGGCCTGCTGCTGCTTTTCGGTTAGCCTACCGCCGTCAGCGGCCTTGAGCACGACCCAGCGGGTGGCCTTGGGCAGTTTACGCTCCTTAATTTCGGCAAACCAGTCCACGGTGACGTTGGCGCCGGGGAAGTTTTTGCCAATGGCGGCCAGGAAGGCTGGCGACATGTCGCAAACCACCTCGGTGATATTGTTGTGATCGCCGCCATGCTCACGCAGGAAGCGGCGGAGCAGGACCAGACAGCCCTTGCTCTTGCCGGGGGTAATGAAGATGACCGGCTTGTGCTTGCGGTCTAGGTCAATGAAGACGGTGACGTAGTTGTGGCCCCGCTTGGAGGCGGTTTCGTTCAGAGCCACGGCCTTGACCCAGCCTTAGTCCATTTTGGACATGGCTTGGTGGGCCACCGTAGACCTGGACCACCCGCTAAAGTCATGTGTCGCTGACCCCGATGATGCGGGCCGCAGGCAGCACGGGCATCTCTCGCACCAGGGTCATGATCGCCTGATCGAACAGAAAGGTGAACCGGCTGCCCTCGCGGGTCCGGGGCATCTTGACCTATTTGGTCCCATGATCGGGGCAGTCCACCCGGGGTACTCGGGCGGTTACGTAGCAATGACGCTGGAAAAGATTGAGGTGACGCCAGGTGAGAATTCGTGGAAGTAGTGAGCCTTGCACAACCTGCCACACTCCGGGCAGGGGTACTCGGCTCCCCGGTCGGCGGCAATCTCCAAGAAGACCTTGTGGGGCTGTTTATCGGTATCCACACGTTGTTCCACCAGCCGCCAGGGCGGTTGCAACCCCAGGCCAAGGGCCAGAATCGCCGGCGGCCATGATTGCCTCCTGCTTCAACTTGGCTATGCGGGTCGCTGCGGCATGACACCGGAACGACACCAATTTTACTCATGATGACGAAGGGGCTCATTTTTAGAGCTTTATTGAGGGGGCTTGCTGGCAATTACCCTGGTGCTGCTAGAAGCTGTCCCGATAGCCATATTGCTGGCGCAAAGAAGGCACATGATCGCCCCGACAAGGAGCGCCAGCAGGACTAGGAGGCCTTCAGGCAAAGTAAGGAGAAGTTCCGCCTGGTCTTTCTAACCAGCCCCGCCGTCATAATAATCTCACGCCTGGAGAACGGACGGCCGCATCTGCGACGTCAAGGACGGCCTCACTGCCGCCCTGGGCTACCGCCGGCAGGAGGTGGTCGATAAAAGTATCCTCGAGCTGGGCATATATCACACGACCCCTCTGACCGCAGGCGCCTGGTGGACGGCTTGCTGGGGCAAGGGCTGGGAAGGAATCAGGAGATGAGATCAGGCTGTGTCTAAAGAATGGCTCCCTGCCCTGGCCTGGGAACTGGTATCGGCCACGATCGTCGAACTGGCCGGCGAGAAGCGCATACTGACCACATCACCAAAACCATCAAGGACCTCAAACAGGCCCAGGGGGCCCTGCGCCTCGGCGAGGATAGGTTCCGTCTATCCTTCCAAGCCAGCCCTGACGTCATCGCTATCACCCGCCTGAGCGATGGCCACTATTTGGATATCAACGAAGGTTTCGTGGCCATCACCGGCTATAGCCGGAAGGAGGTCATCGGCCGCATCACCCAGGAGATCGGTATCTATCAAGATTCCCCCGACCGACAGCGTCTGGTGGCCGAAACAGCAAAACCGCGGCCCATTAAGCAATCGAACTAGATGGAGAAACCTGCGCCTTTGGCGTCACCAAGGTCATCGCGGATCTCAAGCAGGTCCAGTAGGCCTCGAAGCAAAGCGAAGATAAATTCGCCAAGGCCTTCATAGCCAGGCCGGTATGGGTGGCCGTCATCACCCTAGAGGAAGGGCGCTCCCTGGATGATAACGAGGTCTTCTGCCGCGACACCGGCTTCATCCGCCAGAAGGTGCCAGGGCGCACCTCCCTAGAACTGGACTTCTGGCCCCACCCCACGCGGGATGTGGAAAAATTCAAGGAGGCCCTGCGCGGAGAGGGGTACCTGCACAACTATGAAAACAGCCTGCTCTTTAAGGATGGCCAGGAGCGCGAGGTGATGTGGTACGCCGAGGCAATAACCCTGTCCGGCCAGAACTATCTGGTCAACGTCATCATAAATATCCCTAAGCAGAAGCGGCTGGAGCTCCAACGCGGGACCTTGGAGAGCCAACTGGCCCAGGCCCAAAAAATGGAGGCCGTGGGCACACTGGCTGGCGGTATCGTCCACAACTTCAACAATATCCTGGCGGCGGTGTTGGGTTTCGCCGAGATCGCCCAGGAAATGTCCCAGGAGGGGGGGCAGGACAACAGCACCGAGCTGCCCCAGATCGTGGAAGTGCCCCAGCGGGCCAGCCACTTGGTGCGCCAGATACTCACCTTCAGCCGTAATATTAAGACCGAGCGCCGGCCCCGGGTGCTCAACGAGACCGTGGCCGGTGTGGTGGGCATTCTGGAACGCACCCTGCCCAAGGTAATCAGCATCGAGACCCGCCTGACCCCGGATTTGCTCTCCATCGACGCCGACCTTACCCAGATGGAGCAGGTGCTCTTGAACCTGGCCTCCAATACCAAGGATGCCCTGCCCCAGGGCTGGCGGTTTTTTTGGAAACGGCCAGCCTGGAGGTGGGCCTCGGGCAGCGGCAGCAGTGGCTCGATGTGGAATCGGGCTCCCTATGTGCAGCTGACGGTGAATGACAACGGCCAGGGCATGGACCTGGATATCCAGGGGCAAGTTTTCGCCACCTTTTTCACCATCAAAGAGCCTGACTAGGGCACTGGCCTGGGGCTATTCACGGTCTACGGCATAGTCAAGGGGCATGGCGGCCACATCTTCTGCCACAGCTCCCTCGGCGCGGGCACCAGCTTCCAGGTGTTGCTGCCGGCCCGCGGCTAACTCGGCGGAGAGCCCCCTTGCCGCGGCCAGCCGCGCGCGGGGCTGCCGGAGGGCATGAAACCCTGCTCCTGGTGGATGACGAGCAGCTCCTTTTGGAGGTGGGGCGGCGTATGTTGGGCGGGGCCAGCTACCGGGTATTCATAGCTCAGAGTGGCGAAGAGGCCCTGGAGATCTGCCGCCGCCAGGGCCGCCAATTGAACCTGGTGATCCTGGAGCTGAGCATGCCCGACGTGGGCAGCCACCGCTGCCTGGGCCACATCCTGGAACTAACCCCCCAGGCCCGGGTGTCGGTGGCCAGCGGCTACTCCTTTGAGGGTATGGCCGGTCAAGCCCTGAAGGTTGGCGCCGCGGATTTCGTGGCCAAGCCCTTTACCAGGACCGACCTGCTGGAGGCGGTACGTCGGGTGCTGGATCAACGGCAGGGCTCAAGAGAATAAAAATACGGGCGGGGTACCACTCCCCGCCCGCGGGATAAGCTGGCGTCCCCGTTAATCGCCGACGGTGTAGGCGTGCGCCTGCAACGCCTTGACGTTGACGTCAATCTGTTTGGTATGCACGCGTATGCACAGACGGTGAAAATCGGGCTTGCGGCGGTGGGGCAGGGAGGACATGGCTAGCACCGGCACCCCGCTTCTCTCGATGATAGAAGCGATGCGGCTCATGGCCCCCACCCACATGGGTTAGGTCGATGTTCTCCAGGGTGATCATGGAGTCCTTGTCCTTGGTGTCCAAGAATTCCACAAATGCGCGGTAGATCTCGGTCTCGGTGGCGATGCCCACTAAGCGCTCTCGCTAGTCCACCACCGGGAAGGCCCCGGTACCCTTGGCGTGTCCTACCAGCACCATGTCCAGCACCTGGTCCTCGAGGCTGACGCAGATGGGGTCTTTGCGCATGACCTCAGCCACGGTCAGCTTGCTGATGAGGTGGTTGAGCTTGTGCATGCTCAGCGTGGTGGCCGTCGAGGGCGAGGTCTCCATGATGTTGCGGTGGGTCAGCATGCCCACCACGTTGTCCTTGTCCACCACCAGCAGCCGTTGATTCTGGTTCTCTTTCATCAGCTTGGTCGCTTCCAGGATGGGCGTGTCCGGTTTTACGGTGACGGGGTTGCTGGTCATCCAGTGCTTGGTCTTCATGGTAGGCATTTCTTTGGGCGTTGCGGCCAGCGCCAGACGCGTGCTCTGGAGTTGACGGCTGTGGCCGGCCTCGGCGAGTCGGACGGAATATAGCGAGCATATCTAAAAAATATCCGGCGAGGCCACACGTTGGCGAGAGGCTTTTGCAATGTCCTGTTTCGACAGGGTGCTTGCACCGGAGACCGGGCGGTAATAGGATAATGACGAGACGGCGCATCTGCCTCCTAATGCCTCGCGCCGCCTGAAGGAGGCTTATGTCCAGATCCGTGGGACGCCTGCACGTGCTCACCGATCAGGTTTTGCAAACCCGCTTCAGCCATGCGGAGCTGGCCCGCCTGTCCATCGCCGGCGGGGCGGACACTATTCAGTTGCGCCAGAAGGCCGGATCCACCCGCGAGATGATCGAGACGGCCCGAGCTATGCGTCATCTTTGCGACCAGGAGGGAGTGGCCTTCATCGTCAACGACCGCGTGGACGTGGCCTTGGCGGCGGGCGCCCACGGGGTGCACTTGGGCCAGGACGACTTTCCCCTGCCCCTGGCCCGCCAGCTCTTGGGGCCTAAGTCCATCTTGGGCGGCTCGGCCTCGGATTTGGCCGAGGCCCGCAAGTGCGTGGCCGAAGGCGCGGATTACGTGGGCTTCGGCCCGATTTTCGCTACCACCTCCAAGGCCGACGCCGGCCCGGCCGCCGGCCTGGCGCTGCTGGGGCGGGTGGTGGAGGAGATCCCCCTGCCGGTGGTGGGCATCGGCGGCATAGACGCCTTGAATGCCCCCCTGGTCATAGCCGTCGGAGCCCATGGGGTGGCGATTATCAGTGCCGTGTGCTGCCAGGATGATCCTACGGCCGCTGCCCGCGCTCTGAGCTTGGCCCTGAGAACTGTGGCCGGCGGCGGGCATGCCTGAGACTCTAGCCGGCCTGGGCGAGTTCGGGCTCATCGCCCGTCTGGAGGAGCTATTGGCCCGCCGTGGCCTGACCGCGCCGGGGGTGGTGCTGGGGCTGGGCGACGACACGGCCATACTTAAGCTCCAGCCTGGCCAAGAGTTCCTAGTCACCTGCGATACCCTGGTGGCCGGGCGTCATTACCTGCCTGGGGTCATCACCCCCCACGAGCTGGGACGTCGGGCCATGGCCGTAAACTTGAGCGACATCGCGGCCATGGGCGGCTGGCCCCTTTACGCCCTGGTCAGCCTAGGGCTTGATGCCCAGACCCTGGTGTCCGAAGTGGAAGAGATGTACCTGGGCTTTTTGGCCGAATTGAATCCCTGGCGCGCGGTGGTGGTGGGAGGCAACATTACCAAAACCGAGGGGCCGGTCTTCATCGATGTGACCATGATGGGCCAAGCCCCGGCCGGCCGCACCTTGCGTCGCGGTGGCGGTCGGGCCGGCGATGCCATTCTGCTCACCGGTCACCCCGGCCAAGCCGCCGCCGGCCTGCGCCAGCTCAAGCAAACGCCGCAGGAGGCTGACCCCGAATTGCGCCGGGCCTACCTCACCCCCACGCCCCGCCTGCCCCAGGGTCAGGCCGTGGGCCAAAGTGGCCTGGCCAGCGCCATGATCGACATCAGCGACGGCCTGTTGGGCGATTTGAACCACATCTGTGAGCAAAGCGGTACGGGGGCGCTAATGGTGGCTGAACTGTTGCCCGTCAGCCCGGCCTTGCGCAAAGTCGCCGCCGCTTGGGGCCTAAACCCTCTGGAACTAGTCTTGGGCAACAGCGACGACTACGAGCTAATAATCACCTGCGCCCCGGGGCATGTCCAGGGTCTCAAGATGGCCTTGGCTGCCGCGGGCAGCCTAATGCTGAGCGAGATCGGTCGGTTAACCCCTCCCGGCCAGGGCCTACAATTGCTGAATTCCCAGGGCGGCCTGCGCCGGCTCAGCCCCCGAGGCTGGGACCATTTTGGCAGCTAACCCGGGCGGGGCCGTCCCCGGCCACCCTTTACCGGGAGGAGAGAACATTAGCCCCGCCAGTATAGCCGCCTAGGCCAGCCAGGACTTGACCCGCCTGCGACAGCAAAAACCCCTGATGCACAACATCACCAACCTGGTGGTCATGAACTTCATAGCCAACGCCCTCTGGGCCGCCGAAGCCTCATCGGTGATAGCCCACACCCACGAGAGAGGTGGAGGAAATGGTTAGCCCCGCCGAGATCTTGGTGCTAAACATCGGCACGCTGCCCCCCCACTGGGTGCAGTCCATGGAGATCGCGGGGCGCAAGGCCAACCAGTTGAAGATACCAGTAATACTGGACCGGGTGGAGACCGGGGTTACATGGGCTCCACCACCGTTATGGGCTGCGCAGTCACGGCCGTGAGGGGGGCCTTCCTGGCGGTGTAGCCCAACGCGGTGGCGGTGGCGGGGGCTTGAGCTACCTGTGGGCCTGGCGGGGCAAAGGGCTGCGACGGCCAGCCGGGGGCCAGGCAGCTTCCAGGTGGTCTTTTTGGATGAGCTGGTGGCCCTGACCTCGGACGAGCTGAGCGTCGGGGCCTTGATCCAAACCTCCTAGGCGGCGTGCCCGCCGCTGGCCGTAAACGGGTCTGCTGGGTACCCCCGGCGGGGCGCATGCCAGCGGCTTCCGTTGAGGGGGCGTTTCTGAAAACCTTGGGCGGGGATAACCCCCACCCATTTTTTTAGAATGGTCGCAATGCTCAACGGGAGCTAGCGGCGTCGGTTCGAGGCATGGCGCCAACCGATCCGTATATGCCCAGCCGGGGGGGGGGGGGGGCAACCGGCTGACCCGTTAACACCCCCCAAGGTTTTTGGGTAGGGGGCCGGGGGTTTGAGGTTTTCTAAGGCGCCCGGGGCCGGTGTGGCTGCGGATTCCGGTTCCAGGGGGCCAG
>CBCOTF020000303.1:0-1382 GCA_965112955.2 Desulfarculales bacterium
CTTTGCCGAATGGTCTCCACCAGGGCCTGGAACCGGCTCCAGTAGCCCCGCGGCCACAGCCGGATCACCGCCCGGCAGTCAGGGCAGCGGAAACGCTGAAGCCAAACCGTCGTAGGGATTTCATCAAAAGAGGCAGGCACACGAAGCCGTGCCCCCAAAGCTGGACGCTCCCACCTCGGAGGCGCCTTTCTGGCCGGGGCCAGGGGAAATGCCGCCCCAGCTCCATAATCTTCTTAACGCAGGCTGCAACGAAAAATACGATGGCAACCAGATGGCAGGGAGTCATTCCCGCCTTGGGGTGCTCCACCACCCGCGGCGATTTCCTCATTCCTGGGCCCATATCCAAGGCCCAGAATAATGGAATAAAGATCCCTCCCTGGTTAAGCCAATCTAAAAAGTTCCCTTGCTTCTCGATCAGAACAAAGGAAGAATCAACACCAGCGGCTTAGGATTAGGTGGGCATGCTCTTCCAGAGTCATAAGCATCTTAAGGACCGGGGCCAAAATTTTGGTATCAGGCGCTATGCATTTCAGGGCATAGCGGGCAAAGTGGGTGCTACGCCATTGGACGGCCCATACAGAGGTGGCCTCTTTAATCCAGCGCAGCATTTCCTTGAACCGCCAGGCGGTGGCGGTGGCGAAGCCGCCGGTTTCCAGTTCGGTTAGGATCTGCTGCTGCTTCTTGGTTAGCCTACCGCCGTCAGCGGCCTTGAGCACGGCCCAGCGGGTGACCTTGGACAGGTTACGCTCCTTAGCCTCGGCCTTTCGGACCTCGTCCACGGCGGCGGTGAAAAGCGGCGGTGAAAAATTGAATTACATGGGACCAGTCCCCGGTGACGTTGGCGCTGGGGAAACTTTTGCCGATGGCGGTCAGAAAGGCTGGCGACATGTCGCAGACCACCGCAGCAATATTATTGTGATCGCCGCCATGCTTACGCGGAAGCAGCGGAACAGGACTAGATAGCCCTTGCCCTTGCCGGGGGTAACGAAGATAACCGGCTTCTGCTTGCGATCTAGGTCTATGAAGACGGTGACGTAGTTGCGGCCCCGGTTGGAGGCGGCTTCGTCCAGAGCCACGACCTTGACCCCCTTTTTGGACAGGGCCTGGCCCCCGTAAACCTGGACACCCTCCAAAGTCGCGTATCGCTGATCCCGATGGTGCGGGCTGCAGCCAGCACGAGCATCTCCCGCACCAGAGTCGTGCCCGCCTGCTCGAACAGCAAGGTGAAACGGCTGCCCTCGCGGGTCCAGAGCATCTTTACCTGTTTGCTCCCGTGGTCGGGGCAGTCCATCCGGAGCACCCGAGCGGTTACGTAACATTCGTGGGGGTCGTGAGCCTTGCACAACCTGCCACACTCCGGGCAGGGGTACTCGGCTCCCCGG
>CBCOTF020000304.1:0-14875 GCA_965112955.2 Desulfarculales bacterium
ACGTGCCCCAGGGCAGGGGCAAGATCGAAAGATTCTTCCGCACCGTCAGGTCCCAGCTTCTCCCCGCCGGCAACGCTACAATAACTTCGGGCGTCTGTAGCTCAGTTGGATAGAGCAACGGCCTTCTAAGCCGTAGGTCGCGGGTTCGAATCCCTCCAGACGCGCCAATAACAATAATGGCTTGGTTCCTTAATTGGGCTCGAGCTTCTTTTTTTGGTTGGAGATGGTTGGAGGCTACGTATCGATGAGGCTTTGCAGATGTTGATTCTTGCTTTGTTCTGGTCGGAAGTAAGGTACTTTTTCAAATGGGCTTTGACCAGGTAGAAATTTTTATCCTATTATTCTGGACCTTAAGTGTGGGCCTAGGGATGAGGAAAGGGCTGAGGGTTATGGAGCGCCCCTAATCCCGAAAGACGGGAGTAACTCCCTGTCATCTGGTTGCCATCGTATTTTTTGTTGCAGCCTGCGTGAAAAGAAGATCATGTAGCGTTAAAAAGATCATGGGGCTGAAATGGCGTTTCCCATGGCCCCGACCGGAGAGGTGTCCCGGTGTGGGAGTGTCCGGCTTTGGCGGCATGGCTTCGTGTCTGCTTATTTGGTGAGGTCCCTACGGAGATTTGACTTTGGCGTTTCCGCTGCCCTGACTGCCGGGCGGGTGTGATCCGGTTGCGGTTGCTGTCGCGGGGCTACTGGAGCCGGTTCTAGGCCTCGGTGGAGACCATTCGGCAAAGCCTTTCCAATAAGCTAGCCCTGGGTAGATGGGACCCTGGCCTGCCGCACTCCCGCCAACGCCACTGGCTCAAGGGCCTGTTGTGGCAGGTGAGCCTATACCTGGGGTTAAGCTGGTCGGGCGACCTGCTTGGGGCCTTCGATTGGCTCAGGGGTCGGGGTTTGGCCGCGGTTCGCCGGTTGGCGTAAAGGGAGAGCCTTCCCTTCCTTGAGTTGCCTACCAAAGGGTGTCGTTGCCCTGGCCCCCCGGTCTACATCCGGGCGTAACACCTCCATGGAGGACTGACATGGACGAGGGCCAGAAAAAATTTTTCGTCGTTACCTGTGGAATTTGATGAGTTCCTCCAATGGCGCGGCGATAAAATAGATTATGGTCATGAAGGTGAAGACATTACGGTAGCCTCTGGCGCTTGCCCTGGCGGCCTTTCTGATCCAGCCAAACATCTCCGTGAGCCACCAGGCGATAGCGGTGGCGAAGCCGCCGGTTCCCAGCTCGGTCAGGGCCTGCTACTGTTTTTTGGTTAGACTGCCGCCGTCAGCGGCCTTGGGCACGGCCCAGCGGGTGGCTTCGGGCAGCTTAAGCTCCTTAGCTTTGGCCTTTCGGACTTCGTCCACGGCGGTCGTGAATAGTTGGACTACATGTGTTGTTTTTCGGATTAATTTGACGAAACTTATCTGATTATCCTGGACTAATCCTTCCTTCCTCATTTGATCAGATCAATTCTGTTGCGGCGATGCGGCTGTGCTCCGTGGAGACGACCTGAGCCTGCTCCTAGGCGGCAGCTTTGATCGCGCCTCGGGCCAGGTGATTGGCCCTTCGGAAGAGGCCGCCGGAGCCCTGCTGTATGGCGGTGACGGCCGGATCAGAGGAGAGATTTTGTTCGACGCCTGCGATTTTGAGATGGTGCAGGAGGTAGACCTGCATGTCCTGGAGGGAGACGCCGGCCAGATGGCTTCTGATCACGACCCTGGAGGCCAGGGGCAGGGAGTTTCTGTCTATGGAGAGGTCGATGAGGTTATTCCGGCCGGCCAGAATGATGGGCAGGATTGGCTTGGAGCCTCCCTGAAACTGAGTGATAGTGTGCAACTCGGCCAGGACTTGAAGCCTGAGGAGGGAGGCTGCATCGATGATGAGGACGAATTTTTTTTCTTGCGGTTCTGGGCGATCTCCAGGACCTGTTTTCTGATGAGCTTGGTGAGGACGGCCCTGGAAAGCTGGCAGTGTCCCCTTCGAGTTCGACGCAGATTTGTCTTTAGAGTTTCAGGATGGAGCTCTGTGAGGCGGTGACCCAAATGATCTGATACTCGGATGGGTGCAGCCTGCTGTCGGCCCGGAGCAAGGCGGTGGAATTCCCGCCGCCCACATTTCCGGTGATTAGGGCTCGTGCGCCGAAGCGGAAGGCGTATTCGAAGCGTTTGACCAAGCTGAGGGCTTAGGCGGTTGTTTGGTTTCATGAGTTGCTGACCTTCGGGTCTGATTTTAGCTAGAAAAGGGAGCCGCCAGTGGGGGCTGTGGTGGAGCTGGATTCCAAGCGCAGCAGATAGTGGTAAAGGAGGATAATTTGCTTGCCGATCAGAGGCACTGGGGCCTCGTATATCCTGCCGGCCGGAGAAACGGTGCGGTCCAGGGCCACGCGGCGTGTGGCTCTTTTTCTAAAGTAGTCTTCCAGGTCGGCGTGGGCCGACCTGACGCACTCCATCTTGCTGTTGAATGATTGCAGGGGGGCCTGCCCAGTGCCCAGATGCTTGCGCTGGTGGTAGACGTCCCTAATCCAGTACTCCAGGGCCTCATTGATGTCTCGAAGGATATCGCCCTTTAAGCAGGGGAAGAGCTGGGACCTGACGGTGCGGAAAAATCTTTCGACCTTGCCCCTGCCCTGGGGCACGTCGGGTGGTGAGTGGACCAGGGCGGTGCCCAGGGAGGCGGTGATCTTTTCCAGGTGGTGGGAACGGAAGGCTGGGCCGTTGTCGAGGTAGAACTTGCGTGGTAGCCCCCGTTTGAGCAGAGCCTGGCGCAAGGCCTATAGCTAAGGGGGCCAGGCCCTCGGCGAGGTAAAGCTCGGCGTGGACGATCAGGCGACTCATGTCGTCGATGAACGCGAAGAGGTAGGCCTTGCGCCGTGTCAATCTTCCATGGTGGTGTTTCGCCCATGTGTAGACCGGGGGGCCGGGCCAGGACAACGGCACCCCTGGGTAGGTGGCTCAGGGAGGGAAAGGGCTCTCGCTTTGCGTTGACCGGCTGGCCGCGGCCACTGAGCTAATCGAAGGCCCCAAGCAAATCGCCCGACCAGCTTGACCCAAGGTGTAGGCTAACCTGCCGCAGCAGGCCCTTGAGCCAGTGGCGCTGGCGGGAGCGCGGCAGGCTAAGGTCCCATCTGCCCCGGGCTAGCTTATTGGAAAAGCTTTGCCGAGTGGTCTCCACCAGGGCATGGAACCGGCTACCGTAGCCCCGCGGCGGCAGCCGGGTCACCGCCCGGCAGTCAGGGCAGCGGAAACGCCAAAGCCAAATCGCTGTAGGGGCTTCATCAAAATAGGCGGGCACGAAGCCGTGCCCCCAAAGCCGGGCGCCCCCACACCGGGGCACCTCTCCGGCCGGGGCCAAGAAAAACGCCGCCCCAGCTCCATGATCTTCTTAACGCAAGCTGCAACGAAAAGTACGATGGCAACCATGTGGCAGGGAGTTATTCCCGTCTCTCGAGGTCTGGGGTATCCCACCACCCTCGGCCCCTTCCTCATTCCTAGACCCACATCCAAGGTCCAGGATAATGGGATAAAATCCCTGCCTGGTCAAACCAATTTGAAAAAATCCCTTATTCCCTGATCAGAACAAAGCAAGAATCAACATCGCCCTACGTGCCCCAGGGCAGGGGCAAGATCAAAAGATTCTTCTGCACCGTCAGGTCCCAGTTTCTCCCCAGCTTCAGGGGCGACATCCCTCGGAACATCTCTGCTGCGCTTGGAATCTAGCTCCACCACGACCCCCATTGGCGACTCCCTTTTCTAGCAAAAGCCAGACCTAGAGGTCAGCAACTCATGAACCCAAATTACTGCGCCTCCTTCGCCCTCACCAGGGAGCCCTGCGGCTCTGACCTGGCGCCTAAGGAAATAATGCAGACCAACGAGGTCCTCGGCGTGGCCAAACGCTTCGAATACGCCATCCGCCTCGGCGCACTGGCCCTGGTCACCGGAGATGTGGGCAGCGGGAAATCCACCGCCTTGCGCTGAGCCGCCAGCAGACGGCACCCATCCGAGTATCAGTTCATATGGGTCATCACCTCACAGGGCTCCATCTTGGAACTCTATAGGCAAATCTGCGTTGAGCTCGAAGTGGACACCGCTAGCTTTTCTAGGGCCATCCTCATCAAACTTATCAAAAAACAGGCCCTGCCTTCTCATATACAGAATCTATCTGCCCCTGGCCTCCAGGGGCGTGGCCAGAAGCCATTTGGCCGGCGTCTCCCTCCAGGACGTGCAGGCTTACCTCCTGCACCACCTCAAAATCGCAGGCATCAAACAGAACCCCTTCTCTGACCCGGCCGTCACTGCCATACAGCAGGGCTCCGGCGGCTTTTTCTAAATGGCCAACCACCTGGCCCGAAGCGCGATCATAGCTGCCGCCGAGGAGCAAACTCAGGTCGTCTACCCGTAGCACGGCCACATCGCCGCAACAAAATTCATCTGATCAAATGAAAAAGGAAGAATCAGCCTATGAATAAGTTTAGGCGCAGCATGGCGGCTAGTTTGGACAGTGATCATGCGGCTAGAGAAAGATGGTGAAGCCATTTGAGCAAAAGCAGGGCGATCAAGGCTGTCCAAATCTGGATTTCCAAGGCATTGCTGCTGGTGCCCACGAAGATTTTGACTTTAAAATTTTGCTTAAGCGCCTTGAAGAACAGCTCAATCTCCCGGCGGTCCTTATAGATGTCAGCCACGATGGAGGCCGTCAGCTTGTGGTGGTTGGTCAAGAACACGACCTGCTTTTGATTTTTCTCGTCCCGCACCACCAGACGACGCAGGGGGTAGGGACAATCGGTCAAGCTGCCGGTGAGGAGTATGGTTTGATCGGCCAAGACGTTTTGGGCCTTAGGCCCTTGCCGATTGGCCATCATCTCGAAAACGGCGTTAAATTTGAGGCGGGTGACGAAGGAGATGCCATGCCCGGTCCTCTTGCCAAACAGGGCATAGTCCTGGTAGCCCCGGTCCAAGACCAGGATGGAGCCAGGGTTTAGGGCTATCCCCTGGGCCACGGTGACATCAGCTACCTTGGCCTCGGTGAGCAGTACAAAGCTGGGCATGTCGCCGTTGTGGTCCAACATGATGTGCGCCTTGACTCTGCTTTTGGCCTGCTTATACTCGGCCCAGAGGAACAGGCTCAGGTACAGGGTGATGGTGGAGGAGTCTAGGCTCAAAAGCTTGTTCTTGAATTTAAACTTGCCTTTTTCCTACCAGGAGCCTTGGGCACAGAAGCGCTCCCTGGTTTTGAAGAATAGGGCTCGGAACAAGGACGAGGGCCTGTGCTGGTTGTTGTAGGATAGTGTGGACCTTTTTGGGGCCACGCTCATCCCAAGGTGGGACAGTTTGTCCAGGCAACAGATAAGCCCCTGGCAAATCTCCTCTAGGGAATCGGCTCTGGCCAGGCGACAGAAGGGCATGGCTACGAACTGGGTCCAACAAGGAAAATCCTTGGTCATGACCTCGGCACCGTCCTCCTTGACTAAGGCGGCCAACTCAGTGCGGGGGAAGTGATGCAGCACTACGCTGGGATGAGGGTATCTCGCTTCGATCACTTAGCCGGTTTTTGAGAACCTATCTTGGACAACACTGTGATCAGGTAGGGATTTTTATCCCATTATCCTGGATTTTGGATGTGGGTCCAGGAATGAGGAAGTGTCCGATGGTGGTGGAGCACCCCTGACCCCGAGAGACGGGAATAACTCCCTGCCATCTGGTTGCCATCGTACTTTTCGTTGCAGCCTGCATTAAAAAGGTCATGGAGCTGGGGTGGCGTTTCCCTGGCCCCGGCCGGAGAGGTGCCCCCGGCGTGGGAGCGTCCGGCTTTGATGGCACGGCTTCGCGCCTGCCTATTTTGATGAAGCCCCTACAGCGATTTGGCTTCGACGTTTCCTCTGCCCTGACTGCCGGGCGGTGATCCGGCTGCGGCCGCGGGGCTACTGGAGCCGGTTCCAGATTCTGGTGGGGACCATTCGGCAAGGCCTTTCTAATAAACTAGCCTGGGACAGATGGGACCCTGGCCTGCCGCACTCCCGCCAGCACCACTGGCTCAAAGGCCTGCTGCGGCAGGTGAACCTATACCTGGGGTCAAGCTGGTCGGGCGACCTGCTTGGGGCCTTCGATTGGCTCAGTCGCTGGGGCTTGGCCGCGGTCAACCGACCGGCTTAAAGTGAGAGTCATCTCCCTCCCTGAGCCACCTACTCAAGGGTGCCGTTGTCCTGGCCCGGCCCCCCGGCCTACACCTGAACGAAACACCCTCATGAAGGATCGATATGGACGAAGATTAGAAAAAACGGGTAGCCATCTTCCGTTTCGGCGTCATCAGCCACTTTTTTGCCAGAGACTACATGGAGCGTGGTGAACGGGAGAGGTTACTGCGGGACAAATGCGCCCAGCGGTGGCAAAATCCCTTATCCAACCGCACCAGGCTGTCGCGCTCCACCATCACCCTGGGATGGGTTAGGCTCTACCGCCAGGGCAGCGGCAAGCTGGGATCCCCCTCTACCCTATGGGCAGGAATGACCGGGGCGGCAGCAGGGCCTTGGACGAGGACACCGCCCAGACCATGGTCCGCCTGCGCAGGACACTGCCCACTGCGTCAATGGTTACCCTCATTAGCGAAATTATGCGCCGAAACTTGACCGCGCTCGACGTGATCCTTAAGGTGCCCATCGTCTACCATTTTCTGCACCAGCAGGAGCTGATGGGCAAACAGGTCGCCCCACCTTCAGAGAGACTCCAAGCCAATCCTGGCCATCATCCTGGCCGGCCAGAACGACCTTCTCATATACAGAACCTCCCTGCCCCTGGCCTCCAGGGTGGTGGCCAGAAGCCATCTGGCCGGCGTCTCCCTCCAGGACATGCAGGCCTACCTCCTGCACCACCTCAAAAACGTAGGCGTCAAACAGAGCCTCTTCATCTGATCAGGCCGTCACCGCCATACAGCAGGGCTCCGGCGGCCTCTTCCGAAGGGCCAACCACCTGGCCCGAGGCGCGATCATAGCTACCGCCGAGGAGTAGACTCAGGTCGTCTCCCCGGAGCACGTCCGCATCACCGCAACAGAACTCATCTAATCAAATGAGAAAGGAAGAATCAATCCAGGTTAATCAGAGAACTTTCGTCAAATTAATCCGAAAAACAACGCCACCGAGGCCAGGTTGGTGACGCAGATGGCGTGGGGGTTGGTGAACAGGCAGTTAAGAAAGGAAACCGGATTGGCACCATGCATGAAGGGTAGCCAAAGTAGCACCGCACCCAGCAGGATGGTCCCGGCGAAAAAACCTACCAGCACGCCCGGGGGGGCTGATGCGCCGCAGGGTGGTGGAACTCACATGAGCTATCCGGGGCTGGCTGGTGCCCGAGTGCCACCGCCGGGTTCGGGTTAGGGCTTGTTTTTTGGAGCGGCGGGCGCGGCCTCGATCACGGTGAAGACGGGGCCGTGGCTATGATCGTGGTCGTGGTCATGGCCGTGCTCGTGGTGATGATGGTCATGGCCGTGCCCATAACCGTGCTCGTGGGGAGCCTGGCGGCCGGGCATCAGTGGCTGTTCCTTGCGGCTGCAGCAATCGCACATGGCTAATCCTCCCACAGCTTGCCGGCCTGGGTTAGCCGGTGATGAATTTAATTTTAATGGCCACGAGGGCCTATGTCAAATCGTCCGCCCCCAGTGGCGTCGTTGGCTGCTTCAACAGTCCCCACCAGCAGCAGCCGGCGTTTGGCTAAAAAATAGACATCAATCGACCAGTTATCGCCCTGCCGGGGGCAACCCGCTCCATCACTCTGCCTCCTTGCCTGTGCTATCTATAACGGGAGCTACCGGCGTTTGGCTAGGAATCAACACCAACCGACCCGTTGTTGGCAGCCGCGGCTGGCGGCCCCAGGTAAGAGGCACGGCTGTCATCGGACTCCCAGGCCGAAACCCGGGCCATGGCCACGTGGGCTGGCAGACCGGGGGCAATCTGCTCCCAGAGGTGTTTGGCGATCAGCTCGCTGGAGGGGTTCACGCGGTCGAAGGGGGCAATCTCGTTGAGATGGCCGTGATCCAAGATATCCAGGGCTTGGTTCATCAGCTGCTTGAGCTGGCCGAAGTCCATGAGTAGGTCGGTCTGGTCTAGCTGGCTGCCTTTGACCACCACCACCACCCGCCAGTTGTGGCCATGCAGGGACTCGCAACGGCCGTTGAAATTGCGCAGGGAATGGGCGGCGGCGAAACGTCCGGTTACCATCAGTTCGAACACGATCAAGCGCTCCTTGCCGGGGGCCGGGGCGGCCGGTTACTCGGCGCTGGGGTATAGGGCGGGCCGCACTCGCTGCACTTGCGGTCAGGGCTACTCATGCCGATGCACAGGCCTTTGGAGCAGGCCAGGCGCTTCTCGGGGTCAAAGCCGGCCTGGGCCGAGGCAGCGGGATTGTCGGTCAGCGACTCGCCGCAGTCGGCGCAGTAATTGACGCCGGGCAGGCTCTTGTGCCCGCACAGGGAGCAGGCAATGAGCTCGGGCCTCGGCAGCTGGTGCCCACAGTGGTGGCAGTAGCCGGCGCCGGTTATGGCCGGGCGCTGGCAGGCAGGGCAGCACGGGCATAAATGCTTTGTGGCAGCGCTGGCGGTCCATGCCTTTTCCTTACCTTACCTTGGGGGAAAAAAGGTTGTCCGGCAGGTACGCGGGCCAACCTATTCTTTTATAATATACCAAAAACCCAGCCAGAACACCATCCTCTGTCCCGGAGCCCCGCCCCACCCTTAGGCTGGCTCGGATTTGTGCAGGCGCGGACCGAGGGTGGATTTCTTGACAGGCGTTGGGCGGGGTGTTAGGCTTCTTAACACTTACATTACGGTCCGCTGAGGCACCGCCGCTGGCGGTTCGGGAGGATGATTATGCGTCTTCGCCATGGTCGACGGGCCGTCATCTGGGCCTTGTGCCTGGGCCTCTTGAGCTGCCTCTTGGCGGCCGCTCCGCTGATGGCCGCGGAACCCAGCCGGGTGGTGATACTGCCCTTCACCGCTAATTCCAAGGATGACATAACTTTCTTGGTCAAGGGCGTGCGCGACATGCTGGCCACCCGCCTGGCCTGGCAGGACAAAGTCACCGTGATGGAGCAGGATCTGGTGGCCCCGGTCGCGGCCAAGATCAAGCCCCCCTACAACGAGGAAAAGGTCCGCCAACTTGGCAAGGATCTGGGTGCCCAGGTGGTGGTCTTTGGCTCGCTGACCGTGGTGGGCCAGGCGGTAAGCGTAGACGCGGCCCTGATCAAAGTGGGCGAGGACACCCCGCCGCTCACCGCCTACGTGCAGACCTCGGACCTGGACTCGGTGATCCCGCGCGTCAATGATTTCGCCCAGCGCATCAATGCCGAGGTTTTCCAGCGCTCCGAAGCCATGGCCGCCCAGAAGAAAACTGACGAGGCTTCGCGCAAGGTGGTGGGGGGCGAGGACAAGCAGGATGAAAGGGCTATGGAGACCGGAGAGGGCTTGGCCCTGGAAAAGCTGCCCGAGAACATGAGCCCGCTGAATCCCTTGTTCCTTAAAAGCCTTAGCGGCGTGAACGCCGACCGCTACTGGCGTAGCCCCCGCATCAACGGCACTATTACATCGGTGGCCGTGGGCGATATTGACGGCGACGGCAAGAACGAACTCTTGGTGCTTTTGCCCGACTCCTTGCGCATCTACCGCCTGGCCGGCGAGCACTTCGCTCTGATCCATGAGTTCAAGAACGGCCCTTCTGGCATCTATCTTTTTGTGGATGTAGCCGACATCGCCCACCATGGACATCCGCAGATTTTCATCAGCGTGCTTAACAACAAGCTGGCCGACAGCTTTGTGCTGGAATGGCAAGCGGGCGGCGGCCTGCGCATGATCAGCAAACCCCAGAACATCTACTACCGCACCCAGCTCCGTCCCGGTGGCCAGGGGCACATGCTCATCGGCCAGCGCACGGCCATCGACAGCCCGTTCTTTGGCCCGGTTTGGGAGATGAAATGGGACGGCAAGGACTTTGTGCCTGATAAGGAGATACCCATGCCCCGCATGGGCAACGTCTTCAATTTCGCCATGGTCGACCTGAATGGCTCGGGCAATGGCCAGATGGTGATGGTGGGGCACAGCTACGACCTGAAGGTGTTTACCGACAAGGGTGACCAAACTTGGTCCAGTGCTGAGGCCTACGGCGCCACCGGCAAGTTCATTCCCTTCATGGCCAGCTCGGGCACGGGCACCGAAGAGGTATGGTGGTACTTGCCCGGGCGCATCATCCCCGTAGACATGCACGCCGACGGCCGCCAAGAAGTGGTGGTGGTGCGCAACGCCGACCGCCTAGACGGCCTGATGGGCAAGATGCGTATGTTCTACCAGGGCACCATCTACGACTTGTACTGGAACGGCATGCAGCTGGTGGAGAACTGGCGCACCCCCAACATCAGCGGCTACCTGCCAGACTACGCCGTGGGTGACGTGGGCAACGTGGGCCGGCCGGCCCTGATCATGGCCGTGGGACAGCGCTCCTTCAAGGGCTTCATGGAGGCCGACACCAGCCACGTGGTGGCCTTCACCTTGAAGCCCCAGAAAAAGTCGCCCAAGCAGCCCAAGGGGCTTTAGACTTTAAACGATTCTTAGGAGGGGGTCCGCCGCCAGGCGGGCCCCAATCTTTTCAGGGGGCCGTCCTTCGCGGGGGTAGCCGTTCCCGGCGGATGCTATCGAGCCATCGGCCCATCCCGCGCACGGCACAAGCCGATGGCCTATCGTAAGAGCCCGCGCGGGGGATGGACCCCGCCCTGGCTTCAGGATGCACGTGACCGCGATATATCCACGGGGGGATTGGTAGCCCCCCCCCCCCCGGGGGGGAAGTCGTTGCTTGGCGCCGCTCTAGAAGGCCGATTCTATGCCCTTTTGCAACTTTCCCATGTCCAAAGAGAGCTCCTGAGCCTGCACCAGCTTGCCGGTGCGGTCGAAGACCAGCACCCCGGGGGTGGCGACGATGTCGAAGGCGTCGGCAAAGGGCAAGGAATCCTTGGGGCCGATGTCCATGAGCAGAAGCCCGGGCAGGCGATGCCCCTGGGCGTAGGCCTCCACCACCTTGGCCATGGTCTGACCGTCGGTGTTGATCAAGAGCAACACGAAGGGATTGCCCTCCAAACGCTTGGCCAGGCTCAGCAGATGGGGCATCTCTCGCTGGCAGTGGGGGCAGGTCACCGACCAGTATACCGCCAGGGTCGTCTTGTCCTTTGTGAGGGCCTGCAGATCATGGGTAAGGCCATCGACGTCGGGCAGGCTCATGGGCGGCAGCATTTTGCCCGGCTTTTCCAGAGCCAAAGACGGCGAGGCCGTCAGAAGGGTCAGGGCCGCAGCCAGGGCCAACAGCATGGTCATGCGTTTCATGGGCAAACAATCCCTTGTGACAAGTTCAACTGTAGTAGTTGGTGTTGATGTTGACATACTCGTGCCCCAGGTCGCTGGTTAAGAGCCAGTAGCCATGCTTGCCCAGGCCCAGATCCAGGATTATCTGGTAACGGTTTTGCTTCATCACGGCCGCGGTCTGGACCTCGGCCTCTTGGCCGCCATAAAGCCCGTCCTGGCAAATGTGGGCCGAGCCGATCCATAGGTTCACTCGCGTAGGGTCATAGGGCCAGTCCTGGCGGCCGGCCTCAGCCCCGGTGGTGGAGACCAGTCGACCCCAGTTGGGGTTCTGGCCGGCGAAGGCCGTCTTGCACAGGGGTGAATGGGCGATGGCGTAGCAATAGGCGCGGGCCTGAGCGGCGTCGGGTGCGCCCTGCACCACCACCCTTATAAGGTGTGAGGCCCCCTCTCCGTCGGCCACTAGCATGGCGGCCAATTCCTGGCAGACCCTGGTCACCGCCGCACCCAGTTCCGCCAGACCAGAATCGCCGGGGCCCAGCTCGGGGTGGCCGGCTCGGCCGTTGGCCAAGAGCAGCAGGGTGTCGTTGGTGGAGGTATCGCCGTCCACGCTAACGCGGTTGAAGCTGTCATCCGCCGCCGGCTTAAGGATTTGTCCTAGGGCCGCGGGGCTGGCCGTGGCATCGGTGAGCACGAAGGCCAGCATGGTAGCCATGTCCGGCCGGATCATACCCGCGCCTTTGGCTAAGCCCAGCAACCGCACCGGCCGGCCGGCGATCTCCACACGGCACATGGCCATCTTGCGGAAGGTGTCGGTGGTCATGATGGCACCAGCGGCCGCCGTGATCCCCTGGGGCTTCAACCCGGCCACCAGTCCCGGCAGGGCGGTGCGCATCTTGGTGTCGTCTAGGAGCTGGCCGATCACCCCCGTGGAGCAGGGCAGCACTTGGTGGGGATCGCAGGCCAACAACCGCCCCGCCTCCTGACAGCAGCGCAGGCAGGCTTCGATGCCAGGATCGCCAGTGGCCGCGTTGGCCCCGCCGCTGTTGGCCAAAATGCCCCGCACCCGGCCCTGGGCCAGATGCCGCCGGGCCACCTGCACCGGCGCCGCCGGCAGTTTGTTGCTGGTGAAGATCCCCGCCGCTTGAAGCTCCTGCTCGCCAGCGATAAGCGCCAAGTCCTCGCGGCCGTCCTTGCGCAGGCCACAGGCTACCGCCGCGCCCAGGAACCCGGGCACCGTGGGGTCGTCAATTGCCGGCGCCTGCTTCAGCAGCGCGTCGCCCAGGGGGGGGAGATTATTCATGTGTCCAGCTCTTTTGCCGCGGGGCATACTCGCGTCGGCGCTTGATGCCAACCTTTAATTATGTATGATAGAAGCCGGGCTCTTGTGCTAAGGGGCGCCAGGTGCCCCCGGTAGGGCATTGACGGGTTGCTTGGTGCTATCCTTTCGGCTTGATCTGGCGGCTCCCGTGGTAAGTTGTTGGACAACGCTGAGAGCCTGTCGGAGAAATAATTCGACAGGCTCCCACGCGTGCCCTGGACCGTCCCCAGTCAAGCAGGGCCTGCCGAAGACCTTAGGGGGATGGGTTTCTCCAAATACACAACCAGGAAGAGCCTATTACAGCCCCTGCAAGAGCTTCCTGGCCTCGGCCTGCCAGTCGGCCAACTCCGGCTCCAGGCCGGCCTCGGCCTGCCCGGCCAGCACCTGCTCCAAGAGGGGTTTGGCCAGCTCCTTCTTGCCTGCTTTGATATAGGCCTCGGCCAGGTAAATGTGGTTAAGCCAGCGTCGGGGGCCGTGCTGGATAGCGGTTTGCAGATTCTGGATAGCCTTGTCGGTGCTGCCGCCCATGAGCCCGGGCAGCTTGAAATATAGCCGCCCCAGCACCCGGTAGGGGCCGCCGGCTTCGTAGGCCGGGTCCTTATTGATGACCCAGGCCATCTCCTCCTTGATGAGGTCCACCAGAGATAGGCTCTTCATGATGCCCTTGGCTTTGCCGTAACTGCCGTAGGCGACCCCCAGCCAGTAGTGGCCGGGCAGGGAGCCTTGGTTTATGGCCACGGCCTGCTTGGCAGCCTCCATGGCCTTCTCAAAAGGCTCCAGGGCCTGATCCTCGGGCAGGTGGCTGCCTACCCAGTACCAAGCGCGGCTGAGCTTCCAGGCCGCCTCCTCACTGTTGGGATCGGCGGCCAGGGCCTGGACGTAAAGCTCCACCGCCTGGCGAGCGCTCTTTAGATCAGCGCGCTTGCCATAAGCGACCGCGGCGTGGTCCAAAAACTCCTGGGAGGCGGCCTGGGCCGGCAGCGCCCGGGTCAACGCCAAGAGCGCCGCCAGGGCCATGATTAATTTAGCCTTGTGTTTGGATAGCATAACATCTCCGAGCCAGCGAATGGCAATGGCATGCGGGTCTGCCCCCCCGTGCCGGGTCAGCGGGAGCGCGGGGGGCGGCGATAAGCCTGCCGTCAAGGTCAGCTCCATCATAACCTGAGTGCCCTCGCCCTGACAAGACCGAGGGGCGAAGCCCCCCCAATAGGGGCCAGTTACCGTGGTAAAGCCCCTGACCGCCCCCGACCGCTGAGGGCTGGCTGCTTTGCACTTGCCAGGAGTCCGGCGGCGTAATATTTACCCGCCCGTGGACGCCATTTCTTCTATACCTTTTCACGGCCGGTGTCGGGCAGGGCATGTATCTCATCAACGATGTCTCCAGGGTAGTCAACCTCTCGCAGAAACGCATCCGAAAGTACGAGCTGGTCGGGCGACTTGCTTGGGGCCTTCGATTGGCTCAGTGCCCGCGGCCAACCGGTCGGCGTACAGCGAGAGCCCTTTACCTCCCTGAACCACCTACCCAAGGATGCCGTTATCCTGGCCCGGCCCCCCGGTCTACACCTGGGCGAAGCACCCCCATAGAGGACCGACATGGACGAGGGCCAGAAAAACGAGTAGTCATCTTCCGTTTCTACGTCTCTGGGATGGGTCAGGCTCTACCGCGCTAGGGCGACGGCGAGCTGGAACCTCTCACCCCATGGGCAGGAAGGACCGGGGCGGCAGCAGGGCCTTGGACGAGGACACCGCCCCCAGGCCCTGGTCAGCCTGCGCAGGGAACTGCCCATTGCGTCAGTGACTACCCTTATCAGCGAGATGATGCGCCGACGCTTGACCCCGCTCGACGTGATCCTTAAGGCGCTCGCCGTTTACCGCTCCCTGCACCAGCAGGAGCTGATGGGCAAACAAGTCACCCCACCTGTCGACCGTAGGCGCTTCGAGGCCGAGCTGCCCAACGACATTTGGTTAGGGTGACGCCGTGCATGGGCCGATGCTCCTGGTGGGCGACAAACGGCGCAAAAACCACCTTATATCAATGAAGTCCTGGAGTGCTGGATTAGGGATGTCTACCACCAGCGCAAGCATCTGGGCACCGGGCAGGCCACCCTGTAACGTTTCACCAGCAAGATGGAGTGCGTCAGGCCGGGCCACGCCGACCCGGAAGATTACTTCAAAAAAAGGCCACGCGCTGCTTGGCCCTGGACCGCACCGTCTCCCTGGCCGACAGGCTATACGAGGCCCCAGTGCC
>CBCOTF020000305.1:0-3073 GCA_965112955.2 Desulfarculales bacterium
CCCCCCCCCCCCCCCCCCCCCCCCCCCCCCCCCCCGGGGGGCCGGGGGGCGGCCGCGCCGGGCCGCCGCGCGGTCCCCGTCCTAGGCGATTGCCCCATCCCTTGATATAAGTGGCCCCGGATGGTTAAATTTAAAATTTAGTTTACCAGTACAATCAAGGAGAATGAAGTATGGGCGCCAACTATCTTTTCACTAGCGAATCGGTAACCGAAGGGCATCCAGATAAAATCGCGGACCAGATCAGCGATGCCATTCTGGACGCTATGCTAAAGGATGACCCTGAGAGCCGTGTGGCTTGCGAAACCCTGGTCACCACCGGCATGGCCATCGTGGCCGGCGAGATCACCACCCAGACTTATGTGGACATCCCCGAGGTGGTGCGCAATACTATTCGCGAGATTGGTTATTCCAACTCTTCCATGGGATTCGACTGGGAAACCTGCACGGTGATCACCAGCATCGACAAGCAGTCCCCGGACATCAGCCAGGGCGTCACCGCCACCACCTCGCTGTTCGGCGAACAGGGCGCCGGCGACCAAGGTATCATGTTCGGCCATGCCTGCGACGAGACACCAGAGCTCATGCCCATGCCCATCCACTACGCACACAAGCTGGCCCAACGCCTGTCCCAGGTGCGCAAGAACGGCGTTTTGGGCTTTTTGCGCCCCGATGGCAAGGCTCAGGTGACCATCCAGTACGAGGACACCAAGCCCAAGCGCATGGACGCCGTGGTCCTCGCCTCCCAGCACAGCCCCGATGTCAAGTACGAGCGCCTCAAGGAGGCCCTGATCGAGGAAGTCATCAAGAAGACCATCCCCGAGTCCATGCTGGACGGCGACACCAAGTTTTTCATAAACACCACCGGCCGCTTCGTGGTCGGTGGCCCCCATGGCGACTGCGGGCTCACCGGCCGCAAGATCATCGTGGATACATACGGCGGGCGCGGCCATCACGGCGGCGGTTGCTTCTCGGGCAAGGACCCTAGTAAGGTGGACCGCTCCGGCTCCTACTTCGCCCGCTACGCCGCCAAGAACATCGTGGCCGCTGGACTGGCCAAGGAGTGCGAGGTCCAGGTGGCCTACGCCATCGGCGTGGCCGAGCCGGTCTCGGTGATGGTGGACACCTATGGCACGGGCATCAAGCGCGATAGCGAGATCGCCGATGTGGTACGCAAGGTCTTTGACTTCCGCCCCGCGGCCATGATCACTCAGCTGGACCTCAAACGCCCCATCTACCGCCGCACGGCAGCCTACGGCCACTTCGGCCGCGAGGGCGAGGGTTTCACCTGGGAGAACACCGACCGCGTAGCCGCCCTGCAGGGCGCCCTGGGCATCAAATCTTCTAGCTGCAAGTAGCAGGACCGGAGATATCTTAGAGGAATGTCGATATCAAGGATAAAGGCCTGGCCGACAAGGGCCGCCTGCGCATCGAGTGGGCCGCCTATTCCATGCCCGTGCTCAAGCAGATTCGCCAGCGTTTCGAAAAAGAGCAGCCCTTGACAGGTGTTACCCTGACCGCCTGCCTGCACGTCACCACCGAGACCGCATCCCTGGCCGCCACCCTGAAAGCCGGCGGCGCTCAGGTGGTAGTTTGCGCCTCTAACCCGCTATCCACCCAAGACGACGTGGCCGCCTCCCTGGTCAAGGACCACAAAATTCCCGTGTTCGCTATCAAGGGCGAGGACAACAAGACCTACTACCAGCACCTTAACGCCGCCCTGGCCTTCAAGCCCCAAATCACCATGGACGACGGCGCGGACCTAGTGTCCATCATCCACTCCGAGCGCAAGAACTTGATCGCCGGCATCATCGGCGGCACCGAGGAGACCACCACTGGCGTCATCCGTCTGCGGGCCATGGCCAAGGACGGCGTGCTGGCCTCTCCCATCGTGGCGGTAAACGACGCCGGCACCAAGCATCTGTTTGACAACCGTTACGGCACCGGCCAATCCACGGTGGACGGCATCATCCGCGCCACCAACCGCCTCTTGGCCGGCTCCAACTTCGTGGTCTGCGGCTACGGTTGGTGCGGCCGCGGCGTGGCCACGCGTGCCCACGGGATGGGCGCCAACGTCATCGTCACCGAGGTGGACCCCCTGCGCGCTTTGGAGGCGGTGATGGATGGCTACCGGGTGATGACCATCGCCAAGGCCGCGCTCCTGGGCGACTTCTTTTGCACGGTCACTGGTGATATCCACGTCATCCGCCAGGAACATTTCGCGGTGATGAAGGACGGCGCCATCGTAGCCAACAGCGGGCACTTCAACGTGGAGCTGGACCTAGAGGGCTTGGGGCAAATCACTAAGGCCCGCCGCGAGATCCGCGACTTCGTGGAGGAGTACACCCTCAAGAGCGGCAAGCGCGTTTACGTCCTGGGTGAGGGGCGCTTGGTGAACCTGACCGCCGCCGAGGGCCACCCCTCCAGCGTTATGGACATGAGCTTCGCCAATCAGGCCCTATGCGCGGCCTACATAAAGGCCAATGCCGCCAAGTTGCAGAAGCAAGTTTACACAGTGCCCGCGACCATCGACGCTGAGGTGGCTAGGCTCAAGCTTTCGGCCCTGGGCGTTAACATCGACAAGCTGACCAAGGAGCAGAAGGCCTACCTCAACACCTGGACCATGGGCACCTAAGCCTCCGGGCAACAAAGCAGGCAGAATAAAGGCGGGTGGGGTTGATCCCCGCCAGCCTTATTTTCGGCAACCTCAGAACGGGAGCCGTCGGCCCCGGCCATAGCGAGGGCTTCAACCGACCCGTATATGCCCGCAGAGACACCATGCTAGAGTCTATCGTCGTTCCAGGTGGGCTGGCGCTTGTTAAGGAGTGCCGAAAGGCTCTTGGTGGCGTTGGGGCTGATGCCGGAAAGGGCCATTATCTCCTTGGCGTACTGATAGGTTTGCCACTTGGTCGTCTCCGACTGGGCGTAGAAAACCTGCTTGGACATGGCGATGGCGTACTTGCGGTTGTTTTTAGGATTAATTTGACGAAAATTATTTGGTTATCCTGGACTGATCCTGCTTTTCTCATTTGATCAGATCAATTCTGTTGCGTCGATGCGGACGTGCTCCGGGGAG
>CBCOTF020000306.1:0-11713 GCA_965112955.2 Desulfarculales bacterium
CGCTGGATCAGAAAGGCCACCTCGGTACGGGCCGCCCAGTGGCGCAGCACCCACTTCACCAGCCATGCCCTGAAGTGCATAGCACCTGACACCAAAACCCTGGCTCCGGTCCTCAAGGCGCTCATGACTCTGGAAGAGCATACCCGCTTGATCCTAACCCGCTGGACTTCCAACCATCCCAACGCCCGCCTGGAGGGGCTTAACGGCATCTTCCAGACCGCCAGGGCAAGAGCTAGAGGCTACCGTAAGGCCTTCATCTTCATGACCATGATCTACCTCATAGCCGTACCATTGACGAAGAACTATATTATTTTGGTATCGAAGACGCAGATCATGCCAGCCCGAAATTGGCCCTCGGGGTAGGGGAGGGCGCCTTGGCCGGAAAGGTTCCGGATCGCCCCGCCCGGGGCTTTTTCCGTCCCCAATCGCGTCCGGCGCCTATATGTGTGTCGGAGAAAGTCATCCCCGGGATGCCTGAGCAAACGGAGTTCGCTTGGGCTGGATGCATGGCCCGCCTATACGAATACCCTGAAGCTCTGAGCATAGCGTGATTGGCGGTGAAAGAAGGTCAGGTTGATGATCGGGCGTTCCATGCCTTCGCGGCTCTTGGCGATGATCAGGCGCTGAAAGGCCAGCCCCGCTTAAGGCTTGCAGCAGAAAGACCATGTCAAGGGTGTACACCGCCCGAGCCAAGCCGCGCACGTCGCTTAGCGAGTGGCCCCTGGGCTGGCCCGGTGCGGGCTTGTTCACCTCGTTGATCACCAGCAGCGCCTCGTCGCTCTGATCGCGTAGTTTTTTATGGCCCCCACCCGCCAGTGGTCAGCGCCCTCGGTCTGGCCCGCCCCACCCTCGGGCAGGGGGAAGATTTGCAGATAATCAACCACCGGTAGGGCGCGGCTGGCTCTGCTTTGCTGCTTAAATCAGGCTAGGCGTTCCAGTATCGTCGTCACCCGGGCCTGGGGAAAGTTTTCCTCGTTTAGGATTAGTATGCGTCGGCCCAGCTCGACCAGCTCTTGGCGGGTCGCCTCCAGGGCTTGGCGGTCGGCTTCGTTCTCCATCTCCGGGGTCAGGCTCCGCCACCCCAGGCGGAACAAGTTGCAGCGCAGGCGGCGGACCAGGTCGGCGCGGGGCATCTCCAGGGACAGGACTAGCAGGCAGGTCTGGGGGGAGTGGCGCACCACATCCAGGCCCAGCTGCAGGGCCAGGGCCGTCTTACTCACGTTGGGGGCGGTGGCCAGGAGCATCAGCCCCCTGAGCCCCAGGCCGGGCGTCCCCTCAGGGACTCCAGGCGCCGGGTACGCTCCTCCAGCTCTTGGGCCAGGGCCAGAGGCGGCGGCGTGACGGTTTGCGGCGGTTGGGGCATGCTTGGTCCCCTCCCGGTAAGACCGCGGTGGCCTTATTGGCCCCTATTTCTGCTCGCGATCTTTGGTTAAAAAATCGTCCTCCGGCAGCTGCTCCACATAGAAACGAAACGGTAGATGTTCACGTGGCCGTAGATCTCCAGGGGCAGATTGGTGCGCAGGCGCTGATCATAGATTTCGTCCTTTACAAGTACCCTGGCAGGACGCAGCATCTCGCGCAGGGCCGCCTGGGGCGATAGGCTGTTGGGCTACAAGGTTTTCAGAGGCTGGCCGCGGGTCACGCCCTGGTGGGGTCACGCTCTGGTGGGTCACGTATTGGCGGTCGCCCGAGGCGTCTAGGGAGAACATCTGCTCCCAACGCACCAGAAGCGAGGCGCCGGTCTTGTTGAGCAGGTCCAGCTCAAAGGCCGCCAGATTGTCGTTCTTGCCCCGCAGGTTGATGTTCACGTAGTCGTCGCTTTAACAGATCTCGTTGAAGTCGCCTTCAAAGGTCAGGACATGCCTCCAGGCCTGGTCGGGGGTTCCAGCCCGGTCCGGGGCAGGGGTCAGGGGACTCCCGCATCCGGCCAGGGGGCTCAAGGCCAACAGGCACTAGATCAATTTACGGGCAGGGCCGCTCAGGGCTGCCCTCCTGGCTGGGTGTGGCGTTCCGGATGTTGAGGGGAGTTCAGCCAAACCGTGCTGCAAAGTTTTTCTGTGGGGGCTTAAGGTCCGGAGTGCGGCTTGCGGGGCGGCGGGGGGCATGGTAGCGTGCCTCATGGGTCAGCTAATGGTCAGCGAGCGCTTTCTGAGCATCCAGGGCGAATCCTCCTTCGCCGGCTGGCCTTGCGCCTTCTTGCGCCTGGCCGGCTGTCCCTTGCGCTGCCGCTGGTGTGACACGGCCTACGCCCGCCAGGGTGGTCGCCCGCTCACCCTCAATGAGGCATTGGGCTGGGCGCGAGAGCAGGGCGTGGTCCTGGTGGAGGTGACCGGCGGCGAGCCACTGGCCCAGCCGGCCAGCCTGGAGCTGATCCGTGGCCTTTGCGACCTGGGGCTCACCGTGCTTCTGGAAACCAGCGGCGCCCTGGACATCGGCCCCGTGGACCAGCGCGCGCGGATCATCATGGACATCAAGTGCCCCAGCTCGGGCATGCATGAGCGATTGCACCTGCCTAACCTGGAACGCCTTGGGCCGGGCGACGAGGTGAAGCTCGTGCTGGCCGACCGCGCCGATTACGACTATGGCCGGGGCATGGTCCTCAGTCACGGTCTGGACAAGCACTGTCAGGTGCTCTTGTCCACGGTGCACGGACGACTGGAGCCGACCCAAGCCGTGGAATGGATGCTGGCCGACCGCCTGCCCGCCCGCTTCCAGCTCCAGATGCACAAATATATCTGGCCCGGCCGAGAGCGGGGCGTTTAGGACCGGCCCCCGGGCGATTTAACTGGTCAGGTCCAGGTGCATGGTGAAGACTCGGGCAGCCATGTTTTTGCCCAGCAGGAACAGGCCTCCGGCGGTCTCGTTAACCAGGGTGAGCTTGCTCACGACCTCCTCGGCGCTGGCCTTTTTCTCAACCTGCTCTTTGACGAGCCACTGCAGGAAGTTCTAGCTGGCGTAGTCGTTCTCCTTGCGCGCCAGCGAAACTAGCTTGTGGATCAGGCTGGTGACGTACTGCTTGTGCTTGAGCGCCGCCTCCATGCAGGCCAGCGGCGAGGCCCAGGCGGTTTCGGGTGCCTTGATGGACCCCAGGATCATTCTGTCTCCGCTCCCGTGGATGAAATTGTAGAAGCGCAGGGCGTGAGTCATTTCTTCCTGGGCCTGCACCTTGAACCAGTGGGTGAAGCCTGCCAGTTGCTGGGCCTCGAAATAGGCGGCCATGGATATGCACAGGTAGGAGGAGTATATTTCAGTGTTGATTTGGCCGTTGCAGGCCTTCTACAATTTGTCTTTGAGCATGGCGGTCGGCTCCCGGAGATGGTTCCGGCTGGGGGGCTTCGAGAAGGTCCGGATACTTCTATTTTTATTTTGCACCCCGGCGACCTGATCCACAAGCGCCTCGCCGGTGGCCAGCAAGGCGGGGCGCGGTTGTGGAGCTGACAGCAGAAATGCTATGGTTAAAGTGCCCCGTTACGAGGCTGTCATCATTAACTGCGACAGGGTCTAGGGGAACAGATGCCACTAACCGCTACTAAGCACCGACCCCGCAACATGGCTGAACAGGTGCGCCGGCTCCTGACCCTGTTCAACGCCGAGGACCGGGTGCTGGTCTCCATAGCCGCGGACCCCGACGCCTTGGGCTCGGCGCTGGCCTTCAAGCGTCTGCTGTGGAGGCGAGTGGCCTCGGTGACCATCGCCCGGGTCAACGAGATAAGCCGGCCCGACAACCTGGCCATGGTGCGCCTGCTAAAAATCCACGTGGAGCCCCTGCCCAGCTTACGTCACGAGGATTTCAGCAAGCGGGTGCTAGTGGACAGCCAGCCCCGGCACCATAAGGCCTTCGCCAGCTTTCATCAGCACGTGGTTATAGACCATCATCCCCTGGGTGAGGACCTGGACAAGGTCATCTTCGCCGACGTGCGCCCGCGCTATGGCGCCACCAGCAGCATCATGGTCGAATATCTGCGGGCTGCGGGCATTAAACCCTCGGCTCGTCTGGCCACCGCCTTGGTCTACGGCATCAAGAACGACACCGCCGGCTTTCAGCGTCCCAGCTTGGAGCAGGACGTCAAGGCCTTCCAGTTTCTGTTTCCCAAAGCCAACCAGTCGGTGCTGCGTAACATAGAGTTCAGCGAGGTGCGGCTCAAGGACCTGGAGGCGCTGCACCAGGCCCTGGAGGTATTCGTGGTGCGCCGACACTGTATATACGCCCACCTAGGCCCGTGCAAAAGCCCCGACAATCTGGTACAGATCGCCGACTTTTTTCTCAAGGTCGACAGCGTGGACATGAGCGTGGTCAGCGGCCTGTACCAGAACCGCTTGGTGGTCATCGTGCGCAGCGCCGGGCTGCGCAGCAACGCTGGCAAAATGGTGGATCAAGCCTTTGGGCACCTGGGCTCGGCCGGCGGGCACAAGGCCATGGCACGGGCCGAGCTGCCCCTGCCTGTCTTGCAAGACTACCTGCGCGACTTGAGCGATACCACTTTGAGTGAGTTCGTCAGAAAGGTTTTGCGGCGGCCCAGCATCCGTATACGGGACTAGCCGCCCCCCCAACGGGCTGGTCTTTCCCGCCGCTGGGAGCCCATACCCGATTCCTTGCCAAATAAAAATGGTTCTTCGTTGTTAAATATGGAATTTGATGAGTTCCCCTGCGTCAGACGCCCTTAAAGTATTTTGGTATTTCAACGGGCGATAACAATGGCGGCAATCCGGGAAATACTGGCGGTGGATCCATAAAGGCGACTCCAGGGCAGTCTCAGAGCAAAAGGGTGCAATCGGCCGATGTTCTCATTCTGGGGGGAGGCCGCTTCGGGCGCCTGGCGGGCTTGCGCCTGGCGGGCCGCGTGCAAGCCCTGGCCGAGATCGATCCCCAGCCGGGGCTGGAGGGCTTGGGCGCCCCCATATGGCCAATGGCGGCAGTCCCGGCGGCTCTACACGCCCTGGCCAGTCCGCACCCGCCGGTCTGGATTGTGCCCTGCATCCCCCAACATTTCCTGGCCCATTGGTTGTTGGCCAACCTGGAGGGTCAGACCTCCCGGCTGCTGTCCGTGCCTCAGGTCTTGGAGTCCGGCCTGCCTGTGCTAGGCCGCGGTACGGAGGGGCAGCTTTACCTGAGCCTCACCGATACCCTTTGCCCCGACGACTGCCCCGAGCCAGTCCAGATCTGCCCCAAGAACGGCCTGGAGCGGGGGCAGCCCCTTTTCGCCCGCCTGGCGGCCCTGGCTTTGCCGGGTTGGGGGATGGCCGTGCTGCGCAGCCGTCAGCTGGCTCCGGGCGTGGGCGGCCTGGCGGTTCATGAGATGCGCGCGCGGCATCAGCGCCTGGCAGAGCAGGGCGGCCTCTGGCTTGTGGCCACGGCTTGCCGCTGCCATGGGGTGTTGCACGCTCTTGAACTTCCCCCCACCCGCCCTTAAGCATAGACAGCCCGGAAGGTGTATAATATTTAATTTTTTCATCGTCATGAGTGGAGTTGGTGTAGTTCCGGTGTGATGATGCAGCGATTCGCATGGCCGAGTTGAAGCAGGAGACACTCATGGACGCCGGCAAGCTTTTGGCCCTTGGCCTGGGGTTGCAACCGCCTTGACGGCTGGTGGGGCAACGTGTGGACACCGATGAACAGCCCCACGAGATCTTCTTGGAGGTTGCCGCCGACTGGGGAGCTGAGTACCCTTGACCGGAGTGTGGCAGGTTGTGCAAGGCTCGCGACTTCCACGAATTGATCTGGCGTCACCTCAATTTTTTCAGTATCATAGTTACATAATCGCCCGGGTGCCCCGAGTAAGCTGTCACGACTCCGGGACCAAACAGGTCACCTTGCTGTTCGAGCAAGCGGCCATGACCCTGGTGCAGGAGATGCCCGTGCTGGCTGCGGCCCGCATCATCGGGGTCAGCGATACGCGATTTTGGCCGGGGTCCAGTTCTACGTAGCCCAGGACCTGTCCAAAATGGACCTGGGCGGGATCAAGGCCATGGTTCTGGACGAAACCGTTTCCAAGTGGGGCCATAATTACATCACCGTCTTCGTCGACCTAGACCGCAAACAAAAGCCGGTCATTTTCGTTATCCCCGGCAAGGGCAAAGGCTGTCTGGTCCTGTTCCGCCGCTTTCTGTGTGAGCATGGCGGTTATCACAACAATATCGCCGAGGTGGTCTGCGGCATGTCGCCAGCCTTCCCGGCCGTCATCGGCGTCGTGCCCTAGCCACCCGGCCCACATCACCGGATTAGGCGGCCCCCTTCACATGGAATACATGGCCCACTTCCCGGGAATCCGCACACCACTAGGGGAGCTCATCAAATTTTACAGCTAACGACTAGGAACCCCTTTTTTGCGGTCCAGTCAGAATATTTGCCGCATTTCCGGCCCCTTGCTACAAAAAAGGCATCCCCGCGTGGTCCCCAGGCCCATAACCCCACAGGAGCAGTTTGGAAGACCAAGAGCCTTTCAGCGAAGTGCAGGAACTGGCCCTGGAGCTGGATAAGTACCGTCAGGCCGTGGATACGGCCGGCGACGCCGTGGTCAGCATCAACCAGCAGCATCACGAGGCGGTGTACATGAACGCCGCTGCCGAACGCCTCTTCGGCTACCGGCGGGAGGAGATCTTGGGCGGCGATCTGCCTCCCCTGATTCCCCAGGAGCACCGCCAGTCCCACCGTCATTACCTGGCGCTATGCCTGCGCACCGGCCAGGCCCGGCTCATGGGGCATTCCGCCGAGCTGTTGGCCCAGCGCAAGGGCGGCTCGCGCCGTCCCAGCTTCATAAGTTTCAGCCAGGTCAACCTGGCCGACGGCTCCCTGTTTACGGCCATCATGTGCGACCTCTCGGCCGAGCTAAGCCTGCCCCAACAGGTGAAGCAGAGCCAGCAGCTGGCTATGGTGGGCCAAATCGTGGCTACGGTGAGCCACGAGATCAGCACCCCCCTGGTGCTCATCGGCGGCTTTGTCCGCCAATTTGGCGAGGAAAAGAACATGAGCCCCCAAGATCGCTATAAGCTGGAGCTGATCATCCAGGAGATCAAGCGCCTGGAGGGACTCCTTAGCGAGGTGAACGACCTCTTGCGTTTTCAGCGCTACGCCTGGCAGGAGGTGCTCCTGCCCCAGGTGGTGGAGCGGGTACGGGAGCTGAGGGAGCTTCAGCTCAGGAGGGATGGCCTGTGTCTGCGCCTGGAGCTAGCCCAGAGGCTGCCCCGGGTGGGCGCCGACCCTAACCCATCTTTACTAGATTTTTATCAACCTCCTGCAGAACGTCGTCCAGGCCTCCCAGCTTGGCCAGAAAATAACCCTGAGCCTGAAGTCCAATCCCCAGGGTCAGGCGGTGCTCACGGTCAGCGACCAGGGCAGCGGCATCGCCGAAAAGCACCTGCCCCAGGTCTTCACTACCTTTTTCACCACCAAGCAGCGGGGTACCGGCCTGGGCTTGCCCTTGGCCCCGCGCATCGTGGAGGAGCACGGCTGGTTTCTGGAATTCTTCAGCCAGCCCGGGTGAGGGATCATGGTGCGCGTGGGCCTGCCAGCCCTAGGCCAAGGGCCACAAAGTCTGGCCGGCCCGGGCCCGCCCGATCCTCAGGACGACCCAGGCGGAGGTTGATTTTAGCGAGCCACTGATTATAAATTTTTCGGTAATTTGCACTTTTTTCGCGGGGTCGCCATGTCCATCCTACCCATACGCACTTTTCCCGACCCGATGCTCGCCCAGGTCTGCCAGCCGGTGCAGGCCGTGGAGAGGGCCTTGGTGGAGCTGGCCGAGAGCATGGCTGAGACCATGTACGCGGCCTCGGGCATCGGCCTGGCTGCGCCCCAAGTGGGACAACCCCTCAACCTGGTGGTTATCGACACCGCCCGGGGCGAGGAGCGTGGCGCCCCCCTATTCCTCTTCAACCCCCGTATCGTGGAGGTCTACGGCGAGACGGTCTTCGAGGAGGGCTGCCTCTCGGTGCCCGACTACACCGCCGATGTCTACCGCAACGAGCGGGTGATCTTGGCGGCCCAGGACCGCGAGGGCCGCCCCATCAGCCTGGAGGCCCAGGGACTCATGGCCATCTGCCTGCAACACGAGCTGGACCATTTGGTGGGGCGTCTCTTTCTAGATTGCATCAGCCCCCTTAAACGGGCCCTGTACCGCAAGCGCAGGCTCAAGCAGCTGAAAAAGGCCGCCGAATGAGACCGGGGCGGGGCAGGGAATCGGTACGTTAGGCGTAGCCAGACGAACTTACTAAATATACACAGCTAGTTGCCATTGCGAAGAGCATCCCCGGGGGAGTGCGACGCGGCAATCCACCAAGCTTTATTCTTTGAGCAGCATGTGCGCTGGCAGGTGCGGCTAGGGGTAAAGTAGGGTAGATTGTTTCGCTACGCTCGCAATGACGGCTATTTTCTTAGAGTCTGAGGCAGAGTTCTTTCGGCCTGCCGACGGCGCTCAAGGCCTTTTCAAGGCTTTTCAGGATAGGCCCATGAATTTTGCCTCTTCTATTACTCTTGATCTGGTCTTCCTGGGCACCCCCGACATCGCCGTGCCCTCCCTGGAGGCCCTGGTGCGCGCTGGCCACCGCATCAAGCTGGTGGTGACCCAGCCCGACCGCCCGGCCGGGCGGGGGCGCAAGCTCACCCGCTGCCCGGTGGCGCTCGCCGCCGACTCCTTAAGCCTCCCGGTGCTGCAACCCGAGAGGGTGGGGCAAGCCGCCCAGGCCATCGCCGATGCCCAAGCCGATGCGCTGGCGGTGCTGGCCTTCAGCCAGATATTGCCCGCGCCGGTGCTGGCGGCCGGCCGCCTGGGGGCCATCAACGTGCACACCTCTCTCT
This sequence comes from Desulfarculales bacterium, assembly GCA_965112955.2. Taxonomy (GTDB): domain Bacteria; phylum Desulfobacterota; class Desulfarculia; order Desulfarculales; family Desulfarculaceae; genus JACRDC01. The sequence continues at coordinate 8,795 of CBCOTF020000306.1, forward strand.
TGCCGGCCCTGCGCGGGGCCGCGCCCATCAGCCGAGCGGTGATGCAGGGTTTGACCAGCACCGGCGCCAGCGCCATCTTCATGGACATCGGCATGGATACCGGCGACGTGATTTTGCAGGAGGCCACGGAGATCGGCCCTCAGGAGACCACCGGCCAGCTCACGAACCGTCTGGCGGTGCTGGGGTCTAAACTGCTCTTGGCCACCCTGGAGGCCTTGGCCAGAGGAGAGGCCCCCCGCTCGCCCCAAGACCACGAGCAAGCCACCTACGCCCCCCGTCTAAGCAAGGCCGAGGGGCTCATCGATTGGTCGCTGCCGGCCTGGGAGCTGGATTGGCTGGTGCGTGGCTGCGATCCCTGGCCGGGGGCCTACACCCTGCTGGGCGGCCAACCGCTGAAACTTTTCGCCCCCACCCTGGTGTTGCCTGACGACTCTGCCGTCGAGCCCGGCACCTGGCTGCCCGCCCGCCCCGGCTTTGAAGAATGGCTGCTGGTGGCCTGCGGCCAAGGGGTGCTGGGGATAGGGCAGGCACAAGTCGCCGGCAAGAAACGCCTGGCTGCCCGGGATTTCGCTCGCGGTCTGGCCACGGGGCCGGGTCGGCGGCTGGGGGCCTGATGAACCCCCGGCGGGCCGCCCACCACATACTGACCCGTCTACAAGAGACCCCTCGACGCCTGGAAATCCTCATGGAGGAGGAGTTGGCCCGCCATCAGACTGCCGATCCCCGCGACCGCGCCTTCTGCGTCAACCTGGTCTACACCCTGCTGCGCCAGCGGGCTTGGCTCGACCACCTGCTGGCCGCCTTTGTGCGCCGGCCCCTGGAGCGTCTGGACCCGCCGGCGCTGTGGGTGCTGCGTCTGGGGGCGGTAGAGCTGGTTTGCCTGCGCACCCCTGACCACGCCGCCGTGCACGCCGCTGTGGCTCTGGCCCGGACTTTAGGCCTGCACACGGTCACCGGCCTGGTCAACGCCAGCCTGCGCGCCCTGGCTCGGGGCTGGCGGGAAGTGCCCCCGCCTGCGGGCGATGCCGCCTCCGTGCTGGCCGTGCGTTATTCTCACCCCTCATGGCTGGTGGCCGAGATTTTGGAGGAGTTGGGTTCGGAGCAGACCGAGGCCTGGCTGACGGCCAACCAAAAGCCCCGCCCGCCGGCGCTAAGGGCTAACACCCTGCACATCAGCCGCGACGGCCTGCGTGAGCTCCTGGCGCCCTCTTGCCCGGACCTGCGGGGGCACCCCTTGGCCCCCGAGAGCCTGGTTCTGGCCGGCCCCCACCCGCCGGTGGCCAGCCTCCCGGGTTTAAAGGAAGGCCTGTGGCAGATGCAGGACCTCGGCGCCACAGCCTTGGGATGCCTGCTGGGCGCGGAGCCGGGCATGCGGGTGCTGGACCTCTGCGCCGGGGCTGGCGGCAAAACCGGCCACCTGGCGGCGCTGATGCAAAACCAGGGTGAGCTGTTGGCCGTGGAGCTCTCGCCGGGGCGGGCGGTAGCCCTCAAGGAGAACCTGGCCCGTCTAGGCGTGACCTGCGCGCAGGTGCTCATGGCCGATGGCACCGCCCTGCCCGCCGGCCTTGGGCTATTCGACCGCATCCTGGTGGACGCGCCATGCAGCGGCCTGGGGGTGTTGGGTCGCCGGCCGGACCTGCGTTGGCGGCGTTCAGCCGGCGACCCCGTCCGCTTTTCCGGCCTGCAACTGGCCCTGGCCCGGGCGGCGGCCGGCCTGTTGGCCCCCGGCGGGGCAGTGCTTTACGCCACCTGCACTGTGACCCGCGCCGAGAATGAAGAAGTGATAACGGCTCTGCTTGCCGGCCATCCCGGGCTGCGGCTAGAATGGAGCCATATGCCCGTGGCCTTACAGCCCTGTCTGGACACCCAGGGCTGGTGGCGCACCTGGCCACAGGACTGGGGTTGCGACAGCTTTTTCGCGGCGCGACTGGCCGGGACACAGGCTTAGCCGGCCGTAATTTTTCCAGAGCCGCCCTTAAGCCACCACCGCCACCTACACCAGTTCCAGACTCAGTGCCCCCAGGCCCTATGGCCCGCCACCCTGGCCACTGTCTACCTGGACTATGAGCTTGCCCCTCAGCCCGGGTCCCCCTGGATCTTGGGCCAAGTGCTGTTGCGCTGTGCCCGCCTCAGCCTGGCCCTAATCCTGCCAACGCTTTTGCTGCCCTGGCTGTGCGCCCTGGCTGGCCAGCTCTTCAATAGCTCGCCCCGCCGTCTGCTGCGCATGCAGGCGCTCCACCACCAGGGGCAGACCAGTCTCAAGGTTTGGTTCTTGCGCCCGCTGTCAGGCATTGGGTTGGCCATGCTACTCTTGTGGCGGCTTTTGGTAGCCATCTTCTGTTGATTCTTGCTTTGTTCTGATCGGGAAGTAAGAGGACTTTTCAGATTGGCTTGACCAGGTAGGGATTTTTATTCCATTATCCTGGACCTTGGATGTGGATGTGGGTCCAGGAATGAAGAGGTAGCCTAGGGTGGTGGAGCACCCCTGACCCCGAGAGACGGGAATAGCTCCCTGCCATCTGGTTGCCATCCAGTGCTGTCCATGAAAAGCGTAGCGGCTAAAAATGCTCGTATAAAAACGGTCAATTATCTATAAAATTAGCAACTTTTGAGATAAGGCCGTCGCTTTTGGGCTGGTGTGTTTTGGTTCATTGGTGGTTGCCTATCCACGCCAGGGCAAGAGCGGTAACTGGACCTGTTCGGGCATGAGGGGCGGGGTGTGATGGGGGTGTTAGAGCCAGGCGCGCAACTCCCTGTATGTGAAGAGATTTAGGCGCAGCATGGCGGCTAGATTGGACAGTAATCATGCGGCCAGGGAAAGATGGAGAAGCCCCTTGAGTAAGATCAGGGCGATCAAGGCTGCCCAAATCTGGATTTCCAAGTCGTTGCTGCTGGTGCCCACGAAGGTTTTGACCTTAA
>CBCOTF020000307.1:0-6675 GCA_965112955.2 Desulfarculales bacterium
AAACGGCTTACGGGCCCTCCCCACGGTCCAAACCACTCCTTCTACATCCGCTCACCACCAACATCTTTGGCCATGAAGCGAGTGTGGATTTTTCAGGCTGCCACCCGTTGGCAGGTTACGCAAAGCTAACCCGTCCTATACTTCCACAGCCCGGCTCCCCAACTCTTGGCCCCGCCGCCCCGCGCTACCCCCTGTCCTTCAACTCCGGATATAGCCTGGCGGCGCGCTCGGGGCAAATGCCGTGAGAGAACTGGGCCTCGAACTTCTGCTTCAGGTAGCGCTCCACCTGCTGCCGAGCGTCTTACTAGCTTAAGGTCTTAACGCTGGCCAGGGCGGTTCGCCGTTAGCCAAAAAGCTTTTCCCGCTCCTGCTCCATCTGGCGCCGGCTTTCCATCTCGCTCAAGGTCTGCGTCTGCTAGTGGGCGGCGCGGATTTTGCGGCTATAGCGTAGCATCAAGGCAGTGGAGACGGCCATGCTGGCGAAAAGCAGGGCTGCGATGGACAAGAGCTGCCAATAGCACTCCAGCACCTCCCCCAAGGGTTATGGGCCCCGAGCCTGGAAGGGACCCTGGCGCAGCTCGCGCACCGGCAAGTAGGTTTGTGGGCGTGGTCTAGTCGGCGTGGCCGGCGGTCCGACAGGCGGGGTTGTCCACTAGCATGCTCAAAAGAGCCAGGGGCACCTTCTCGGATAGCTCGGAGGGCCCAGCCGGGCCATGGGCCACTAAGGGTAGAGGCGGGTGGAGTGCAATAGGGGGCAGCTGGTCGTTGATCTGGGTATTGATGATGCGCAGGTCGCCGAGCCTGATTTTGCCCTTGCGCTCCAGGAGTTCCAGGGTGCCGCTGCGCACCGTGCCGGGGGCGATCTGTCCGGCCAGCACGGCCAGGGCCACCAGGTGTGGTGGTAGTTGGCGAAGCGCAGCTGCCTGAAGTAGCGCTGGGGGTCGAAGCCGGCCTTCTTCAACTCCAGCCAGGCCATGCGCCAACCGCCGAAGGACTAGGAGTTGACAGCCATGAAGGTCTTGCCTTTGAGATCGGCCAGCGCCTGGATGTCCTGACGCTCGGCCTGGCAAAAAATCGTGCCGGTGTAGACCGAATAGCTGCCAGTAGGAGTGGCGCCTTTGGTGGTGGCGATGGCGTTGGCCCTGCTGTCGGCCAGCTCGGTGTAGATGGAAGGATTGACCAGCACGAAGTCCACACCGCCGTCGTTGACCACCTGAAGTATCTCGCCAAACTCTAGGGGTCCCAGGATGAAAGCGTAGACGGGCAGGTACTGGTTGAGATCGTGCACCGTGGGTAACCACTCCTTTTAGCAGCGGGGCACGCCTCGGGTGACCAATACGCCCACACTGAGCGGGGGCTGGACGGCCAGGGTTTAAGCGGCCAGAAACGGATGACGTCGCGATGTGGCCCGGGAGGCCATCAGCGCTTGCGAAGCACCCGCTCGTCGCCCACGCGTATCGTCACCTGGGTGGCGTCGAAGTACTCTAAAAGGGGGATGAGGTACTTACGCGACAGGCCGGTGATCTCCTTAAACTGCTGGGCTCCCATGCGTTCGTGGTCGGCAAAGTAGGCCACCAGGCGGGCCTTGATCTCGCCCAGGGCCTCGGCGTGGTAATAAAGGTCTTCCTTGAGCTTGACCAGCACGCCCTCGTTAAGGAGCACCAGCATGACCTGCTTGGCCTCCTTTTTGTCCTCCTTCTCGACCAGCTCCTTGTACAACGGCGGGGTGGGCCCGCCCTGGGCGTAGGCTGCTTCCAGGCGGACGCGCAGGGCCATGGCTCCACCGGCCAGGCGCACTTGGTGGTCGGGCAGCTTTAGCAGGTCCTTGTCCGCGATGATCTTGCCCTCCTCGCCGAGCTTGCGCAGCAGATGGGTGAAGAGCTTGGCCTCCATGCCCGGGCTTAGGCGCTGCCGGAATTCCTCACGGCTCATGCCAGGCTTCAGGGGCTGGTTCTGGTGGAACTCGGTCAACAGCTCAAGGGCCTTAGCGCCCAGCTCGTCCTGTACCCCCCCGGCGATGAGCCGGCCACCCTCCTTGTCGAAGCGTACCAGCTCGTGCTTGTTCAGGAGCTCGGTCAACAGCCGCTCCAGGTCCTTGCCCGATAGGTTGATCAGGCGCACCAACTCGCCGGCGGTGATGCCGGCCTCGCCGGCTAGGCGGGCGTGCACGCCGATGCGCATGCCCGGCGCGCCCTGCTGCAAGATTTGCAGGTCGGCGATGATCTCCGGCCGGTGGCGCTTGTGGCGGCCGGGGTGAGGATGCAGGATGATGCCTCCGGCCACGGTGGCCACCGGCGAGTAGGAGCGCAACACGTAGCGGTCGCCGGCCATCACCGGCACGGGCGATTCCAAGCGCACCTGGCAGTAGCAGTGCTCGCCGGGCTTCAAGTCGTCGCGGTCCAGAAACATCACCCGGCCTATGATCTCGCCGGTGCCGGTGTGGAAGCGCACCGGCGCGCGGTGCTTCAAGGGGCGCAGCATGTCCTTCAAGGCCGCACACTCCACGTCCACCCACAGGGAGGGCTTGAGCGAACCGGGGGTGGCCACCACGTCGCCGCGCGCGATGACGGCCTTCTCCACACCTTGCAGGTTGATGGCCGTACGCTGGCCGCGGCGGGCCTGCTGCATCTCCTGGTTGTGCACCTGCAGGCCACGCACTTTAGCGGTGACGTTGCGGGGATAGATCTCTACCTCCTGGCCGATGGCGATGGCTCCGCCCACAGCGGTGCCGGTAATGACCGTGCCGAAGCCTTTCATGGTGAAGACACGGTCCACGGGCAGCCGCCATGGTCCGAAGGCCGGGCGCTCCTCCAGACCGGAGACCATTTCATCCAGAATGCCTATCATCTCGTTTAGGCCCTGGCGGGTGGTGGAGGAAACGGGCACGATAGGCGCGCCGGCCAGCAAGGTACCTTGCAGGTACTCGGCTACGGCCTCCTGCACCAAGCCCAGCCACTCTTCGTCCACCATGTCGATCTTGGTCAGCACCACCAGGCCGGTGCGCACGCCCAACAGCGAACAGATGTCCAAATGCTCGCTGGTCTGGGGCATAACGCCCTCGTCGGCGGCGATTACCAGGGCCACCAGATCGATGCCCGTGGCCCCGGCTACCATATTTTTGACGAATTTCTCGTGGCCGGGTACGTCTACGATGCCCAGGCGCTGACCCGAGGGCAGGTCCAGGAAGGCGAAGCCCAGCTCGATGGTAATGCCCCGGGCTTTTTCTTCCTTGAGACGATCGGTGTCGGTGCCGGTGAGCGCTTTGACGAGCGAGGTTTTGCCGTGGTCGATGTGGCCGGCGGTGCCCAGGACAATCTGCTTCATGGCGGCGGGCCTCCGGGGTGGTGCGATATCGGATGGATATCAACTATAGGTGGGAACGGCGGGGGCGTCAAGGCGAGCGGTCTGAAGGATGGGGCAAGACCGCGTTGATTAGGGTTTTAGTTGGCCGTGAGCCTGCATCGGGCGCCGCCAAGCTCAGCTTGGCCGACAGCGCCAACCGACCCGTAAACGCCCCGCAACGGGCACGCCACTAATGCACCGGTACCTCATTGTAGAGACTGCCCAGCTTTTTGTGGCTGAACAGGGCAGACAGCTCCACCATGAGCTGGTTGGTGGCAGCCTCGATGCGGCTTAGGTCGGCTTCGTTGACCAGGCGCTGGTCGATGAGGGACAACAGCTCGTCCAGGCGCGAGAGTTGCTCCACGATGCGCGGGTGCACGGTTTGTTGGGCCAGACGCTGGCTGACGTCGTGGATCAGGCGCTGGCAGGAGTCCACCCGCAGCTGCAAGGCCCGGCGGCTGTCTTCCATAGTTAATACCTGTCCAGCCATACGCCGCGCTGGCTGCGGCGCATCTCGATGACCTCCACGCTGCCCCGGTCGCCGATGACGGAGTTGGCCGCCAGGCTGATGAGGCTAAGGACCAGGGCCCCGCCCACCGACGACCAAAAGCCCTCCACCACAAAGCCCTTGAGCAGGCTGCCGGTGAGCCAGAGCATCAGGCCGTTGACCACCAGGGTGAAGAGCCCCAGGGTAAGAAGGTTGATGGGCAAGGTGAGCACCAGAACCACAGGCCGGATCAGGGCGTTGAATATCCCCAGGAAGAGGGCGGCCACGAAGGCCCAACCCATCCCGGCCACGCGGATGCCATCGAAGAGATAGCTGATCAGGAGAAGCCCCCCCGCGTTCAGCACCCAGCGAAAGATTAAGCCTTTCATGTTAAAAGGGTATCATAAGGCCCCTGGTTTGGCAACGGACCTAACCGCCGGGCGCTTTCGCGTCCGGCGGGCCATCCATGAGCCCGCATCCTGATGGCCTAGCCAGCGGCACAATAAAGTGGAGGCCCCGCAGAGCCTCCGCCTTTTCCGATCCAGTGACCGCCAGAGTCTAAGACATCTTCTCCTTGACCCGGGCCAAGGCCAGGAGTTTGAGCTCCTCGGCTCGCACAAACAGGTGGTCGCGCTGGCCTTTGACCTTAGCCACGAACTCCTGGTCCTTGATGCCAGGCAGGTTAATATCCACGCTGAGCATGCAGGCGCGCAGAGCCGCCTCGCCCACCATAGCGCCCACGCCCACGTCGCTGATGGCCATCTTGTTGCCGTATTTGGAAAGCTCCTCGGCTTCAGCGATAATGGCCAGGCAGCACTCGCAGATTTCCAAGGGCACCAGAGTGGCCTTCTTGGCGGCGTCTTCCAAAACCGCGGCACGAGCCTTCTTTTGCTCATCGGTCTCCTTGGGCAGCTTGAAGCAGCCCATGTAATGATCGAAGACGGCGATGTCGCTATTAGTCAAGTCTTTCAGCTTGGCGATGATGCCCATGAGCTTGTCGACCTGGACCTGGGCTTGAGCCTGGAAATCGGCGTATTTCTTGTTGCTCACAGTGAGATTGCCCACCATGGCCACCATGGAGGCGGCTAGGGTGGCCACCACGGCCGAGACGTTGCCACCGCCGGGGGTGTGGCTGTTACTGGCGGCCACGGTGATGAAGTCGTTCAAGGTCTTACCGTAGATTTTATCTTCAGTCATAGAAGACTCCTTTCTTGGTTGCTAGCAACGCCGTACGGTTGCCCGTCGAGCTTTTGTCGCCCATGGCTGCGCAGCCGGGCATTTTTTCTCTAAGGCAGCAAGAGATTGCTTCGTCGTTAGCGCTCCTCGCAAGGACACACTGTACAAACTTCTGAACGGGAGCCGACGGCGCTGGCCAGGGGCCCAGCGCCAACCGACCAATTTATGGGCGCCAAAGCACTTGGCTAGGCGAGACCCTGGAGCTTGATGGCCTTGAGCACGTTTTCCATGATGATGGTGGTGGTCAGCTGCCCGCCGCCGGGCACGGGGGTCATGGCCTTGGCCACTTCCTCCACGTCGGCGGTGACGTCGCCGCAGATGCCCTTGCCGTCGGGGTGGGGTTGATGCCCGCGTCGATGACCACGGTGCCGGGAGTGATCATGTCCTTGGTCACCAGGCCGGCAAAGCCGGCGGCGGCCACCACGATCTCGCCACGCTTGCACTCGCCGGCCAGATCCAGGGTCTTTGTGTGGCAGACAGTGATGGTAGCATCGCGCTTGATAAGCAAACTAGCCAGGGGACGGCCTACGGTATCACCACGACCGACCAGAGTAACCTTTTTGCCCTTGAGGTTAATGCCGGCGCGCTCCATCAGGGCGATGCAGGATAGGGGGGTGGCCGGCACCAGGGCCAGGTGCTCCTGGCCGCCCAGAAGGTAGCCGCGATTGACCGGATGCACGCCGTCGACGTCCTTTTTGGGATCGATGGCCTCCATGACGGCTTCCTTGCTCAGGTGCTTGGGCAGGGGCAGCTCTACCAGGATGCCGTGCACGTTAGGGTCATCGTTCCAGCCCTTGATCTGGTTCATCACCGTCTTTTGGCTGGTGTCGGCAGCCATGACCTTCAGCTCCACCACGATGCCCAGGTTGGCGCCCACCTTTTCCTTGGACTGGGCGTAGACGACCGAGGCCTCGTCATCGCCCACCAGGAGCACCGCCAGCTTGGGCTGCACGCCTTTGAGCTTGAGCTCTTCGACCTTTTTTACCATCTCTTCGCGGATCGCCTTGGCAATGGGCAAACCCTTGATCATCTCAGCCGCCATGCCCCTCTCCTTTCCTGATAACCGTTTTTGGCCCGCGCCGTTGAGGTGCGAGCAATTAATAGTCTTCTGCTGTGGAATACCGGTTAAAACCGGCCAGGTTAGACGTTTCCCAAAACAGCATACGAGGCCCGGTGTGTCAACGCTTTTCTGCACAAACCCCCGGCGCTTGGCCGCCGGAGGCCGCCGCCCGGACTTGACAGGCTGGTGCATGGTCGGATATTTGTAAAATTGAGTCATTGGCGCCTTGCCATCGCGCATAGAGCCACTTGGATCCCCCCAGGGGGACCGAGATGGCGCGCGGGAGTAAAGGTCCGGGCCTTTTTGAAAAGGCCTGAACCCTCCCGCGTGCGGTCGCCAGGGCGCCGTAGTGCTTTTATTGGGGACCAACGTATTTTAGGAGCTTCTTCGTCGTTATGAGTGGAATTGGTGTAGTTCCGGTGTCATGCTGCAGCGATACGCATGGCCGAGTTGAAGCAGGAAGCAATCATGGACGCCGGCGAGCTTCTGGCCCTTGGCCTAGGGTTGCAACCGCCCTGGCGGCTGGTGGAACAGCGTGTGGACACCGATA
>CBCOTF020000308.1:0-2152 GCA_965112955.2 Desulfarculales bacterium
CTAAGGAGACGGTGCGGTCCCGGGCCACGCGGCGCGTGGCCCTTTTTCTGAAGTAGTCTTCCAGATCGGCGTGGGCCGGCCTGACGCACTCCATCTTGCTTGTAAAGCATTACCGGGGGGCTGTCCGGTGCCCAGATGCTTGCGCTGGTGGTAAAAGTCCCTAACCCAGCACTCCAGAGCCTCATTGATGTCCCGAAGGGTGTAGCCCTTGAAATCGGAGAAAAACTGGGACCTGACGACGCGGAAGAATCTTTCGATCTTGCCCTGGCCTTGGGGCACGTAGAGCGGTGAGTAGACCAGAACGATACCCAGGGAGGCGGTGATCTCTTCCAGGTGGTGGAAGCGGAAGGCTGGGCTATTGTCAAGGTATGACTTGGGTGGTAGCCCCCGTTTGAGCAGGGTCTGGCGCAAGGCCTGTAGATAAATGACCAGGCCCTCGGAGAGGCAAAACTCGGCATGGGTGATCAGGCGGCTCATGTCGCCGATGAAGGCGAAGAGGTAGAGCTTGCGCCGTTTGTCGCCCACCAGGAGCATCGGACCATGCATGGCGTCACTCTGCCAAATATCGTTGGGCAGCTTGGCCTCGAAGCGCCTGCGGTCGACAGGTGGGGCGACCTGCTTGTCCTTCAGCTCCTACTGGCGCAGGCAGCGGTAGACGGTGAGCGCCTTGAGGATCACGTCGAGCGAGGTCAAACGTTGGCACATTATCTCGCTGATGAGGATAGTCATTGACGCAGTGGGCAGTTCCCTGCGCAGGCGGACCATGGCCTGGGCGGTGTCCTCGTCCAAGGCCCTGCTGCCGCCCCGGTCATTCCTGCCCATCGGGTAGAGAGATTCCAATTTGCCGCCGCCTTGGCGGTAGAGCCTGACTCATCCCAGGATGATGGAGCGCGACAGCCTGGTGCGATTGGAGAAGGGAATTTGCTCCCCGCTAAGCGCACTTGTCCCGCAGCAATCTCTCCCGTTCACCACGCTCCATGTAGTCCCTGGCAAAAAAATCGCTAATGACGCCGAAACGGAAGATGGCTACTAGTTTTTTCTGGCCCTCGCCCACGTCGGTCCTCCATGGGGGTGTCTTGCCCAGGTGTAAATTGAAGGGTTGGACCAGAACAACGGCACTCTTGGGTAGGTGGCTCAGGGAAGGAAAGGGCTCCCGCTTTGCGCCGACCGGCTGGCCGCGGCCAAGCCCCGGCCACTGAGCCAATCGGAAGGCCCCAAGCAGATCGCCCGACCAGCTTGATCCCAGGTATAGGCCCACCTGCCGCAGCAGGCCCTTGAGCCAATGGCGCTGGCAGGAGCGCGGCAGGCCGGGGGCCCGCCTCTCCGGGCTAGCTTATTGGAAAGGCTTTGCCGAATGGTTCCCACCGAAGCCTGGACCCGGCTCCAGTAGCCTCTCGGCTGCAGCCGGATCCACCGCCCGGCAGTTAGGGCAGCGGAAACGCTGAAGCCAAATCACCGTAGAGGCTTCATTAAAATAGGCAGGCACGAAGCCGTGCCCCCAAAGCCGGACGCTTCCACACCGGGGGCACCTCTCCAGCCGGGGCCAGGGGAAACGCCGCCCCAGCTCCATGATCTTCTTAACGCAGACTGCAACGAAAAATAAGATGTCAACCAGCTGGCAGAGAATTATTCCCGTCTCTCGGGGTCAGGGGTGCTCCATCACCCTCGACCCCTTTCTCATTCCTGGACTCACATCCAAGGTCCAGGATAATGGGATAAAAATTCCTATCTGGTCAAGCCAATCTGAAACATTCCCTTACTGCCCGATCAGAACAAAGGAAGAACCAGCACTGGGTCACAGCCTCACAGGGCTCCATCCTGGAACTCTACAGGCAAATCTGCATCGAGTTCGAAGTGGGCACCACCAGTTTTTCCAGGGCCGTCCTCACCAAGCTCATTAGAAAACGGGTCCTGAAGATCGCCCAGGACCGCAAGAAGAAACCCGTCCTCATCATCGATGAAGCCTCCCTCCTCAGGCTTCACGTCCTGGCCGAGTTGCACATCATCACTCAGTTTCAGGGAGACTCTAAGCCAATCCTGCCCATCATCCTGGCCGACCAGAACAACCTCGCCGACCTCCTCATATACAGAACCTCTCTGCCCCTGGCCTCCAGGGTCGTGGCCAGAAGCCATCTGGCCGGCGTCTCCCTCC
>CBCOTF020000309.1:0-3283 GCA_965112955.2 Desulfarculales bacterium
GGATGGAGCCAGGGTTTAGGGCCAGCCCCTGGGCCACGGTGACATCGGCACCTTGGCCTCGGTGAGCAGGACAAAGCTGGGCATATAGTCGTCGTGGTCCAGCATAGTGTAAGCCTTGATCCCGCCTTTGGCCTCGCTTGTACTCGACCCAGGGGATCAGGCTCAGGCACATGATGATGGAGGGGAGTAGTCCAGGCTCAGGAGCTTGTTCTTGAATTTGAACTTGCCCTTTTCCCTGCCCAGGGAGCCTGGAGCACGGAAGTGCTCCAGGCTCCCTGGGCAGGGCTCGGAACAAGGCCGAGCGCCTGCGCTGGTTGGCGTAGGACAGTGTGAACCTTTTAGGGACCGCGCTCACATCAAGGTGGGCTAGCTTGCCCAAGCAGCAGGAAAGACCCTAGTAGATCTCCCTTAGAAAGTCAGCCCTGGCCAGAGATGACAGAAAAGCATGGCCACGAATTGGGTCCAACAGGAAAATCCCTTGGTCCTGACCTCGAGACCGTGCTCCTTGATCAAGGCGGCGAGCTCAGTGAGGGAGAAGTGCTGCAACACTACGTTGGGATGAAGGCATCTCGCTTCGATCACTTAGAAGGTGAACCGACTGCCCTCGCGGGTCCAGGGCATCTTGGCCTGTTTGCTTCCGTGGTCGGGGCAGCCCATCCGGGGCACCCGGGCGATTACGTAGCAATGATGCTGGAAAAAATTGAGGTCACGCCAGGTGAATTAATGGAAGTCGTGAGCCTTATACAACCTGCCACACTCCGGGCAGAGGTACTCGGCTCCCCGGTCAACGGCAACTTCAAAGAAGACCTCGTAGAGCTGTTTATCGGTGTCCACACGCTGTCCCACCAGCCACCAGGGCGGTTGCAACCCCCGGTCAAGGGCCAAAGCTCGCCGGTGTCCATGATCGCCTCCTGCTCCAACTCGGCCATGTAAATCGCGGTATCATAACACCAAAACTACACCAATTTCACTCATGACGACGAAGAGGCCGCAAACCAAAGGCTAAGATGGCAATTCTCTTCGTAGGGGCGGGGGTTATCCCCGCCTGTCTTATTGCATTGTGAGCCAACAAGCCTGAACGGGAGCCGGCGGCGTTGGCCTTGACCATAAAAGCCACTCGATTCGTTTATACCCAGCCTGGGGGCCCCAGCCTGTCCCGTTATTGCCCTGTGGCTGGCACGCCGCCGGCTACCTCTTCTACTGCCTCGATGACCCGCGCCACCTCCTGATCGGTGATGCCGGGGAACAAGGGCAGAGTGATGGTGGAATCGCCGATGCGCTCGGCCACCGGAAAATCGCCGGGCTTGTACCCGAAGCGTTGGCGATAATAGCTCAACAGGTGAATGGCCCGGTAGTTCACCGACACGCCGATGCCCCGGGTCTGCAACTTGTTTAAAAAGCGGTCGCGCTGGTCCACCCAGATGGTGAAAAGATGCCGGGCGCTCTTGGAACCCTCGGGCACCCGCGGAAAATCCACGCCGGGCAGCTTGCTGAAGGCCTCCTCGTAGCGCCGGCAGACCTCCTCGCGACGTTGCCACATCTGCTCAATGCGTTTTAACTGGGGCGAGAGCATGGCCGCCAGCACGTCAGGCAGGTTAGCCTTGCGCCCCAGCTCCAACATGTCCCAGTGCTGGAAGGCCCCGGCGTAGCGGTCGGCAGCGCCCTTACTCATGCCGTGCATGCGCAGGGATTTGAGGCGCTCGGCCAGGACTGGATCGGCCACGGCCACGGCTCCGCCCTCGGCGCAGGTGATGTTCTTAGTGGCGTAGAAACTGTAGCAGGCCAGGTCGGCCAGGTCGGCGGAGCCCAGACCGTCGCGGCGGGACTCGATGGCGTGGGCGCAATCGCTGACTATCTTGAGGCCGTGACGCTCGGCGATAGCCTTGAGTGCCCGCATGTCGCACATGGCCCCGTAGAGGTGCACGGGCATGATGGCCTTGCTGCGAGGAGTGACCGCCGCCTCCACTAGGGCGGCATCCAGGTTGCCGGTCAAGGGCTCCACGTCCACCAGCACCGGCGTGGCCCCCAGCTCCAGGCAAACATTCGCCGTGGCGATGAAGGTCATGGGCGTGGTGATTATCTCGTCGCCGGGGCCGATATCCAGCGCCATCAGCGCCAGCTCCAGAGCGGCGGTGCCGGTGGCCACGGTGACGGTCTTGGCCACGCCCAGGTAGGCTGCGTACTCCTCCTCGAAGCGGGCGCAGGCCCCACCGGTGGTGATGAATAGCCCCTCTAGGATGCTAAGGCAGGCCTCTTTCTCCTCCGACCCCAGGCTGTGCCGGAAAAAATTCACCCTATTCTGAGTCATACCCGCCTCCTCTGCTATGCAGGGAATGCCCTCCCCTGGCTTACTCTGCTTGCTTTCCCCGAGGTCCCCGAGCAAACGCAGTTTGCTTGGGGTGGGTGGTGAGGCTAACATATCCTGGCCCCGAGCCGGGGACAAGCGGCCAGAGGCCCTCGGGGTTTGCATTTGCCGGCGGGACGCTTTTCACAGTTACAGATATAATTATAATATCATCTGTACCCTCGTGCTGTCTCAGACAGGTGGAGCGGTTAAAAAAATAATATCTTATAAAAACGGTTAATTATCTATAAATTAGCAATTTTTGAGATAAGGCCGCCGCTTTTGGGCTGGTGTTTTTGTTTCACTGGCGGTTGCCTGTCCAAGTCAGGGCATGAGCGGTGTTGATTCTTGCTTTGTTCTGATCAGGAAGTAAGGGAACCTTTCAGCGTGGCTTGACCAGGTAGGAACTTTTATCCCATTATCCTGGACCTTGGATGTGGGTCCAGAAATGAGGAAGTGGCCGAGGGTGGTGGAGCACCACAGGCCCCGAAAGACGGGAATAATCTCCTGCCATCTGGGTGCCATCGTATTTTTCGTTGCAGCCTGCGTTAAGAAGATCATAGAACTTGGGCGGCGTTTCCCCTGGCCCCGGCCGGAGAGGTACCCCCGGTGTGGGAGCGTCTGGCCTTGGGAGCAAAGCTTCCGTACCAGCCTATTTTGATGAAGCCCCTACAGCGATTTGGCTTCGACATTTCCTCTGCTCTGACTGCCGGGCGGTGATCCGGCTGCAGCCGCGGGGCTACGAGAGCCGGTTTCAGGCCCCGGTGGAAACCATTCGGCAAAGCCTTTCCAGTCAGCTGGCCCGGGGCAGATGGGACCCTGGTCTGCCGCGCTCCCACCAGCGCCACTGACTCAAAGGCCTGCTGCGGCAGGTGAGTCTATATCTGGGGTCAAGCTGGTCGGGCGACCTGCTTGGGGCCTTCGATTGGCTCAGTGGCC
>CBCOTF020000310.1:0-1062 GCA_965112955.2 Desulfarculales bacterium
ACCCCTGTGGCATAATGCAGACACTAGCGGCGCCGTGCCCCGGCCATCCGGCCCATATCACCGGATTAGGTGCCTCTCTTCAAATGGAAGGCATGCCCCATTTCCCTAAAACCCGCAATCGAAATAAACGGCCAGGGTCTGGGCCGTCAGGTGGTCGCCTTTCAGCCTGTCTATGCAGACATAGTCCATCCCCAGCTTCTTGGCCAGAAAACGCGTTAAGGATTTGAAAAATTCTTTACTGGAGGCCGTTGAACCACTCTGAGCCAGGAATAGAAAGGCGTCTTCGATCTGTTTGCGCTCAGTGACATCAAAAATGATGGAGTGCAGGCGCTTGCCCCCCCCCAATGGTGACCGGACCGCTGAAGACCTCCACATCCCTGGTTTTCCCGGAGGCCACCTGGTGCTGAAAATTGAAGGCCAAGGTTTCCTGGTTAAGGGCGTTGGCCATCATCATCTTGAGTTTGTGGAGGGGCAGCTGGTTGATCTGGAACATGTTCATGGTGGTGAGTTCTTGGCGCGAGTACCCGTAGAATTGGCAGGCAGCCTGGTTGACATCCACGATGGAGGCGTCCGTCCAGGGGGCCCACGATCAGCTTCACCGCCTGGTTGATCTCGAAAACCTGGCGGGAGTGCTCCTCGCTCTCCCTGAGGTTTTGCTCGGTCAGCTTGCGCTCGGTGATGTCGCGGTCGATGCCGCGATAGCCCACCACCAGCCCCTGTTCATCCATGATGGGCACTCCGCTGGTCTCCAGCACCACCAGCGCCCCGTCTTTGCGGCGGGTGACGCGTTCCCCAGGCTCTTTATGGGGCCGGCCGGGTCGACCATCCTCATTATCTCGGCCCGGATACGCCCGGCCTCCTCCGCTGGCATGATCTTCCAGGGCCGCCTGCCGATCAGCTCCTGGAGTTAATACCTGTTGATTCTTGCTTTATTCTGGTTGGGGAGTAAAGGACTTTTGCCTTTTCGTCGTCATGAAAGGAATTGGTGTAGTTCCGGCGTCATGATGCAGCGATCCATATGACCGAGTTGAAGCAGGAGGCAATCATGGACGGCTGGCGAGC
>CBCOTF020000311.1:0-34542 GCA_965112955.2 Desulfarculales bacterium
TTGGCAATGTCCCGGTTGCCGCAGCCGGCCTCGTGCTGCAGCCGAAGTACTTCCTTGATCTTGCGCATGGATAACCTTTCCGCCGGCATCTGCACCCTCCGTGTTGGGAAGGCGCCGCATAGCCAATCAGATATTACCCAGCGGCGCCTACTACCCCAAGTGGCCCACATCCCATGAAGGTTCTTCATCGTTAGCTGTAGAATTTGATAAGTTCCTCCAGGGGTGCGGTCATGAAATAGATTATGGTCATGAAGATGAAGACATTACGGTAGCCTCTGACTCTTGCCTTGGCGGCCTGGAAGATGCCGTTAAGCCCCTCTAGGCGGGCGTTGGAATGGTTGGAGGCCCAGCGGCTTAGGATCAGGTAGGCATGCTCCTTCAGAATCATGAGCGTCTTGAGGAACGGGGCCAGGGCTTTGGTGTCAGGCGTTATGCACTTCAGGGCATGACGGGTGAAGTGGGTGGTGATGCACCACTGGGGGGCCCGCACAGAGGCGGCCTTTCTGATCCAACGCAGCATCTCCTTGAACCGCCAGGTGGTGGCGGTGGCGAAGCCGCCGGTTTCCAGTTCGGTCAGGGTCTGCTGCTGCTTTTCGGTTAGCCTGCCGCCGTCAGCGGCCTTGAGCGCGGCCCGGCTGGTGGCCTTGGGCAGTTTACGCTCCTTAGCCTAGGCCCTTCGGACCTCTTCCACGGCGATGGCGGCCAGGAAGGCTGGCGACATGTCGACCACCTCGGCAATATTGTTGTGATCGCCGCCATGCTCACGCAGGAAGCGGCGAAACAGGACCAGATAGCCCTTGCCCTTGCCGGGGGTAATGAAGATGACCGGCTTTTGCTTACGGTCTAGGTTAATGAAGACGGTGGCGTAGCCGTTGGCCCCGCTTGGAGGCGGTTTCGTCCAAAGCCATGGCCTTGATCTCGCCCAGATCCACTTTGGACAGGGCCTAGGCCACGTAGAACTGGACCACCCGCCAAAGTCGCGTATCGCTGACCCCGATGATGCGGGCCGCAGTCAGCACGGGCATCTCCCGCACCAGAGTCATGGCCACCTGCTCTAACAACAAGGTGATCCGGCTGCCCTCGCGAGTCCAGGGCATCTTGACCTGTTTGGTCCCATGGTCGGGGCAGTCCACCCGAGACACCCGGGTGACTACGTAGCTTCGTGGAAATCGTGAGCCTTGCACAACCTGCCACACTTCGGGCAGGGGTACTCGGCTCCTCGGTCGGCGGCAACCTCCAAGAAGGCTTCGTGAGGCTGCTTATCGGTCTCCATACGCTGTCCCACCAGCCGCCAAGGCGGTTGCGCAACCCTAGACCAAGGGCCAAAAACTCGCCGGCGTCCATGAGTGTCTCCTGCTTAAACTCGGCCATGCGGTCGCTGCATCATGACACCGGAACTACACCAACTCCACTTATGACGACGAAGAGGCAAAAAATAATCGTCGCCAGCTTCAAGGTCAGCCTGCTCGTTCTGGACGACTGGGGGCTGGAGCAACTGTCACGGGAGCAGAGCATGGACATGCTGGAAATTTTGGCAGGCCGCTACGACCGAGGCTCCACCATCGTCACCGCCTAAGTGCCCGTGAACCAGAGGCACGAAAACGTCCGCGATCCACCCAGGCCGATGCCGCCCGCGATCGCCTGATCCATAGCGCCTACAAGATAATCTTAAAAGGAGAGTCCCTGAGAAAAGAGCTAGCAAGCTTGGCCGGTGACAAAACCCCTGTGGCATAATGCAGACACCAACGGCGCTGTGCCCCGGCCATCCGCCCCACATCACCGGATTAGGTGGCCCTCTTCAAATGGAATGCATGGCCCATTCTACTGGAATCCGCGCCAAGGAAATAATGCAGACCGCCTAGGTTCTTGGCGTGACCAAACGCTTCGAATACGCCATCCGCCTCGACGCACTGGCCCTAGTCACCGGAGATGTGGGCAGCGGGAGATCCACTGCCTTGCGCTGGGTCGCCAGCAAACTGCATCCATCCTAATATCAGGTCATCTGGGTCACCGCCTCACAGGGCTCCATCCTGGAACTCTACAGGTAAATCTGCGTCAAGCTCGAAGTGGACACCGCCAGCTTCTCCAGGGCTGTCCTCACCAAACTCATCAGAAAACAAGTTCTGGAGATCGCCCAAGACTGCAAAAAGACACCCGTCCTCATCATCGATGAAGCCTCTCTCCTCAGACTTCAAGTTCTGGCCGAGTTGCACACCATATTGATCTGATCAAATAAAAAAGTAATGATCAGTCCAGGGTAATCAGAGGGCTTTCGTTAAATTAATCCGGGAAACAACACTCGTTTCCTCGGCTGCCGGAGTGCACTACCATGGCCTGGGCCCCAAGAACGGAGCGCTGCCAGAGATCCGGGTCGGGGCTGGCCAGGTTGACCGGATAGGGGGTCCGTGCACGCTCAAATGCCGCGGCCTGGCCCAGCGTACCTGGCTCCCAAATTCCCGAGCCTGGGCCGGGCCCAAGGGGCGCTAGTTCCAAAATCGGGGATTGCCGGCAAAAATTTGCAAGCATTCCAACCACAAAACCCGGACGCCCCGCACCGTCGCCAGCAGTCCTCCGCGATGGCAAGTGAACGCCCACGCGCACTAAAAACGCCCCCAGGGCCGCGGCAAAAAGGTTTGCTCATAGAGGGCCAGGGCATAACGGTCGGTCATACCGGCGATGTAGTCGGCGGTGCGGCGCAAGCGCTCTCCGGCCGGGGGCAGGGGGCCCACTTGAGCCAAGTAAAAGGCGTCATCCCGGGCCAAGCGGGCGAACAGTTCGTCTATCACTTTGGAGGTTTTGATAAAATCCTCGTGAACCTCCATGTTGTCATAGACCCGCTGATACAAAAATTCCCTGAGCTCCCACATGGCCTCGGTGACCGGAGTGCTCATCAAGAGACGACTGCCGTCGCCGGCCAGGGTCTGATTCAGGAGATCGCGCACCATGGTGTCAATCTGACGGCTTAACCGCGACCCCAGCACCTGGAGCACTAGGGAAGGCAAGTCATTCGGGGATATCACCCCGCCCCGGGCCGCGTCGTCGGTGTCGTGGGCTATGTAGGCCATGACGTCGGCGGCGCGCACCAGCTGGGCTTCAAGGGTCAAGCCTCCCTCCAGCCCCTCAGGGACCAAGAACTCGCCCCGGCCCTTGGAGTGGCCCTGGATGCCCATGCGCACCTCATAGGTGAGGTTTAACCCCTGGCCGTCCTTCTCCAACACGTCCACCACCCTGAGCGACTGCTCCCAGTGGTGGAAGCCCTCGGGCAGCAGGCGACCTAGCACCGACTCCCCGGCATGGCCAAAAGGCGTGTGCCCCAGGTCATGCCCCAGGGCGATGGCTTCGGTCAGATCTTCATTGAGCCTTAAACCCCGGGCCAGGGTGCGGGCTATCTGGGCCACTTCCAGCGTGTGTGTCAACCGGGTGCGATAATGGTCGCCGGTGGGAGCCAGGAATACCTGGGTCTTGTGCTTGAGCCGGCGGAAGGCCTTGGAATAGACGATGCGGTCTCGGTCGTGCTGGAAGGCCGGCCGCAAGGGGCATTCGGGCTCGGGAATGAGCCTGCCCCGGCTTTTGCTCGAGCGGGCGGCGAACGGCGAAAGCTGCTGCTCCTCGCGCTGTTCCAACTGCTGACGTAGATGCATGCCTGTCCTCCTTTACAAATGCCCCTCTACCCTTTAGACTCCCAGGCATGCCTAGCGCAAGGATAATCCAACGTTACATCTTTGGAGAAATGGTCGGCCCCTTTTTCGTGGCCCTGGGGGCCTTCACGTTCGTGCTGCTCATCGCCAAAATCATGGAGTTAACCGACTTGGTGGTCACCCGCGGCGTGGGCCTGGACGTAGTGGGGCGCCTTTTGCTCTACACCCTGCCCTACTTCTTCGTCTTCACCATACCCGTAGCCACCCTCCTGTCGGTGCTGCTGGCTTTTTTGCGCCTGTCGGGCGACAACGAGATAACCGCCCTCAAGGCCGCCGGCGTGGGCTTGATGCAGCTGTTGCCCCCCGTGGCCCTACTCTCGTTTCTGGCCTGGCTGGCCGCCAGCCTCCTAGCCATCTGGGGCCTGCCCTGGGGCAACCACAACTTCGAAAATCTCCTCTTCCAGACCGCCCGCGCCAAGACCAGCCTGGCCCTGCACGAGCGGGTCTTTATGGATACCTTTTCCGGCTTGGTAATCTACATCAACCGCCTGCCCGGCGAAGGCCAGATGCAGGACGTCTTCATCGTCGACGAACGCGACCCCACCCGGGTCTACACCGTGGTGGCCAAACGAGGCAAAGTCTACCCCGTCTCCCAGGGCAAGGTGACCGTACGCCTGTTCGATGGCACCTTGCACACCGTGGGCAACGGCCTCAAGTCCGCTCAGACCGCCCAGTTCGAAACCTATGACGTCACCATGGACTCCAGCGCCTTGGGTACGGTCAAGCGCACCGGGCAGAAACACGAAAAGGAGATGACGGTCGCGGAACTTTTAAGCGAGATGCACAAGGAGCCCCCGGGCACCAAGCGCTACAACCTGCTGGACATGGAGTTGCAGAAAAAATTCACCCTGCCCTTCTCCTGCCTGGTGATGGCCCTCATCGGCCTACCACTGGGCATCCAATCCCGCAGCGGCCGCTCCTGGGGCGTGGCCGTGGCCCTCGTCATCTTTTTTTCCTATTATGTCATGCTGTCGGCGGCCTGGTCCTTCGGGGCCCAGGGGGTATATCCGCCGCGCATCGGCATGTGGGTGCCCAACGCCATCTTCAGCATACTGGGATTGTTGTTGTTCCGCCGCGAGCTAAAGGCGACCCCCATCCCCCTGCTGGACAAGCTCGACAGGATACCGGCACTGATTACCCGCCTATGCGGCGGCAGCTCCGCCAAGAAAGGCTAGGCCCTGCGCATCCTGGTGCACTACATGACCCGTGAGTTCCTGAAGCTCTTCTGCATGCTGGTGATGGGCTTCGTGACCCTCTACACCTTCTTCGACTACATCGAAAAGGTGAGGAACTTTCAGCAAGCCGGCGTGCCCACCTCGGCCATGCTCTCCTTCTTCGTGCTGCAGATACCCGAGGTCACTTCCTTGATGGTGCCTCTGTCAATTCTGATGGCCACAGTGATAACCCTCGGTCTAATGGGCAAACGCAACGAGTTGGTGGCCATCAAGTCCAGCGGCGTGAGCCTGTTCCGCTTCGCCCTCCCTATCTTGCTGGCAGGCCTGGCCATGACCTTCGCGGTAACGCTGTTTAACGAAACCATCCTGCCGCGCACCAAGGCCAAGACCAACTACATCTGGGAAGTATTGGTGGAAAAGCGCCCAGACAAGCTTTCCCTCAAGGAAAAATTCTGGTATAAGGGGCAAAATTCCATATACCGTGTGGGCTTCTACGATGCGGACAACCAATCGCTATCCGACGTAATCTATTACCGTTTCGACAAAGACTTCAACCTAGCGTTACGCGTGGACGCCCGCCGGGCGCGCTTTCTGGGCAACCGCTGGGTTTTCTTCTCGGGGCTGATACAGGAGCGCTTGCCCAAAGACGGCTACTCAGCCCAACCTTTCGAGGAGCAGGCCATGAACCTGCCGGAGCATCCCCTGGACTTCACCAAGCTCTCCAAGCCCAGCGAAGAGATGAGCTTCGGCGAGCTGGCCCGCTTCGTCAAAAAAATAGAGGACGAGGGCTACGATTCCCGACGCTATCGCGTGGACATGCAGTCCAAGCTCAGCTTCCCCTTCGTCTGCTTGATCATGGCCCTGATGGGCATTCCCCTTTCCTTGATCAAGGAACGCGGCCAATCCCTGGCCGCCGGCGTGGTGCTGGGCCTGGCCGTAGCCCTGCTGTACTGGATAAGCTTCTCCTACATGCGCTCCATCTTCGGTTACACCGGAGTACTGCCCCCTTTCCTCTCGGCCTGGCTGCCCAACGGCATTTTCAGCATCTTGGGTCTGTGGCTCTTCACCACTATCCGCCAATAGCCTCCCGCTGCCAAAATCCCAAAACAAACGTGTGGGGCTGCACCCCACACGTGGGCTTAGACTAGATGTTTGTGCCCGAGCCGGTGGCAAACGCCTCCCAGCCCCGCACGGACCGGCTAGGGCTTGACCGGCACCGCCGTCTCTAAGGCCATCTTCATTTTGTTCTTCAATTCGGTTAGATTAAAGAACTTGATGACATAGAAGTCGGCGACGACGGACTTCATGTCCTCCTTGAAGGTGTCGTAAGCCGTGCAGAGGATCACCGGTAGGTCATAATATTTGTTGCGAATATCATGCAAAAAATCAAGGCCGTTGTAGTCGACCATCTTGATGTCCAGAATGATCAGGTCAGACCTATCCGTCTCTATGCACTCCAAATGCACTCCAAAAGCTGAAACCCCAAATCGGTGGTGACCACCTCGTAGCCCTCGTCGGCTAACTCCTCAAAATATAAGGAAATGGATATACTCTTCGTCGTCCACGATCAGGATTTTTGGCATATATACACCTCGGGGGGTCAGGAACCCCAACGGTCCATCAGGTAGGGCGTGGACCCCTCGAAGACCATTCACTCGTTTTCTATGAATTTCTCGGCCTGCTGTACGCCCATGCGCGCCGTATTGCGCACGTAGGAAAGCGTCTCGCCGAAATACAAGAGAACCAGGGAACTAAGAAGCTCCTCGTGGGCCAGCCGACCGCTCTGGTGGCAGATCGCGAAGTCATAGAACGTCTTGACCCACAATTGAGTGGAATAATCTAATCGGTCGGGGGGCAAATCGCCTATCTCGGCCAGCTTGGTCACGATCTCCGGAGAAACGATGCGCGTCCAGGTTTCGCGGTAGCTGGAGAAGCCCTCGCCGAAATTGGCTGCCAGCTTTTCCTCGCTCACCACCGGCGGCGACATCTCCACCTCGCCCGAGCCTAAGCCGTAGATGGAGGTGGCCTTGGACCACTTGATGCGTATCCAGTAACCAGTGGTGAAGGATCCCTGGTCGAAAATAATGCCACCACCTGGCTGAACATGGGACCCAGCTCTGAGGCGGGGTCTTTGGGCTTGTGTATATTGAGGCGCCCCATATAGGCCTGGCATATGGGCACGTTATTGTTTACCGCCAGAGTGGTCATCCAGATGTCTATGCCAAATTGGCTGACAACCTCGGTCCAGGTGGGACTGGCCAGAAATACGCGGGCCAAGTCGCCAGAAAAGCCGAAGTCGCCACCGATGGTCTAGCGCACCCGCCGTCCGTAGAGGGGCCTGGTCAGGGATAGGCGATGGAAATTGGTGATGGCACCGTCGAACTTGTGGCACGCGTATAAAGGGGCCTCCTAGCCGAAATCATTGAACAGGGTCCCACCGACGTGCTTGACCCATTGGGGGATTATGGACTTGGGGTCAACATCCACCACCACGGCCCGCACCCTCAGGTCCACCACCTTGCGGAAAAGGCTCTTGGAATTGTTGCTCTTGCTGCGCACCTCCGGTGCCGTGGAGAGATAAATGCGCGGCACGCTTTCGGTGCCGGCCTCAAGGAAGGCCTCCTTGGTACTATTGTCACTATTGTCGGAGTTGTTGCCACAATTGATCAACACGCAGCTCTTATCGTCGAAATAGCGCTTGATCCCCTAAGGCCGCCTAGGTAATGGGACAGACGATGTGTTTGGCCTCCCGGTAAGAGGGGATGGCATCCCCTTTTCGGCCTGGGGCCATGTTTTGAGGATTCTTCTCCAGGTACGTCTCGGCCATTAGGTCTCCTTGTTAGGCTACACGCTACAAGTTTTTAAATTTAAAAATACTGCAACCGCTTGACAAAATCAAACATGACCAGACAAAGAGAATGCGTGACACCCCGGCCGCCGGCGATCCATATTCTGGGCGTACGGAAGCATTTGGTGGAACACAAAGCAAGTTGGTACGAGCATGGCTCACCGGCCTGAATAACCGGTTTTTTAGGGGGAGTACGCCCAGGACCCTAACGACCGCACCGGCTGTACGGTGGTATTATGCCCGCCGGGCACCATGAGCGGCATGGATTGCCCGCGGCTCGGCCGCCGGCACCCGCCAGACCAATGGCCTAATGCCCGGGCACATGGTGGAGGAGGTGCCGGCCGTGCTGCTCACCGGCGGCTCGGCCTTCGGTTTGGACACCGCCGGGGGAGTACAGGCTTATCTGGAAGAGCGGGGCCGGGACGTCAAAGCCGGGGACTTTCGCGTGTCAGTGGTGCCCACGGCGGTGGTCTTCGACCCACCGCTGAGCCAAGGCCAGGGACGCCCGGATAAAGCCATGGGGCAGGCGGCCTGTGTGGTCGCCAACGCCGGAAAGATGCCTCGGGGCAATATGGGGGCCGGCTGCGGAGCCACCATAGGCAAGCTGCAAGGCCTGCCCGCGGCCTGCAAGGGTAACCCCGGGGCGGGGGGGCCCGCTTCAGCCTGGGTCAATTGGAAATGGGGGCACTGGCGGTGGTCAACGCCTTCGGCGACGTGCTGGGCGAACAAGGACGCATCATCGCCGAGGCCCGCCGGAATGCCCGGGTCTGTCGTTTGCCGACACCACGGCCTGGTTCATGGTCGGCCGCCACCGGCGGAATTTCCTGCCCTCCAGTAACACCACCCTGACCATAGTGGCCGCCAACGCCCGTCTGGACAAGGTCCAGGCCTGCAAGATAGCAGCTCTGGCTCATCGTACGGCGCATCCGGCCGATGCATACTGTTTTTAGGTTCTTCGTCATTAACTGTGGAATTTGATGAACTACCCCAGTGGCGCGACGCGGCTTAAGGCCCTACAAGGCATGCGGCGGCTGTTGGCACTCCTTTCAAGCTACATGGCCGGCGAGCTCAAGGCCACGGGGCTGGAATCCGGGAAATCCGGGTGTTGCCGCCCTTTGTCCAGGGCCTGGAGCCGGCTGTTGCTGCTGCTTCCACCCACCATCTGCTGGCCTGCCGCCTATTGGAGCACAAGGGCATTTTGGTTGCCTGCCGGGCGATTGGGATGCAGCAAAGCGACCTGCCTCTGGTGGTGGCCGGTGATGGGCTCTTGGCCGCCGACGAGGCTCATCTGACCGGCTAGAGCCGGTGGACGCCTGGTCTACGCTGGCTAAGCCGACTGAGGCCAGGGGAGCCGACTCTTAGCTGGGGCGGCCAGTCTGTAGTTGCTTAGCCTGTGGGTTGAGCCCTTCGGCATCGCTGGCCTAGAGGCCTTGGCCCTAGAGGTGCCGGTGACGGCCTCTGGCTTGGGCAGCGTGGAGGGCTGGTTACATGATGAGGTCAACGGCCTGCTGCTGCCACCGGGTGACGCCTCGGACCTGACCGAAGCCGCCCAACGCCTAACCGGGCTGGAGGGACGCCGTCTGGGGCCGCCGGGGAGGCGGGCATGACGGCGACTTTCGGGCATAATGAGTTCATAGAGCGACTTGCTGGCACAATACCGGAAAATGGTGGCCGGGGCGTGAACCCTACAGCGCCGCACGGGGGGGGGAAGGGGCGATCTCCAAGCCCAGCGCCTGCACCAGGCCTATGACGCCATGCTCGTAGCCAAGACGTGACTCGTCGCCGCCATGGGCTTAAGCCAGTTAGCCCCCCGCCTGGCCCCAATTCGGACCGAGGCCAAGCAGTATTTTCTGTGGGTTTGGCCGCCGAGCCTGCCGCCGTCACCGACCTCTATCTGTGCTGATTGGCTCGGGCCTTAAGCCAATAGGGAGGTAAGGGTGCCGCTAGAGCTGCTGCCAACCGACGGCCTCTACTTCGTCCTGACCGCTGAGGTGCTCTCGTGATGTGCCTACGCCTCTTCGGGCGCTCCCGCCAGTACCAAGATTCCCTGGCGCCGGTGCTTAAAAGCCCGGCCCAGGAGGGCTGGCACAGTCCTGGTTCCGGGAGGCGGAGCAGGTGGCCCCCGAGCCGCGGAGCGGCCGCGAGCTCTTAATGCGCACCCGGAGGCAATGAACCGTGGAGCCCGAGGAAGTGGTCCGGGTGGTGGCTTGCCACGACGAATTCTTGGTGGACCCGAGTGGCGAGTTGATGGTGGAGCTGGCCGATCAGACCGCGGCCTTGGCCCTGGTCCAGGCCTTAAGCCTGAGCTCCGGGGAGGAAGTGTTACCGACCCCCTGAATAGCCGGTAGCCTTGCCGCAGAACATTTACCCATGACAGCCGTGGCTGGCTTATAATCAGACCAATCTAGAGGTAAACTGGGGGTGCTCGTTCAAACGCGAGGGTGAGCGGTGGGACTATTCAGCCATATTGTTTGCTGCACCGATTTTTCCGATCAAGCCGAGGCCGCCCTGCCGGTGGCTGTGGAACAAGCCTGTTGCGACGGCGTGCGCTTGACGGGTTGGCACGTGGCGCTGCCCGGCGCGCCGCTTTTACCCGGCGAAAAACCTCATGCCGCCGATCGACTTCCCGACCAGCAAATCTCGGAGAGCCTCACGGCCTACATGTGCCAACGCTACGGCCAGGGCTTGGAGGGCCTGGACTGACGGTCGGCCCTGCGCCTGGGGCGTCCCAACGAGGAGATACTGGCCCATCTGCAGGAAAGCGGCGCCGACTTGGTGGTTTCTAGGCTCCCAGGGGCTGTCGGCACGGGCCTGGTGATCCTGGGTTTGGTGGCCGAGCGGGTCAGCCGCCGCGCCCCCTGCACTTGCCTGGTGGTAAAACGGCCGGGTGCCCCCGGCAGTGTGTAATCGGGGCCGAGTGCCTCGGCTCCCATAATGGGTGGGTTGGAGTTGTTGATACCTGCAGAAGGCTTTTCTTCCGTAGCGGGGGTTATCACCGCCCGTCTTGCTTAGCGCAACACCCTGCCACGGAAGCCGCCAGCCCAAGTTCTACCTGCATCGCCAACCGACTCGGTTAAGCCCAGCCCGGGAGCACCGGGCGTGGTACCCCGTTAGACGGGGAAATCCACCTTTATCTTGAACATACGCAGGGAGGGCAGGCTGCAGATGTCGGCTACGCCGGTCTGTTGGGCCAGCTCGGTCAGATGGGCCTCTATATCTTCCATGGTATCGGCGATGAAGGTAAACCAAACATTGTAGGCGTGGGCGCGGAGATAGTTGTGGGTGACGCCGGGGTGGGCGTTGACCGCGGCGATAAAGGCAGCTAGCTTGTCGTTCGGCACCCGGGCCGCGTAGAGGGTGGAGGCAAACCCCAGGCTGGAGCTGTTGAAGTTGCCGCCGATGCGCCTTATGATGCCCTGCTCTTTCAGCCGGGCGATGCGGCTGATTACCTCGTCCTCGACCAGGCCCAGCTCTTTGCCCAGCTCCAGGAAAGGGCGCTCGGCGATGGGCAGGCGGGACTGGATGGCCCGCAGTATGGCCCTGTCGATGTTGTCCATGCCTGCCTCGGTCTGACGCAAAGTAGGGATTACCAGAAGTGGGTGGACCTCCCGGGCGAGAGTGCCCCCTAATGGTTGGAGCCTTAAGTCACCTTCACCACCCATGGTTGGAGCCTTAAGTCACCTTCACCACCCAGCCGAAGGGATCTGGCTGGGTCCCCAGTTGGATACCGGTCAGACCGTCATAAAGCCGCCGCGATAGCGCGCCGGTCTTGCCGTCAGCCACTAAGTAATGTTGTCCCTTGTAGGTGAGCGAGCCCACCGGGCTTATTACCGCCGCGGTACCGGATCCAAAGACCTCTTTCAGGGAGCCGTCCTTATGGGTGGCCACGACCTCGTTAATAGTCAACCGGCGTTCGCTAACGGTCAGTCCCCAATGACGGCAGAGCTGGATCACCGAGTCGCGCGTGATACCGGGCAGGATGGAGCCGCCTAGGGGTGCGGTGATGACTTCATCGCCGATTACGAAGAAAATGTTGGAGGTCCCCACCTCCTCTATAGTCTGACGGTCGCAGGCGTCCAGCCACAACACCTGGATAAAGCCCTTAGTGTGGGCTTCCTCGGCCAGCAGCAAGCCTGCGGCGTAGTTGCCCATGGTCTTGGCTTCACCGGTGCCGCCGGGGGCTACGCGTACGAATTTCTCCTCCACGAAAAGCTTCACCGGGTTGAAGCCTTCGGGGTAGTAGGCCCCCACCGGCCCTACGATGATAAAGAACAGATATTCCTGGCTAACCTGCACGCCCAACGCCGCCTCGGTGGCGATGATCGTGGGGCGCACGTAAAGGCTGGCGCCCTGTGCCCGGGGAATCCACTCCTGTTCCACGCGAATCAACTCGAAGAGATATTCCAGGGCCTCATCCACCGGCACCGCCGGAATGCACAGGCGGGCGCTGGAGCGGTTCAAACGCTCCATATTGGCCCGGGGGCGGAACATGTAGATGCCACCCTTGGTGCCGCGGTAGGCCTTGAGTCCCTCGAAGACCCCCTGGCCATAGTGCAGTACCAGGGCCGCCGGGTCCAGGGTCAGGGGGCCGTAGGGCTCCACGCGGGCGTTGTGCCAGCCCTGACTGATCTGAAAGTCCCAGCAGAACATATGGTCGCTCAAGATACGCCCGAAGCCCAGGTTGTTTTCGTCAGCGGGCTTGGGTTTCATCTGGTCGGGGGTGCGCAGGGTCTTGTTTAGCTGCATGATATTCTCCTACTAGTATTGTCCAAAATAGGTTCTCAAAAACCGGTTAAGTGATCGAAGCGAGATGCCTTCATCCCAGCGTGGTAGTATGGTTCTGCCAAAAGCCAACAATACCGCGACCAAGAAAGGGTAAGGCCATGGTACGAGTAGCCAGCCTGTTCAGTCAACTGCTGCATCACTTCCCCCGCACTGAGTTCTCCGCCTTGGTCAAGGAACACGGTGCCGCGGTGAGGATCAAGGACTTTTCCTGTTGGACCCAGTTCGTGGCCATGATCTTCTGTCACCTCTGACCAGGGCTGATTTCTTAAAGGAGATATGCCAGGATCTTTCCTGCTACCTGGGCAAGCTGTCCCACCTTGAGGTGAACGCGGCCCCAAAAAAGTCCACACTGCCCTGCGCCAACCAGCACAGGCCCTCGTCCTTGTTCCGAGCCCTTTCTTCAAGGCCATGGAGCGCTTCCGTGCCCAAGGCTCCCTGGGCAGGAAAAAGGGCAAGTTCAAATTCAAAAACAAGCTCCTGGGCCTGGATTCCTCCACCATCACCCTGCGCCTGAGCCTGTTCCCCTAGGCCGAGTATAAGCGGACCAAGAGCGGGGTCAAGGTTCACATTATGTTGGACCACGACCACTACATGCCCAGCTTTGTCCCGCTCACCGAGGCCAAGGTGACCGATGTCACCGTGGCTCAGGGGATGGGGCCCTAAACCTTGGCTCTATCCTGGTCTTGGAACGGGGCTACCAGGAGGATTATGTCCTGTTTAGCAAATGGACCGGCCAGGGTGTCTCCTTCGTCACTCACCTCAAATCTAACGCCGTTTTCGAGATGATGGCCAATCAGCCCGGGCCTAAAGCCCAAAACGTCTTGGCCGATCAAACCATACTCCTCACCGGCAGCCTGACCGATTGTCCCTACCCCCTGCGTCGACTGATTGTGTGGGCCGAGAAGAATCAAAAGCAAGTCGTACTCTTGATCAACCACCACAAGTTGACGGCCTCCATCGGGGCTGACATCTATAAGGACCGCTGGAAGATCGAGCTGCTCCTCAAGGCGCTTAAGCAAAACCTTAAGGTCAAAACCTTCGTGGGCACCAGCAGCAACGACTTGGAAATTTAGGTTTAGACAGCCTTGACCGTCCTGCTTTTGCTCAAGTGGCTTCACCATTTTTCCCTGGCCGCCTGGTCACTGTCCAACCTGGCCACCATGCTGCGCCACATCTCTTCACATATAGGGAGTTGTGCGCCTGGCTCCAACACCCCTATCACACCCCGCCCCTAATGCCCGAACAACTTCAGTTACCGCTCTTGCCCTGACTTTGACAGGCAACAACCAATGAATCAAAGAACACCAACCCAAAAGCGGCGGCCTTATCTCAAAAACTGCTAAATTTATAGATAACTAACCGTTTTTATAAGATCATTCTTAGCCGCTACACAGGTATAAATACTGGCATTGGAATCCCCCCGGACCCCAGATGGAAGGCGGATCGCTGAAACGAATTATTTTTTTATCCCAATTAGGCCCCACAATCAACAGGTGAAATTGCTCGTCTTTTTTGATGGCCCATACCCATTGGCCCCAATAAAAAAGGCCCTCCCTTGCGGGAGAGGCCCTCGTTTTATCTTGTCTTTTTATAGCTGGTGCTCTAGCTAATTCCTAGTTGACGTGGTCCACCAGCAGGCAACGCCATTGGGGGTGACGCAGGCGTTGCAAAGCCTTCTTCTCGATCTGGCGCACGCGCTCCCGAGAGAGATTGAAGACCTGGCCGACCTCCTCCAGGGTGTGCTGGTCCTCGTCGCCCAGGCCGAAGCGCATCTCTAGGATGCGGCGTTCGCGGGCGTCCAGGGCGTCCAGGGCCTCGGTGAGGTGAGTTTGCATCTCCTGCTCGCCGACCTTCTCAAAGGGGCACTCGGCGTCCTTGTTCTCGATGAAGTCGCCCAGCTCGTCGCCGTCCTCGCCCACCGGGGTCTCCAGGGAAGTGGAGTCCAGGGCCAGGTTGACGATATCCTTGATCTTGTCCTCGTCGATGCCTACCTTTTCGGCCATTTCCTTGGGCAGCGGCTCGCGCCCCAGCTCCTTTAAAAGGCCGTAGTACACCCGGAAGTACTTGGAGCGCAGCTCCAAGAGGTGGATGGGGATACGGATGGTGCGAGCCTGGTCGTAGATGGCCCGGCTGATCGTTTGGCGTATCCACCAAGACGCGAAGGTGCTGAAGCGGTACCCGGTGCGGTAGTCGTAGCGGTTGACGGCCTTCATAAGGCCGATGTTGCCCTCCTGGATCAGGTCGGCAAAGCTAAGCCCACGGAAAGTGTACTTTTTGGCTATGCTCACCGCCAAACGCAGGTTGGCCTCCACCATCTCCTTGACCGCCCCCTCGACGCTGTCGCGGGCTTTTTCTATGTCGCTGACCAGCTTGGCCAGCTTCTTGGTGGACTTTAAGCGGCGGGAGCAGAAGTAGACCTGCTCGCGGGCCTCGGCCATCACGTCCTCCACCGACAGCGGGGACTTGTGGGAATCCTCCAGCCAAGATTCGATGCGGTTGCAGGTGCCTACGGTATCCTTGGCGCTACGGATGATCTGCAAGCTCTTGCTTAGGATCACCTCGCGGCCGTCACGGATGGTTTTGCCCAGGGCCAACTCACGCTCAGGCGTAAGCAGTTTGCGCCCCTCGACATCCTTGAAGTAGGCCACAGGGGTGTCGAGGCTCAAGTCGCTGCTCCGCTCCTCGCGGATGGCGGGGCGCAACTCAGCTCTTCTTTGAGGTTCAATTACCATTTTTTCCCCAGATTTTGGCTGCGGAGTGGTTATCATAGGCCATGGTTACCGCCTTTTTAGGCAAAAGATGCTCAGTGCTAGCTGACGGCTTAGTAGCCCCCGCAGGGGTTACGCATGGATGCTTTTCTTTTGAAGCCGCCGAGCCGGCCTTCATGGCGGCGGCGGGCAGGGTCCCCATCTGCCAGAATCGCGCCAAGGTACATTACCCCTAAAAGTTAAAATTTTTTGGTCGCGTGTAAGCCCTGCCAGTGGCTGATGCCATTTTCCCCCCCACCTTTTGCCTCCGGGGGGCCGGCTTTCCGGACGGGCTGGCGGGCCGCGGGGTTTATGGTATATTTTAAAATCGTAAACGGGACATTGCGGCCTGGCTAAAATTTTTAACCCCTCGTCCATCCGGGGAGGAACAAAGGGCGCTAATCTTTAAAATTGAACTATGGGCCGGGGGGATGTCAACCTTTTTTTGGCACCCTCGGTTTTTTGTGCCTTGCCCAGTGCCTAGTCCCAACCGCCAGATGGCAGAGGCGAGGCAGGAGTTTTCACCATAGTGCGGCCGGAGCGGTATGGACCGACCAAAACCGGTGCTCCGGCTGCGATCCGTGCCTCCAGGCTTGCGGCCGCAAGCTGATCGCCCTGCAAAACGGCCTATTCCAGGTGCTGGAGCCCCGGCGCTGCGCCCAGTGCGGCCACTGCAAGGCCGTCTGCCCTGGCGATGCTCCCCAGCTACCGCTCTTGGAGGCTGGGCTGTTCACCCAGGCACCCCCCAGCACATGTTCCCGTCCGCCGATTTGCTGGACTCCTTGCGCGTCCAGCGTAGCTTCCGCAGCTTCCAGAATCAAGACGTGAAGACGGAAAAGCTAAACCAGGTGATCGAGGCCGACCGTTTCGCGCCCACCGGCCAGAACCGCCAGCCCCTGGGCTACGTGGTCTTGACCCGGAAGAGGGGACGGCCCCAGGCTCGGGAGCTGATCTTGGCGGCGCTGTTGGCCGAGGCCGATCGCCTGGAGGCCGCCCAGGAGCAGGAGCGCATGGGCGGGCCCGGCCATGGACCCCGACGACCAGGCCTGGCGGAACTATCCCCCGGCCCCGCGCCTGCTCAGCCGCCTGGCCGCCTAGGGCCTTGACCCGCTATTTCAGCACGCCTCGCGGTGATGGTCCTGCACAGTTATCCCTATTGATTCTTGCTTTGTTCTGATCGGTGCAGTAAGGGAATTTTTCAGATTGACTTGACCAGGTAGGAATTTTTATCCCATTATCCTAGATTTTGAATGTGGGTCCAAGAATAAGGAAGGGCCGAGGGTGGCGAAGCACCCCAGACCCGAAAGACGAAAACAACTTCCTGCCTTTTGGTTGCCATCGTACTTTGAGCCTGCGTCAAGAAGATCATGGAGCTGGGGCGGCGTTTCCTCTGGCCCCGGCCGGAGAGATGCCTCCGGTGTGGAAACGTCCGGCTTTGGGGGCACGGCTTCGTGCCTGCCTATTTTGATGAAACCCCTACAGCGATTTGGCTTCGGCTTTTCCGCTGCCCTGACTGCCGAGCGGGGTGTAATCCGGCTGCGGCCGCGGGGCTTCGGTGGAGACCATTCGGCAAAGCCTTTCCAATAAGCTAGCCCGGGGCAGATGGAACCCTGGCCTACCGCGCTCCCGCCAGCGCCACTGGCTCAAGGGCCTGCTGCGGCAGGTAAGCCTATACCTTGGGTCAAGCTGGTCAGGCGACTTGCTTGGGGCCTTCGATTGGCCCAGTGGCCGCGGCCAGCCGGTCGGCGCAAAGCGAGAACCCCGTTCCTCCCTGAGCCACCTACCCAAGGGTGCCGTTGTCCCTAGCCCGGCCCCCCG
Organism: Desulfarculales bacterium; assembly: GCA_965112955.2. Taxonomy (GTDB): domain Bacteria; phylum Desulfobacterota; class Desulfarculia; order Desulfarculales; family Desulfarculaceae; genus JACRDC01. The sequence goes on from CBCOTF020000311.1 coordinate 17,072, forward strand.
GTCTACACCTGGACGAAACACCCCCATGGAGGACTAACATTGACGAGGACCAGAAAAACTAGTGGCCATCTTCCGTTTCGGCGTCATCAGCGATTTTTTTGCCAGGGACTACATGGAGCGTGGTGAACGGGGGAGGTTACTGCGGGACAAGTGCGCCCAGCGGTGGCAAAATCCCTTCTCCAACCGCATCAGGCTGTCGCGTTTCACCATCCTGGGATGGGGCAGGCTTTACCTCCAAGGCGGCGGTAAGCTGGAAACCCTCTACCCATGGGTAGGAATGGCCGGGGCGGCAGCAGGGCCTTTGACGAGGACACCGCCAGCTTCTCCAGGGCAGTCCTCACCAAGCTCACCAGAGAACAGGTCCTGGAGATCGCCCAGGTCCGCAAGAAGAAATCCGTCCTCATCATCGATGAAGCCTCTCTCTCCATGCGTCAAGTCTGGCCGAATTGTCCATCATCACCCAGTTTCAGGGAGACTCCAAGCCAATCCTCCCTGCCTTTGGCCTCCAGAGTTGTTGACGGAAGCATCTGGCCGGCGGCTCCCTCCAGAACATGCAGGCCTACCTCCTGCACCATCTCAAAATCGCAGGCGTCAACCAGAGCTTTTCTCTGATCCGCCGTCACCGCCATAAAGCAGCTCCGGCGGCCTCTTCCGAAGGGCCAACTACCTGGCCCGAGGCGCGATCATAGTTGCCGCCGAGGAGCAGACTTAGGTTGTCTCCCTGGAGCACATCCGCATTGCCGCAACAGAATTAATCTGATCAAGTGAGAAAGAAAAATCAGCCAGGATAATCAAAGAATTTTTGTAAAATTAATTCGAAAAACAACAACCTCCAACCATTCCAACGCCCGTCTGGAGGGGCTTAACGGCATTTTCCAGGCCGCTAGGGCAAGAGCCAGAGGCTACCGTAATCTCTTCACCTTTATGACCATGATCTATTTTATCGCCGCGCCCCCGGGAGAACTCATCACAGTTAACGACAAAAAATCACTGATATTAGTTAGCGTTTTTGCACGAACCAGAAGCAACTCTGTTGGTCAGCCTGGGTGAGGGGCAAGTCGAGAAAGCCTTGTAGCAAGTAAGTTTCTTCCCAGCCGGCGTCCTGGGCCACGTCGGCGTTAGAACATCTTATGTGGTCCTGCCCTAGATCCTCGCAGAACAGGCAGCCCACGCAGTGCATTGCGTCCATGGAATCTTTACCGACCCAGCCTCTGGAGCGCTAGCGCTCCAGAAAAGGTTGCAGGTTGATCATCTTTTGCCGGCCGTCCTCCGGGGTGGCCATCATGCTCAGGCTATAGTTGGCGAAGATGGAGTCGCGGGAGCCATTGAGCACGAATAGAGGCTCGAAGTCGGCCAGGCCTAACTCGTCAATTATGTTGTCCAGAAGCGCACCAGAGCGTTTGATGTTTATGATTTCCCTCGTCGGCCGTTCCTCGCTCAGGCGTACCGGGCCTTGGGATTGTTGCTGAAGCTAGTGAACGCCGGGTCAGCCTCGGGGTCGATCTTGTCGATAGTGCGCTGGCGAAAGAGCTTGTCACGCAAGACTCTCGTGGCGTAGTGCATCACCCTCCAACTGCCCCAGCTGGAAGTTCTGGGGGTTGTCCAGGAGGACGCTGGGCCACAACACGTCGTTGGGCAGCCAGGCGATGAGCATCTGATCGCCCATGCGTACCAGGATGTCGGCAAAAACCTTGCCGCGAGGGACATTGGGGGCTGGGGCGACGGCCTCCCCGGTCGGCGGGGCCGAGGGGGCTGGCGGCGCGGGATCAAAGTAAGCCGGGAATGCGCGGTAATACTCGTACCACATCACCAAGGGTGCGCAGAGCACATAGAATAAGAGGGCCAAAGCCCGGGTGCGCAACCGGCGTTCGGCCGGACTCAGGCCCGTGGCCAAGGGATTAAGGCTGAGCAATCCGGCCCAGCGGGCGGGGAGTTGGTCGGGATCGGCGTGCATGGTCAAGTCTCCTGGCGCTGACGGCGGAGCCTGCCCTCTAATTCCACCGTCGGAGTCTTGATTTGTCAACACCAGTTTTGGCTGCGCACCTGCCGGGCTAGGTTAGTGGTAGAAAGCCCTTCCATCAGGGGAATGGAGAGCACCTGCCCGCCGCGGGCCAGCACCAATTTATGCCCCACGATGGTCTGGGGCGGCCAATCGCCACCCTTGACGAGCACGTCCGGCATCAGGGCCTTAATCAGCGCCAGGGGCGTGGGCTGGTCGAAGATGACCACCAGATCCACGGCCATGAGCCCGGCCACAACCTCGGCCCGTTGAGTTTGGGGCACCAGGGGCCGGTCATCGCCCTTGCCCAGACCATGAACGCTAAAATCGGAATTGAGCCCCAGGACTAAGAGGTCGCCCAGGCAGCGAGCCTGGCCCAGGTAGCGCACGTGGCCGGCATGCAGAAGGTCGAAGCAGCCGTTGGTGAAGATCACCTTGCCGCCCGGGCCTGCATCCGGCGTGCGGCCTCCACGGCCGCGGGCAGGTCCACGATTTTCTGGCGGGCATCGAAATCCATGGCCTATCCCCCCGCAAGCCTCGGACCACGGCCGGGAGCCCGAGTGCCGCGCCGGCTTCCTTGAGCACCCGAGCACATTCACCCACCGTGGCGCCGGTGGCGTAGACGTCGTCTACCAGCACCATCCGCCGGCCAAGCAGCAGGCCGATTTGGCGCGAGTTGACCGCAAAGGCCCCCGCCACGTTGTCTTGGTGGCCCCGCATGATCAGCCCCACCTGGGACCTGGTGTGGCGCAGCCGCAGTAGCAGGCGGGGGCCAACAGGGACCGGTTTGGCGGGCCGGACCCGCTGGCCATGGCTTGGACCAGGAGCAGGGACTGGTTGAAGCCTCGCCGCCAAAGCTGCCTAAAATGCAGAGGCACTAAGGCCAGCACTTGGACCTAGTTTATTATATCAGACGGCAGGCCCTCGGCCAGGTAACGCCCCAGGATGATGCTAGCCGAGAGACGCCGGCGTTACTTAAAGTCGCGCAGGGCCAAGGGTCCATGGTACAGGCTCAAGCAGATCAGGCGGTTTTGGGACGGGGACGACACCGCAGGCTAAGCAGCCCAGCGGCAGAGCCAGGTCCAAGAGGACGAAAAAGAGAGCCGGCAGGAAAGGGAGCATGGGCGCGACTAATCTCCCGGGTCCTACATCATCATTTCCACCACTCGCTGGGCGAAAACTGAGCAGGGCACCTCCCGGGCGCCCGGTATCTGGCGGGCCAGGTCGTAGGGGACCTGACCGTCCTTGATTGCCCGAGACAGGGCTGGGACGATCAGATCCGCGGCCTCCACCCAACCCAGGTGTTCTAGGAGCATGACCCCCGAGAGCACCACCGAGCCGGGGTTGACTTTGTCCTGGCCGGCGTACTTGGGGGCCGAGCCGTGGGTGGCTTCGAAAACCGCCGCCCGCTCGCCGATGTTGGCGCCAGGGGCCATGCCCAATCCGCCCACCTGGGCGGCCAAAGCGTCGGAAAGATAGTCGCCGTTCAGGTTGGGCGTGGCCAGCACTGAATATTCCTCGGGGCGCAGCAGGGCTTGCTGGAACATGTTGTCGGCGATGCGATCCTTGATCACCACCTGTCCCGGCAAAGGCTGATGCTCCTCGCTCACAACCCGGCCGGCGTATTCCCGAGCCGCCAGATCGTAGCCCCAGTCGCGGAAGGCTCCTCTGTGAATTTCTGGATGTTGCCCTTGTGCACTAGGGTCACGCTGCTTTTACCCCGGAGCAGGGCGTAGTCCAGGGCGCGACGGATCAGGCGCTGGCTGCCAAAGGCGCTCATGGGCTTGATGCCGATGGCGCAGGCTGAGTCTATCTTGCTGCTCAAGCGGTTGTTGAGGAACTCGATGAGCTGTCCAGCCTCGGCCGAGTCCGCCGGCCACTCGATGCCGGCGTAGACGTCCTCGGTGCTCTCGCGGAAGATCACCATGTCCACCCGTTCAGGGTGCTTGACCGGGCTGGGCATGCCTTCGATGTAGCGCACCGGGCGGATGCAGGCGTAGAGATCCAGCATCTGGCGCAGGGTAACGTTGACGGAACGGAAGCCACCGCCCACCGGGGTGGTCAGCGGGCCCTTGATGACCACTTTGAGGTCGCTGATAGCCTCCACGGTGCGCTGGGGCAGGTACTCGCCGGTCTCGAAGAAAGCCTTTTCCCCGGCCAAGAGCTCCACCCAATAGATGCGCTGTGCCCCGCCGTAGGCCTTGGCCACGGCGGCATCCAGGATCAGCCGGCTGGCCCGCCAGATGTAGGGGCCAATGCCGTCACCTTCGATGAAACCCACGGCCGGGTGGTCCGGCACCAAGAGACGCCCATCCCGGTCCAGGGTGATGGCCTGGGAGCCGGCGGGCAGGCGGTCAAGGATGGAGGGGATCTGGCTCATGGTTCAAAGATCCTTCTCGCCGCGCTCGGCGTGGTACTGGTCCAGGAAGTCTTGAAAACTGACCTCGGGTCTCAGGCCCGGACAAGAGCGCTTGGCCTCCTCGAAGGCGCTGGCGTCACGCAAGAGAGCCTGGAAGTAGGGCCAGCGCCGGCAGATGCGGGGCTTGGCCTGGTGGATTATGCAGCCCTCCGGCCCCAACAGGGCGCAGTCGCCGTCCTGATTGGTTTTTATGAAGTAAAGGCCCGGTCGCAGCTCACAGTAGCGGTCGATGAACTCCCGCGCCGACAGCGCCAGCAGGGCGGCGGCTTGGGGGATCTCCCCAAATTTGAGGCTTATGCCGCCCTCGCCGTGGCAACATTGGTTGCAACGCTGGCAATTGAAGGCTGGTTGTTTCATGACTCTCCCGCTCGGCTCCACATTGAGCCAGAGGTTACACCGAGCACCAACCCGTTGCAACTTGGTGTCTGACTCTGTCAGTCTCAGTGGTGGGTTGGAGTGGGGGTCAGCTCCGGGCCCCCAACATGGGGAAAAGGTTCTTCTTAAGGTAGACGATGATCTCCTCGGCGTCGCGCTGGGCGCGGTTCCATAGGCGGCCGCGGATCTTCTCCTTGGAGTCCAAAAGCCAGCGCTCGTCCAGGGCCAGCTTGAGGCGTTCGCACCACTCCCAGGGCAGTTCCCGAGGCAGGTCGTCCTCCCGGCCGAGCATCACTGCCCAGGCCAGGGTCCAGCCACGGGCCACGTTGATGACGTGATAGCCGCCGCCGCCCAGGGCGATCCAGCGCCCCATAGCCATGTCGCGGATAAGCTTGAGGCAATGCCCGAAGCCATTGGTGGTGAGGTTGAGGTTGGCTAGAGGGTCGGCCAAGAAAGTGTCGACGCCCAGTTGGGTGACGAAGAAATCGGGCTGGAAGGCCTCGATCACAGGCGGAACGATCTCCTCGAAACACTTGATATAAATGTCATCATCTGTGTCGGGCCACAGGGGTATGTTCACCGAGAATCCCCGCCCGTTGTTGCACCCCATCTCCTCCACCGAGCCGATGCCCGGGAAAAGCGTGGCCGGGTGCTGATGCAGGCTGATGGTCAGCACCTGGTTGCTGTCGTAGAAGGCCCACTGCACGCCGTCGCCGTGGTGGGCGTCGATGTCGATGTAAGCCACCCTGAGCCCCCGGGCCAAGAGGCTCTTGATGACCACCGCTGCGTCGTTGACGTAGCAGAAGCCTGAGGCTCGGCTAGCCATGGCGTGGTGCATGCCTCCGGAGATGTTGAAGGCCACGGGATGCCCCTGGCGTGTCACCAGCTCCGCGGCTTGCATGGTGGCGCCGGTCGGAGCGAAGACCAGTCGTAAAGCCCGGGGAAGATCGGGTTGTCCTCGGCGCCCAGGCCGTAGGCCAGCTGGTAGTCGCCGCCCTCTCCCCGGCTAGTCTCGGCCAAGGTTTCCAGATAACGCCTGTCGTGAAACAGACACATGTCGTCAAGGCTGGCGGCGTTCACCGGCACCGCCGGCAGGTTCAGCCAGCACAGCTTGATAAGTTCATCAACCAGGCCCAGGCGCCAGATATGCAGGGGATGGTTGGGGCCGTAATCGAATTTTAGCAACTCGTCTGAATAGACATAGGCCGGGGCCGGCGTAGGGAGTGGCTGAGCCATGGGCGACCACCTGATATCATTCGTTCTGAGGCTACATTATAGCATCACTAGGGTGGAAGTGACAAGCAGCGCGCGGGGACCCTAGAAATATCCCCTGGGTGGCCGATGGTTGACAGGCCCATCTTGGGTTGGTAGATTATATTATTGAGATAACTTTTGAAAACGGCGTTAATTTTCTGGGGGAGGACCGATGAGCCTAAGTTCGCTGGTGACCTCGGACCTCCCCGCCGCCTTGAAGGCCCACGACGAGCTGACCACTACCTCCTGTCTGCGTCTGGTCAAAAATGCCCTGAAGAATCAAAGAAAAGGACCTCCACCGCCCGCTGGGCGATGATGAGGAGTCCGCCATCTTCAAGTGCCTTGCCAAGCAACGCCGTGAGAGCATAAAGAAATTCACCGGGGGTCATCGTGATGACCTGGCCGCTAAAGAGGCTGCCGAGCTGGTGATGATCGAGCGCTACTTGCCCCCCCTCAACTTGATGAAGTCCATATCAATGCTATCCTTGACGAGGTATTCCAAGAATTGCAACCCCAGGGATTAAAGGACACCGGCCAGGTGATGATGAAGGCGGCCATGGTCCGTTTGGGCGCCCAGGCTGGCGGTAAGCTGGTCAGCACCCTAGCGCGCCAGCGTCTCTAGCTTTTCCGTGGGGGCTTACGATTACAGGCCAAATGTCCCAACATTTCCATGAACTATATCGGCTGCCCCCCGAAGAGGCCGGCCCGTTTACGTCCTCTCGGAGCCTGGAGCCGGTCTGCACCGACCAGCAGACCCTCTTAGTGCTAGAGCTGCCCCAACTGCTGGAGCGCGTGGCCTCCCTGGCGTCAAGTCCCCTGGGCGCAGCCCTGGTGCGGCGACTTCAACCCTGCGCCGAGGCGGCCACGGTGCTGCGCCGCCTGGGGCGCCTGAGCCAGCTGCGATCCCTGATCAGCGAAAACGGCGCCCCGGTGCTGGGGGGCCTGGAGGACCTGAGCCCCCTGTTCTCACGACTGGCCGTGGACGGGGCCTATCTGGTGCCCGAGGAGCTGGAGGTGGTCTGCGACTTTCTGGGGGCCGTGGGCAGCGCCGAAGCCTTTTTGGAGCCCAGCAGCCAGCGGTTCGACGAGCTGTACCGGCTCTATAACCGCCTAACCCCCCTGCCCGAGCTAGCCAGGCTGGTGCGCCAGGTGGTGGGGCCGGGGCGTTCGGTGGCCTCTAACGCGTCCCCCCAGCTGGCCCGCCTGCGCCGGGATTTGCATCATACCCGCGACCGCCTACGCTCTCAGCTCTCTGCCCTGGTGGAGCGCGACGATATGTCCTCGGTCTTCAGCGACCAGATCGTGACCCAGCGGGCCGAGCGCTTCGTGGTGCCGGTGAAGATCGACGCCAAGAGGCGCTTGGCCGGCATCGTGCACGACTACAGCGGCTCCGGGGCCACCTGCTTCGTGGAGCCCCTGGAGGCCGTGGAGGACAATAACCAGCTAGCGCTCTTGCGCCGCCAGGAACGCGAGGAAGAGACGCGCATCCTGCGCAAAGTGGCCCGTGACTTGGGCAATAACCTGCAAGCTTTGCGCGAAAATTTGGACTGCCTGGCCCAGCTGGATTGCCTCCTGGCCCAGGCCTCCTTCTGCGAGCGCCTGGACTGCTCCGAGCCCCAGATGAACACCCAGGAGGGGTGCATCGAGCTCTTAAAGGCCCGGCACCCCCTGCTGGCCTGGCGGGCTGACCAGGAGCAGGGAAGGGCGGCCCCCATCGACGTCAGCCTGGGTGGTGAGTGTCGGGTGCTGGTGGTCAGCGGGGCCAACGCCGGCGGCAAAACCGCCACCTTGAAGACCGTGGGCCTCTTGACCCTTATGGCTATGTGCGGCCTGCACGTGCCGGCCTGCGCCGGTAGTCGCCTGGTGATCTTCGGCCAGGTGATGGCCGAGCTGGGCGACGAGCAGGACTTGGGCCAGGACAAGAGCACCTTCACCGCCCACGCTGGCCGTCTGGCCCAGATGGTGGCCCAGGCCGAGCGAAACTCCCTAATGCTCATCGACGAGCTAGGCGGTGGCACCGATCCCAGCGAGGGTGCTGCCCTGGGCGTAGCTGTGCTGGATTGGCTTAAACATCAGGGCGCCACGGTGCTGTGCACCACCCACTTCCAGCGCCTCAAGACCTACGCTGCCCTGACCGAGGGCGTGCAAAACGTCTCGGTGGCCTTTGATAGCAGCACACGTCGCCCCACCTACCAGCTGCACTACGGCCTGCCCGGCTTTTCCGACGCGTTTACCGTGAGCCGGACCCAGGGCTTCCCGCCAGAGCTAATCGCCCGGGCCGAAGCCCAGCTGGACCAGAGCGAGGGTCAAGCTATGGTCCTGATGCGCCAGGTGCACGAGGCCCTGGAGCAGGCCGAGGCCCAACGGCAGACGGCCCAAGTCGACCGCCTAGCCGCCGCGGGCGAGCGCCAGGAGGCCCGACGGCTACTGAAGCAGGCCCAGCAGGAGCGGGTCGGGGCCTTGGGCGAGGGCAAGCGCCGTGTGCGCGAGGTGGCCAAGCGCCTGGAAGAGCGCCTGGAGGCCCTGTACCAACAGGCCCAGGTCGCCAGCGAGGCCGGGGAGCCGCCCAAGTCGGGTCGGCTCAAGCAGGAGCTGTACCAGGCCCAACGCGAGGCTAATGCCCAGGTGGACCAGGCCGCCGGCCTGATTCCTCCCCCTGAGCCGGTCCCCCGGCCCAACGCTGACGCGCGGGTGCTCAAGGCCGGCGAGGCTGTGGAACTCACCAGCCTGGGACTGCGGGGGTGCTTCTGGAAGCCCCATGCCCCGGCGCCGAGAGCGTGGCCGTATCGGTGGGGGTGTCTGGGGTGCGGGTGCTGGTACCCTTTCGCGAGATGGCGCTCCTGTCCGTCGGCCAAAAGCCCCAACCCGTACAGCGGGAGGTGGTGGTGCATGCCTCGGCCGGCGACGGCCTGGATCTGAACATAGTGGGTTTAACCGTGGAAGACGCCCTGCCTCTGGTGGACAAAGCCTTGGACCAGGCTATTCTTGGGGGCAAGTCCAGCCTGGTCGTGGTGCACGGCGTAGGCACTGGACGTCTCAGGGCGGCGGTGCGCGAGTATCTTGACCATCACCCCTACGTTATCTCCACCCACAAACCTGAGGGGCGACGGGGCGGCAACGGCGTCACCGTGGCGGAGCTGAGGGAATGATCCAGGCCGGGCACATACTCTCCGAGGCCATCGATCGGGTGCGCCTTGCGGCGGACATCGCCGACGTGGTGGGGCGGCGCATACGCTTGAGTAAGAAGGGCAAGGACCTCTGGGGCCTGTGCCCCTTCCACGGCGACAGCGCCCCCAGTCTCAAGGTGGACCGGGAGCGAGGCACCTGGCACTGCTTTGGTTGCGGAGAGGGCGGCAGCGTCTTCCATTTCGTTATGCGCGACCAAAAGCTGTCCTTCCCCGAGGCGGTGCGCGATCTGGCGGCCCATTACGGTGTGGAACTGCCCAAGCCTCAGCAGAACCCAGAGGAGAACCGACGCCAGGAGGAAAAAGACCGGCTATTGCGCGTGTTAGAGCTGGCAGGTACATTTTTTAGTCGGGAACTGGAGTCCGGTGCCGCCGCCGCGGCTAAAGAGTACCTCCTGACTACACGTGCCTTGAACAACGCCACCGTGAAAACTTTCGGGTTGGGGTTCGCGCCCGAGCAATGGGGAGGTCTGCGCCATTTCCTGGCCCAGAACAAAGTACCCGAGGACCTGGCCATCAGCGCCGGGCTGATCGTGCGTCGCGACAGCGGCCAGGGTGCTTACGACCGCTTCCGGGGACGGGTGAGGTTCCCCATCCGCGACGGAGCCGGCCGTGTGGTCAGCTTCGGGGGGCGTGTCCTGGACCTCGGCGAGCCCAAATACTTGAACGGCCCGGAATCGCCGGTCTTCAGCAAATCGCGTACCCTCTATAACCTGGACAAGGCCCGGCCAGCCATGCGCCGCAGAGAGCGCGCCCTGGTGGTGGAGGGCTATTTCGACGTTATCACCCTGGCCGCCCATGGCTTCCAGGAGACCGTGGCGCCATTGGGCACGGCGCTTACCGCCGAACAAGTGCGCATCCTCAAAGGCCAGGTTCGGGACATAGTGCTAATTTTCGACGGTGATTCCGCTGGCCTCGTGCCGCCACCCGAGCCCTGCCCATTTTTCTAGGCGTAGGGCTCACCCCCGGGTGCTCTTGTTGCCCACCGGCGAGGACCCCGACAGCTTCGTGCGCACCCAAGGCCCCCAGGGGCTGGAGGCGGCTATCACGCGCGCGCGCCCCCTAACCGAGATGGTCATAGATCAGATGGTGCATCAGGGCGACTTGACCAGCCCCGAGGGCAAGAGTGCCATCGTGCAGGCGGCCGGCGAGGTGGTCAAGGCCATCGCCGATCCCGTTACAAGCACCGGCTACCTGGAGCGCCTGGCCGCCCAGCTGAGCCTGCCGGCGGCAGCGGTGGCCGTCCGTCTAGGCTTGCCCCTGACCGGGCTGAGTCCCCTCCCCGCCCGCCAGGCGGCGTCCCCGGCCTCCGGCCCCGCTCGTCTGGTGCACGATAGCGAGCAGGCGCTCTTGGAGCTGGCTTTGGCCTCGCCGTTGGCGGCTCGGGTGCTGGCCCAGGGCGGGGCCCTGGACGATGTGACGGACGCCCATCTCAAGGCCCTGGCCCAGGCCATCCTGGCGGTGATCGAACGGAGGGCCGAACCCACGCCGGATGCCGTCAGCCAGGCACTGGAGGATCAGTCCCTGGCCCGCCTGGTCAGCCAGATTTGCCAGCGCTGCCCTTGCCCGGCCGACCCCGAGGCCGCCGCCCGGAGCATCTTGGAGCAGCTGGCCCGACGGAATAAACACCGCCAGCGGGCGGCCCTAACCCCGGCCATCGCCGCGGCCCACGCCGAAGGGCGGCCTGACAAGGTTTCCCAGTATCAAGCCCAGCGCAGCCTACAAGGTACATCTCCACCTCCTCTCTCCTCCACGGGAAAGGACTAGGCCATGCTCAAAGACAATAAGTTCGCTGACTTGCGAAAGCTCATCTCCAAGGGCCGGGCCAAGGGCTATCTCACCTACGACGAGATCAACAACGCCTTGAGCCCTGAGGCCAGCGCCGAAGGTATGGACGACATGATCATGGTCCTCGATGAAATGGATATCCCTCTCATCGACGACGAATCAAAGCTTAAACTAAAGGTCGACGACAACGTGGAGGTCGAGATCGACGTGGAGGTGGAGGAGGACGACGACTTGGCCGGCGAGGAAGAGGAGGCCGCCGCCGAGGAGAGCGAGTTGCCCGGCGACGGGGGACGCGCCTCCGATCCGGTCAAGATGTACCTGCGCGAGATGGGTCTGGTGTCGCTCTTGACCCGCGAGGGCGAGGTGGAGATAGCTAAACGAATCGAAAAGGGCGAGCGTCAGGTGATCGGGGCGCTTTTGAATCCTCCATCTGCGTGCAGGAGATATTGAGCTTGGGGCAGACCCTAAAGAGGGCATCGTGCGCATCAAGGACGTGGTACGCGACATCGACGATGAGGAGGCGATCACGGCCCAAGAGGAGCGCAAGGCCGCCTTCCTAGAGTTGGTGGAGAAGGTGCGCCGCCTGGATAAGCGCAACTCCAACGCCTACGAGAAGCTCAACCGCCGCGCCGCAACCATCACCGCTGAGCAGCGCAAGCGCCTGCGCGAGACTTTAGTCAAAAACCGCCGGCTGGTAGCCGAGATGCTAACCGAGCTGAAGTTGGACAAGCGCCAGGTGGACCATATCAACGGGCGCTTGCAAGAGCGCCTGGACCGCATCGACCATGCCGAGGCCACCTTGAGCGCGTGCATCATGGAGGCCGGTCTGCCCAAGGCCGAGATCGGCAAGCTGGCCCGCAAGGTCAAGGCCGCTAAGGGCGAGCGTTGCGCCATGGGCAAGTGCCGCTGCTCGGCCGAGCGCATAGTGGAGCTGGAGGCCAGTCTGCGCCAGTGTCGGGCCACGGTGCGCGAGGTGGAAAACGACTGCAAGATGAACGCCACCAGCCTGCGCCGCCTCCTGGAGCGGGTGGAAACGGGCCAGGATCTGGCCCACCAGGCCAAGCAGGAGCTGGTGGAGGCCAACCTGCGCTTGGTGGTTTCCATCGCCAAGAAGTATACCAACCGGGGGTTACAGTTTTTGGACCTGATCCAGGAGGGCAACATCGGCCTGATGAAGGCCGTGGACAAGTTCGAGTATCAGCGTGGCTACAAGTTCAGCACCTACGCCACTTGGTGGATACGCCAGGCCATCACCCGGGCCATCGCCGACCAGGCCCGCACCATCCGCATCCCCGTGCACATGATCGAGACCATCAACAAGCTGATCCGCACCAGCCGCTACCTGGTGCAGGAGTTCGGCCGCGAGCCCACGCCCGAGGAGATCGCCGAAAAGATGGGCTTCCCGCTGGATAAGGTTCGCAAGGTGCTCAAAATAGCCAAGGAGCCCATCAGTCTGGAGACTCCCATCGGCGAGGAAGAAGACAGCCATCTGGGCGACTTCATCGAGGACAAGAAGATCATCAGCCCGGCGGACGCAGTGATCAACCTTAATCTGTACGAGCAGACCCGCAAGGTGCTGGCCACGCTCACCCCCCGCGAGGAAACGGTCCTGCGTATGCGTTTCGGCATCGGTCAAAAGGCCGATCACACCCTGGAAGAGGTGGGGCGAGACTTCGACGTCACCCGCGAGCGCATACGCCAGATCGAGGCCAAGGCCCTGCGCAAGCTCAGGCACCCCAGCCGGGCCAAGAAGCTCAGGGCCTTCATAGAAAATTAGCCTGGCTGGAAGTGTGTCGGAGAAAGCCATCCATGGCCCGCCAAGGGGCCTGTTGAAGAATTATTCCGGCAGGTCTATGGAGCAGCTTGACAGGCGAGATCCAGGCAAGGATAATTCAAATTGTGGATATCGTGGGCCCATAGCTCAGTTGGTAGAGCCTCCGGCTCATAACCGGATCGTCCCTGGTTCGAGACCATGTGGGCCCATCATTTTGCGATCAGGTTTGGCGCGGGTCGCGCCGGACAGTGGAGGCGAGCCGCAAAGCAGGAGATACATCCATGGCAGTAGTGTGGTCTTACCCGAGCCGGCCCGCCAAGCGATCCAGCCTAGAGCCTTTAGTAGGGCGCCTCACCCCTGGGGGCGCCTGATTAGTTTGGAAGCATGACCAAGAGCCACCCCACCGTCGCCGACCTGATCACCCTCATGGATGAGTGGGCCCCGGCCTGGACGGCGGAATCCTGGGACCGCGTGGGCCTGGTGACCGGCGATCCCGCCGCGACGGTGACCCGGGTCTGGGTGGCCCTGGAGTTGACCCCCGAGCTGTTGGAGGCGGCCCTGGCCGAGGGGGTGGACATGTTGCTATTGCACCATCCGCTCCTGTTCAAGCCTCTCACCGATTTATGCTCCCATCGCCCCGCCACGGCCCGCCTGGTCCAGGCCGCCACTCGAGGCCTGGCCATCTTCGCCGCCCACACCAACCTGGACGCGGCCCCCGGAGGGGTCAGCGACGCCCTGGCCCAGCGCCTGGGTCTGGGTCAAACCCGGCCGCTGAGCCCCCTGGCTCCGGGTAGCCTGGTCAAGCTGGTCACTTTCGTGCCCCCCTCCCATTACGAAGAGGTCTCCGCTGCCCTGTTCGCCGCAGGCGCGGGGCGTATCAGTTTCTATCGCGACTGCGCTTTCGTGGCCAGCGGCACCGGCACCTTCCTGGCTCCGCCCGAGGCCAACCCTTATCTGGGCCGCGCTGGCCAGCGCGAGAGGGTCAGCGAGCTACGCCTGGAAACACTGGTACCCCGGGCCCAAGCCAGCCAGGCTCTGGCGGCCCTGCGTCTGGCCCACCCCTACGAGGAGCCGGCGGTGGACCTCTATCCCCTGAGCCAGACGCCGACGGGTTTTGGCTTGGGGCGCGTGGGCAGCCTGGCCAGCCCTCGCCCGGTCGGGGAGTTCGCCGCCTGGGCCGCTGATGAGCTGGGGGCCAACGCTTCGCTTCTGGCCGGCGTATGCTCCGAGAACCTGCGGAGGGTGGCAGTGGTAGGCGGCTCCGGTGGGGACCTCCTCGGCGCAGCGGCCCGGGCTGGGGCTCAGATGCTAGTCACCGGCGAGGCACGCTATCACGCTGCCCAGGAAGCTGCGGATCTGGGATTGGCGCTTCTGACCCTGGGACATTTTCAGACCGAGGTGGTGGTCTTACAGCCCTGGGCGCGGCGTTTAGCCGTCGAGCTCGGCCGCCTAGATCTGGACTGCCAGGTGGAGGCTTACCAGGCCAGCCAAGACCCCTGGCGCCATCCCTCCGGCGGGAGCGGACCTCATCATGATTGATTCATCAGGCTCCCAAATCGGCGCCTATAAAGAGGAGTACCCGTGCTGGATCAAATTCGACTGCTGGTCAAATTGCAGGTCATCGACAAAGTTTTTTCCCAGGTGGTCCAAGAGCAGGAGGCCTTGCCCGCCAAGTTGACGGCCCTAAACTTGGAAAGGGATCGCCTGACCCAGGCCCTGGCCGTATCCCAAAGCGAGCTGGAGGGCGTTGTCACGCGCCGTAAGAATTTGGAATTTGACATAGAAACCATCAGATCCCGAGTTAACAAGGCCGAGACACGCCTGATGGCCACCAAAACCCAGCGTGAGTTTCGCACCGCCACCGCCGAGATCGAGGAGGGCAGGGAGGCACTTAAGGACAACGATGACGTTCTTTTGGAACTGATGGAGCGCCAGGAATCCCTGGAAGCGCAGGTCAAAACGCTCTCGGAGCAGCTGGCCAAGGTCAGCGCCGAGGTGGCCGGCCAGCGCAAGGAGCTGATCACCCGCGCCCAAGAGCTTTCCACCATGATCTCTGACATAACCAGGGACCGCACGGTGCTGGCCAGCCAGGTGGAGCAGTCGCTGATCAGCGAGTACGACTTCATTCGCAAGGCCCGCCAGGGCGTGGCCCTGTCGGCGGTAAGGAACGGCACCTGCGGGGTCTGCCACATCGACATCACGCCCCAGCAGTTCAACGAGTTGCAGCGCGTGGACAAGATTATGTCCTGCCCCTCCTGCAAGCGGCTGATCTACTGGGGCGACGCCGAGGCCTTGGCGGACTTGTAGTGGCCGCGCCCGCGCGGGACAACGCCCAGGCGGCCCAGATGATGCGCGAGGCGGTGGCCGGGCTGCGCAGCTTCAGCCGTTGGCCGGATCTGGAGCCCGGCGAGGACCTTGCCAACGCTGGCCGGCTGCCTGGAGAGGGCGGCCCAGGCCCTGGACCCGGCCTCGGTCCCGGCGGTGGTTGCCGTCATGCTACCGCCGGCCAGCTGGCCGACGAGGCGGGACCCATGGTGTTGCACGCCGACGGCGGCTCCCGAGGCAATCCCGGCCCGGCCGGAGCCGGCGCGGCGCTTTTGGACGTCAGCGGCGGGCTGGTAGCCGCCTGGCACCGCTATCTGGGAAAAACCACCAACAACGTGGCCGAGTACCAGGCCCTGATTCTAGGACTGGAGGGGGCGGCGGACCTGGGGGTACGTCACCTCTTGGTACGCCTGGACAGCGAGTTGTTGATTCGCCAGCTCCAGGGTCGCTACCAGGTCAAGAGCCCCCACCTCAAGCCGCTTTTCGAGCAGGCACGCCAATTAACCCGGAGCTTCGCCAGCATCAAGTTTCAGCACATCTCTCGCGAGCAGAACGCCATCGCCGACCGCTTGGCTAACCTGGCCATGGATCAGGGCTCAGTGCCTGGGCTCCCATAACGATTCGGGTTAGCCTCTCTTCCAAACCGGCATGCTTGGCTCCCGTAGGGACGTTATCCGATGGTACAAAGCCCATGCCGAGTACCTCGGCTATCCTAACGTGGCAGGCGGGGCGGCTTTTATTTTGCCGACGTGTTATATTAAGACCAAGAAAGAAGCCGGCCGGATGGTCGCCGATTCCCATGTGGAGTGGGAGGAAAGTCCGAGCACCAGAGGGCAGGGTGCTGGCTAACGGCCAGAGGGGGTGACCCCATGGACAGCGCCACAGAAAGCAAACCGCCGCCGGTAAAAGCTGGCGGTAAGGGTGAAACGGCGAGGTAAGAGCTCACCAGCCCGGGCGGCGACGCCCGGGGCTCGGCAAACCCCACCCGGTGCAAGACCAAATAGGGGGGCGTTTGAGGATGGCCCGTCCGAGGCCCCCGGGTAGGTTGCTGGAGGCGCCGGGCAACCGGCGTCCTAGAGGAATGACCATCGCCGGGTCTACCAGGCCCGGAACAGAACTCGGCTTACAGGCCGGCTTCTTTCCTCACCTGTTTGCCAGGCCGCCCCTGGCCTGGCAAACACCAGACCGCCGGGAGTGAATCCCGGCGGTCTACCAGCGTTGCCGGCTCCGCCGCGCGGTCGTCCATGGCCGCAGGGAGATAAGCATCCGCAACCGCCATGCAACGTGCACCCCGCCATCGTCCTGGCCTGCCTGCTGCAAGATCTGGACTGGTTCGAGCATCTTAACGCCCATGGACGCCAGCCAGGCCGTAGCCCATGTAGCCCGCCAGCTGGAGGTCCCTGCCAGGCCGACGCTAGCCACCTGATGCTGGTGGCCGAAGAACCGGGCGAACGGATGATGGGTTACGGGTCCGCGCAATGGTTGCCATACCTGTTCAAGGCCGGACTCGAGGCCTATATCCCCGAACTTTTCGTGACCGCCGGCCACCATGGCCGCGGTCTGGGCGAAGCCCTCTTTGCGGCCCTGAAGCAGGAAGCCCGCCGCTGCGGCTACAGCCCTCTGATACTGATCAACAACCAGGCGCGCGAATCCTACCAGCGCGGTGTCTACTTTAAACAGGACTGGCAGGAGCGGAGTAACATGGCCAATTTCTGCTACTCCCTTTAGGCTTGGACCGTGGATCAGTCCCTGGTCGCCATTGGCCGCCGCCTGGCGTGCTTTCTCTGAATAACCCCACCTCAGGGCTAAGGCCCAACCTGGATGACTACCTCCCCGAGCAGTTGGGTCTGATCAGCAGGGCGCAGACCATCTACTACCACCCCACCGACGCTTTCGCCGAGATGTTCCACAGCTCAGTGCTGTCCAAGGCAGGCGTAGCGGCTAAAAATGATTTTATAAAAACGGGTACTTATTTATAAATTTAGCAATTTTTAAGATAAGGCCACTGCTTTTGAGTTGGTGTTTTTTTTCACTGGCGGTTGCCTGCCCAAGTCAGGGCGAGAGTGGTAGCTGGACCTGTTCGGGCATGAGGGGCGGGGTGTGATGGGGGTGTTAGAGCTAGGCGCGTAACTCCCTTTATATGAAAAGATTTAGGCGCAGCATGGCGGCCAGATTGGACAGTGACCATGCGGCTAGGGAAAGAGGGTGAAGCCATTTGAGCAAGAGCAGGGCGAGCAAGGCTGTCAAAACCTGGATTTCCAAGGCGTTGTTGCTGGTGCCCACGAAGATTTTGACTTTAAGGTTTTGTTTAAGCGCCTTGAAGAACAGCTCGATCTTCTAGCGATCCTTATA
>CBCOTF020000312.1:0-2072 GCA_965112955.2 Desulfarculales bacterium
CTCTAAAAACTCATCCCCGCGTATGAAACTGGTTCATGGCCGCCGTGGCCCCCAATGCTACGACGACCTCCAGGCAGTCGGCAGACTCCCGCACCACTTGCCCGGAAAGGTCGCGCTGATCGGCGTATAACCAGCTCAGCACGTAATCCTCTACCGCCTCGCCGTAGCGCGGCCGGCCGATGCCCACGCGCAAACGCAGAAATTGACCGCTGTGCAAATGCTCAAGGAGGGAAGCCACCCCCTTGTGCCCGCCAGCGCTACCCTTGATGGCCAACTTCAGGCGGCCGGGTTCCAGGTCCAAGTCGTCATGCACCACCACCAACCGCTCCAAGGGCAGGTCGAAGTAACTCATGAGACCCTGGGCCGCCTGGCCGCTCAGATTCATGTAGGTCTGCGGCTGGCCCAGTATCAGCTTGCGCCCAGCCAGGCGCCCCTCACCCCACAGGCTGTGATGCCCCCGACGGCTCAAGGAAACGCCCAAGCGCCCCGCCAACTCCGCCACCACCATGAAACCCAGGTTGTGGCGGGTACCCGCGTACTGCGGCCCGGGATTGCCCAGACCTAGGACCAGAATCGGACCCGCGGGCAGCCCCCCGTCCCTGACCAAAATGGGCTACTCGCCCTCGGCTTCGGCGCCTTGGCCGGCCTCGGTCCCCGCCTTGCCCTCGCTAGGCTCTACGCAGTGCACCACCACGTCGTTCTCGTCGTAGACCGCCTCCACGCCGGCTGGCAAGGGCAGCTCCGCCAGATGTATGCCGTCACCCAGGCCCAGGAGGCCGACGTCCACAGTGATGCTGCCGGGCAGGTCGGCCATAAACCCCCGCACCTTGACGCTGTGCATGGCCGCCGTGAGCACTCCGCCCAGATTTACGCCCTTGGCCGTGCCCGTGAACTCCAACGGCACCTCAAGGGTAATCTTTTGGTCGGCCTTGACCTCGTAGAAGTCCACGTGCAGCGGTTTGCACCTCAGATAGTCGGACTGCAATTCGCGCAGCACCGCCATGCGGGGGTTGGAATCGCCGATCTTTAACGAAAGAAAAGCGGTTTCACCGGTGACTTGCCTGAGGACCTTCTCCAGATCGCCCAGGGCCACGGTGAGGTTTTCGGCCAAGTGGCCGGAACTGTAGATGACGGCGGGAATTTGGCCAGCGACGCGCAGTTTGCGGGTCACGCTCTTGCCGCTGCCTTCACGAATGACCGCCGAGAGAGGTATCTGTTCCATAGTGTAAAATCGCCTCCAGCCGGCCGCGGCGCCTGCACGCGTCCTCTAAAGTCAAGGTATGATAATGTAGCTTTTCACAAAAGGCAAATGTTTTTCCGAGGAACGCGCAGCCCCCAATGTCAAACAAACAAGGAACTTACCGAATCCTCCATATGTATACGGCGGATGGCCTCGCCCAAAAGTCGAGCCACGGAGAGCGAGACGATCTTGCCGGTTGCCACGACCTCTTCGCGCAAGGGCACGGTGTTAGTCACCACCACCCGAATGATGGAGCTGTCCTTGAGCCGGGTGATGGCCGGCCCCGAAAGCACGGCGTGGGTGGCGCAGGCCCAAACCTCGCTAGCGCCGTGGTCCCTTAAGGCCTTGGCGGCCTCAGTCAGCGTGCCTGCGGTGTCGATCATGTCGTCCATGACCACAGCCCGCTTGCCCTGCACTTCGCCGATGATGTTCATCGCCTTGGCCTCGTTGGCCCGCTCGCGACGCTTGTCGATGATGGCCAGTCCGGCGGAAAGCCGCTTGGCGATGGCCCGGGCGCGCTCCACGCCGCCGGCGTCGGGGCTGACGATCACCGCCTCGCCGCTCAAGTGCTTGCGCAGATAATCCAAGATCACGGGCGCCGCGAAGAGGTGGTCCACGGGTATATCGAAGAACCCGCCGATCTGACCGGCGTGCAGGTCCAGGCACAGCACCCGTCCCGCCCCGGCGGTGGTAAGCAAGTCGGCCACCAGCTTGGCGGTGATGGGCACCCGGGGAGCCACCTTGCGGTCCTGGCGGGCGTAGCCGTAGTAAGGGATCACCGCCGTCACCCGCCGGGTGCTGGAACGCTTGAAGGCGTCGATCATGATGAGAA
>CBCOTF020000313.1:0-13788 GCA_965112955.2 Desulfarculales bacterium
TCATCGACAAGGAACTGGACAAGGCGCCTTTGCTGACGCCGGCCCCGGAATCCAGTCCCATCCTTCACCCCAACACCAGCGGAGCCGGCTACTTTGACAGGCTCCGCGTTCTGGGGCTGGAGGGTATGCTTAAGGCCATAGAGGAACAGCTGAACACCCCCGAGGCCCAGAAACTGGGCTTCGCGGAAAGATTGGGTCTTATGGTGGACATGGAGGCCATCCACAGAGCAAACTGTCGGCTCAAAAACAGGCTGGACAAGACGAAGCTTGGAGGGCATCCTCCTCCTGGACGACTGGGGACTGGAGAAACTGTCACGGGAGCAGAGTTTGAATATGCTCGAAGTCCTGTAAGACCGCTACGGCCGAGGCTCCACTATCGTCACCGCCCAATCGCCTGTTGACTAGAGTCACGAAATCGTCAGTGCTCCACCCTGGCCGATGCCATCCTCGGTCGCCTGATCCATAACGCCTACAAGATAAGCCTGAAAGGAGAGCCCATGAGAACGAGGCTGGTAAGCTTGCCCGGCGACAAGGCCCCTGTGGCATAATGCAGACACCAACGGCGCTGTGCCCCGGCCACCCGACCCACATTATCGGATTAGGTGGCCCTCTTCAAATGGAAGGCATGTAGCCCACTTCCCTGGAATTCGCAGCCTGCACGTGGATTGCAGCCAGCCGGGCGACTACGTCATGATGGCCGTGAGCGACATGGGCTCGGGCATAGACCGGGGACCCATTCAACGCATATTCGTGCCCTTATTCGCCCCACCAAGGACCTGGGCCAGGCCACCGTCTATGGCATCGTCAAGCAAAACAGCTGGTTCATTAACGTGTACAGCTAACCAGAGCGCGACACCATCTTCAAGGTTTATCTGCCCCGCCATCGGGGAAACCAAGAGCCGGCGTAAGCAGCCGCGTCAAACAAGCCGGAAGCCGGTACTGGAGATATCCTGCTGGTGGAGGATGATGAATTGGTGTGCAGTGTGGCCGCTCCTATGCTGAAGGCCTAGGCTATTCCGTTGATAGCTGTTGGCCTTCGGCGAGGCGGTTCAGTTGTGCTAGGATGGGGCGAGACACTGGAACCTGTTTTTGGCCACGGTCACGGACGTGATAATGCCGGATATGAACGGCAAGGAGCTGCGCGAAAAGATACGGGAACTGCGCCACGGCACCGCTATCTTGTACGTGTCCGGCTACAGCAATGACATCATTGCCTACTACGGGGTGCTGGACGCGGACGGGTACCTTTTTGCCCGAGCCCTTAAACTTCTAGGCCTACCTGGCCTGCAAGGTCAAAGAGGCCATGGCATAAAATGGTTAGCCGGCCCCAAGTAAAACAACGGCCCCCCCGTTTCCGGGAGGGCCGTTGTTTATTGCAGGCCTCTTTCCCCCCCCCTCCCCCAGTGGGGGAGAGGGTATCCAGTCCTTAGGGCGGGTTAACGTAAGCGTACCTGCCTTCCGCGCGGCCCCTCCCAAAACACATGGGTTATCGCGGAATTGGTCGGCTTAGTACATGCCGCCCATGCCGCCCATGCCGCCGCCCATGCCGCTAGGCATGCCACCGCCACCGCCCTTTTCGTCCTTGGGCTTCTCGACGATCATGCATTCGGTGGTCAGCAGCAGGCCGGCAACGCTCGCGGCATTCTGCAGGGCGAAGCGAGTCACCTTGGTGGGGTCGATGACGCCGGCCTTGAGCAGGTCCTCGTAGACGTTGGTGTCGGCGTTGTAGCCGTCGCTGGCGGCCTTGAGGCTTTTGACCTTCTCCACCACCACGGAGCCTTCCTCGCCGGCGTTGTTGGCGATCTGGCGCAGAGGCTCCTCGAGGGCTCGGCGGATGATGGCCACACCCTCACTCTCCTCGTCCTTGAGCTCCAGTTTATCCAGCGCCTTCTGGCAACGCAAGAGGGCCACGCCGCCGCCGGGCACGATGCCCTCTTCCACAGCCGCGCGAGTGGCGTTGAGTGCGTCTTCCACGCGGGCCTTCTTCTCCTTCATCTCGGTTTCGGTGGCCGCGCCGACATTGATCACCGCCACGCCGCCGATCAGTTTGGCCAGGCGCTCTTGGAGCTTCTCGCGGTCGTAGTCGCTGGTGGTCTCCTCGATTTGGGCGCGGATGGTGCGCACGCGGGCCTCCAGGTCCTTGCGCACGCCGCCGCCGTCGACGATAGTGGTGTTGTCCTTGTCCAGGGTGATGCGCTTGGCGGTGCCCAGGTCATTGATGCTGGCGCTGTCGAGCTTGATGCCCAGATCCTCAGAGAGCACGGTGCCGCCGGTGAGGATGGCAATGTCTTCCAGCATGGCTTTGCGGCGATCGCCAAAGCCAGGGGCCTTGACGGCGCAGGCGTTTAGGGTGCCGCGCAGCTTGTTGACCACCAAGGTAGCCAGGGCCTCGCCCTCCACGTCCTCGGCCACAATCAGCAGCGGACGCCCCATCTTGGCGATTTGTTCTAGGATGGGCAGCATGTCCTTCATAGAGCTGATCTTCTTCTCGTGGATCAGGATGTAGGGGTTCTCCAGGTTGACTTCCATCTTCTCGGAGTCAGTGACGAAGTAGGGGGAGAGGTAGCCGCGGTCGAACTGCATACCCTCGACCACCTCCAGGGTGGTCTCCATGGACTTGGCTTCTTCGACCGTGATGACGCCCTCTTTGCCGACCTTGTTCATAGCCTCGGCGATGATGTTGCCTATGGTAAGATCGTTGTTGGCGCTGATGGTGCCGACCTGGGCGATCTCCTTCTGGTCCTTGGTGGCCTTGCTGATTTTTTTCAATTCGGCGACCACGGCAGCCACGGCCTTCTCTATGCCGCGCTTGATGGCCATGGGGTTATGGCCGGCGGCCACCAGCTTCGAGCCCTCGCGGTAGATGGCTTGGGCCAGGATGGTGGCGGTGGTGGTGCCGTCGCCGGCCACATCGGAGGTCTTAGAGGCAACCTCCTTGACCATCTGGGCGCCCATGTTCTCGAACTTGTCTTCGAGCTCGATCTCCTTGGCCACGGTTACGCCGTCCTTGGTGATGGTCGGCGAGCCAAAGGTTTTCTCGATGATGACGTTGCGGCCTTTGGGGCCCAGGGTGACCCTGACCGCGTTGGCCAGGATGTCCACGCCGCGGGCCATGGACTCGCGGGCCTTGATGTCGTATTTAAGCTCTTTAGCCATTAGAAAAATCCTCCTGCTCAGTTATGGGTAGGCCCGTGGAGGGCTTTGAGGGGGCTTGGACTATTTGTTGATGATGCCCAGGATATCGTCCTCGCGCATGATCAGCACCTCTTCGCCGTCGATCTTGACCTCGCTGCCGGAGTACTTGCCGAACAGCACCAGGTCGCCAATCTTCACGGTCATGTCAATGCGAGTGCCGCCCTCCAGCACCTTGCCGGGGCCCACGGCCAGAATTTTGCCCTGCTGGGGCTTTTCCTTGGCCGAATCGGGAATGATGATGCCGCCGGAGGTCTTAGTCTCTTCTTCCATCCGTTTGACGATGACGCGATCCTGCAAGGGTTTGATCTTCATGTCCCTCTCCTTAAAATAAATTGTGGTTAACGGCTTATTGGGGTAGCTCCTCCGCAGCGGGGGGCCCAAGGTTCCTGCCACCGATGATTGGCACTCACGAGTGGCGAATGCTAACTGGCTAAAAGATAAGCACAGCTCTCGCCCCGCGCAAGGGGCGGGGGGGTTTTTTTGGGGGCGGGCAACGAAAAGTCGAGGCAATCCGGCTCCATTGCCCTTCTCCGTCGGCGCGGGCCGCAAGAATGCCCATATATTGTGGGAGCTGAGGCCTGGGCACAAGATATGTAGGCTACCCAAGTCCGGAGTCAAAAGGCCAGTTCCTGACGTCTTGGTCCCGATCCCGCCGTCGGCCATACTGCTTGACAGGCGGCCTCCCTCAGGCCCGACCATCATTCCACTGTGCCGGAGAAAATATCATGAATGTCGTGGCGTTGCTGGGTAGCACCCGATCCCGGAGAAATAGCGCACCCTAGCCGATAGGTTTATGGAAGCTGCGAAATTCCTGGGGGTTCTGGGCTACGCTTTCGCTCTGAACAAGCTGGACTACAAAGGTTGCCAGGCCTGCTATCGATGCAAAACCAAGCTGGATCGTTGTGCCCTGGACGACTGCCTGACCCCGGTGCTTCAGGCGGTGGCGGAGTGCGATCTGCTGATAGTGGCCTCGCCCATCTACTACGGGGAGGTCTCCAGCCAGACCAAGGCCTTCATCGACCGCACTTTATGAGCAATTCCGCGCTATCGCGCCTGGCCCAGGGCAAGAAGGCGGTCTGAATCTTGGCGCAGCATAGCCCCGATCCCGGCGAATTAGCGGATGTTTTGCCTTGCCATGCCCAGTTTTTCAAATAGTTGGGCTTTAAGGGCAGCCCGTTGCGTGCCCTGGGGGTGGACTAGCCCGGGGAGGTAACGGCCAAGGCCAGCCTGCTTGTCCAAACCGACGACTTGCCCCGTATTCTCATGGGCGGGTAGGGGGGCCATGAGACGCCTTGTCGGCTCCCGGCCCCTATGCCCAGTCTATCCGAACAACTTGCCCCCCCGGTGCCGCTGTGCTAAGTTTGACTCGCTATGATCCGCCAAGGCCAAGCCGACGCCCGCTACCACCGGGCCAAGCGAGAGGGCTTCGCCGCCCGCTCGGTGTATAAGCTGGAGGAGATGGACCGCCGGTACCAACTTCTCAAGACCGGGCAAAAGGTGCTGGACCTGGGCGCTCACCCCGGTTCTTGGCTGCAGTACGCCTGCCAGAGAGTGGGACCCACGGGACTGGTGGTAGGGGTAGATATCCAGGAGGCCGGCGTCGAACTGCCGGCGTGGGCGTGTTATGTGCAGGCCGTCCTGCAGACCTTGACGCCTCAGGACCTACGCGCCTTTGCCCCGGCCTATGACCTGGTCTTGAGCGACGTGGCCCCGCGCACCACGGGCATCATGCACGCTGACATGGCCTCGAGCTTTGAGCTTACCGCCAAGGCCCTTAATTTGGCGCTGGCCCTCTTGAAGCCCGGCGGCTCCCTGGTGGCCAAGGTCTATTTTGGCCCCCAGGTAGAGGAGCTGATACAGCGGGTCAAGGCCGCCTTCACCCTGGGCAAGGCCCATAAGCCCGAAGCCAGTCGGGCGGCTAGCAAAGAGATCTACCTCCTGGGCCGCGGCCTTAAAAAAGCCGCCTAGGCGTGTGTTGGAGAAAGCTCTCCATGGCTTTTTCCTTTTGGCGCTTGCTAAAAATAAATTTTAGCAAGCGTACGAAGTCACGCCAAATAGGAATTTGGCGTGACTTCGGGCGGGCCATCTGGACCGCCCTAGTATCCTGTCATAGTGTTACTTCGACAGGATACTAAGCCCAGGCAAAATTGTTATTTTAGCATTGACCCCGCGACGGCCAGGCACCCGGCCCGCCACGGACTGATTATTTTTTGGCCCAGAGCAGAACTAAGGAGACGCCATGTCTGGTCACTCCAAATGGAGCACCATCAAACGCAAGAAGGGGGCCGCCGATGCCAAGCGCGGCCAGGTCTTCACCAGGTTAATCCGTGAAATATCGGTGGCGGCCAAATTCGGGGGCGGCGATCCCGACGGCAATCCCCGTCTGCGTACCGCCATCGACGCGGCCAAGGCCCAGAACATGCCCAAGGATAACATCGATCGGGCTATCAAAAAGGGCACCGGCGAGCTAGACGGCGTGACCTACGAGGAGATCACCTACGAAGGTTATGGCCCCGCCGGCGTGGCCTTTTTGA
The DNA here is from genome assembly GCA_965112955.2 of Desulfarculales bacterium. Lineage (GTDB taxonomy): Bacteria > Desulfobacterota > Desulfarculia > Desulfarculales > Desulfarculaceae > JACRDC01. The sequence continues at coordinate 5,730 of CBCOTF020000313.1, forward strand.
TCGAGGTCATGACCGACAACAAAAACCGCACCGCCGCCGATATCCGCCACATCCTCAACAAGCGCGGCGGCCAGCTGGCCAAAGCCGGAGCCGTGGGCTACCTCTTCGAGGCCAAAGGTCTGTTTACTATAGACAAGGCCACCGCCGACGAGGATAAAATCATGGAAGTGGCCCTGGAGGCCGGCGCCGAGGACGTGAAGGACGAGGGCGAGGTCTGGGAGATCTACTGCGGCCCCACCGATTACAACCCCGTGAGCCGGGCGCTCACCGACGCCGGCATCAAGCCCGGTAGCTCCGAGCTGACCAAGCTGCCCTCCACCACCGTGGCCGTAACCGATGTGGCCGAGGCGGGGCGGGTCTTGAAGCTCCTAGAAGCCCTGGACGAGTACGATGACGTGCAGCAGGTCTTCGCCAACTTCGACATCGACGACGAGGTATTGGCTTCCCTGGAGGGCTGATGTACTCCAGTACGGTCTCTAGCGGGAGCCTGACTTGATCTCGCCAGCGGGCAAAGTGCGAGTGCTGGGGCTTGATCCAGGCTCTCTGCGTACTGGCTGGGGCGTGGTGGAGCCGGCCCCGGATGGCTGGCGCTTGAGCTTAGTCGCCGGAGGTACCATTGTCAATCCGGCAGCCAGGCCCTTCAACGGGCGTCTACGCCACATTTTCGAGCAGTTGAGCCAGGTCATCAGCCGCCACCAACCCCTGGAGCTGGCCGTGGAGGACGTCTTCGCGGCCAAGAACGCCCGCACCGCCCTCCTGCTGGGGCAGGCCCGGGGCGTGGCGCTCCTGGCCGGGGCCTTGGCGGGGTTGCCCATTCACGAGTACGCCCCGACAGCCGTGAAGAAGGCCCTGGTGGGCACCGGCCGCGCCGCAAAGGAGCAGGTGCGGACCATGGTGGAGGTGATTCTGAAGCAGACCCTACCGCCACCCAAGGAATTCAGCCTGGACGCCAGCGACGCTTTGGCCATCGCCGTGTGCCACCTGCACTCCCGCGCCATACGCGGTCTGGGTAGCCGCTCATGATCGCCCGCCTGCGCGGCACCCTCCTGGAGCGCCGCCCCGAACAGGTGGTGCTGGACGTGGCCGGCGTGGGTTACCGCCTGTTCATCAGCCTGCGCACCTTCTACGACCTGCCCGAGCCGGGCCAACCCCTGGACCTGCTGGTGCACACGGTGGTTCGTGAGGACGCCATCCACCTCTTCGGCTTTTTGCGCCCCGAGGAGCGTGTCGCCTTCTACGCCCTGATAGCAGTCACTGGCGTGGGACCCAAGCTGGCTTTGGGTATACTCTCGGGCATCGTCCCTGACGATCTCTGGCAGGCGGTGCGCAGTCGCGACGTCGAGCTCCTGACCAAGGTGCCCGGCGTGGGCAAGAAGACTGCCGCCCGCCTGGTGGTGGAGTTGGAGGGCAAGATACCGGCCCTGGCGCCTGAGATCGCCGCCCTGCCCGCCGCCACCCCCGGTTGTGCGCCGACCGTGGAGGACGCCATCAGCGCGCTGATCAACCTGGGGTACCCCGAGTCAGCCGCCACCAAGGCCGTGGAGGGCGCGGTCAAGACACTGGAGAGCGAGCCCAGCGTGGAGGCCCTCCTGCGTGCGGCTTTAAGCCGCTTCAAATAGGCGGCGTGCCCGCCATCCCCGCCCGCCGCACCCTGGGTTAATCCAAAAATAGCTGTCATTGCGAGGAGCATCCCTTGCGGGATCCAACGCGGGCGGGGTGCCTTCGCCGGGCATTACCGGGTCGGTTGAGATGGTGGCGCTGGCCGGCGCGGGCGGCTTCCGTTAGCAGGCTGCTGCACAAAAAAGAGCGGGCGGGGATAAACGGCACCTCTACGAAAGCCAAAGGCAAATAGAGGCCTATTCTTCGTAGGGGCGGGGTTTATCCCCGCCCATGTCTTTGACCTTAGCCTTTGGCTGTTGTTTTTCGGATTAATTTGACGAAAGTTCTCGGATTGTCCTGGGCTGATCTGATCTTTTTTTCATTTGTTCAGATCAATTTTGTCACGGCGATGCGGACGCGCTCTGGGGAGATGACCTGATTCTGCTCCTCGGCGGCAGCTATGATCGCGCCTCGGGCCAGGTGGTTGGCCCTTGGAAGAGGCAGCCAGAGCCTTACTGCATGGCGGTGACGGCCTGATCAGAGAAGAGGTTCTGTTTGACGCCTGCGATTTTGAGGTGGTGCAGGAGGTAAGCTGGCATGCTCTGGAGGGAAACGCCGGCCAGATGACTTCTAGCCACGACCCTGGAGGCCAGGGGCAGGGAGTTTCTGTTGTATATGAAGAGGTCGGCGAGGTTGTTCTGGCCGGCCAGAATGGTGGGCAGGATTAGCTTGGAGTCCCCCTGAAACTGAGTGATGGTGTGCACCTCGATCAGGACCTGAAGTCTGAGGAGGGAGACTGCATCGATGATGCGGACGGGGTCCTTCTTACGGTCTTAGGCGACCTCCAGGACCTGTTTTCTGATGAGCTTGGTGAGGACGGCCCTGGAGAAGCTGGCAGCGTTCACTTCGAGCTCGACGCAGATTTGCCTGTAGAGCTCCAGGGTGGAGCCCTGTGAGGCGGTGACCCAGATGATCTGATACTAGGATGGGTGCAGCCTGCTGGCGGCCCAGCGCAAGGCGGTGGATTTCCCGCGGCCCCCATTTCCGGTGACCAGGGCCGGTACGCCGAGGCGGATGGCGTATTCGAAGCATTTGGCCACGCCGAGGACCTCGGCGGTCTCATTATTTCCGTTGGTGCCAGATCAGAGCCGAAGGGCTCCCCAGTCAGGGCAAATAAGGCGCGGTAGTTTGGTTTCATGAGTTGTTGACCTCCGAATCTGGTTTTGCTAGAAAGGGGCGCCGCCAGTAGGGGCCGTGGTGGAGTTGGATTCCAAGCGCAGCAGATGGTGGTTACGCTTGACCCTGCAATTGACGGCGAGATCCAGCGGACTGAGCAAGCCGTGGGAGCGATTTTCCAGTAGAACCTCTACGCGGTCGAGGTCATGGTCGTGGTAGAGGAGGATAATCTGCTTGCCGATCAGAGGTACGGGGGCCTCGTATAGCCTACCGGCTAGGGAGACGGTGCGGCCCAGGACCACGCAGCGCGTGGCTCTTTTTCTGAAATAGTCTTCCGGGTCGACGGGGGCATGCCTGGCGCACTCCATTTTGCTGGTGAAACGTTGCAGGGGGCCTGTCCGGTGCCCAGATGCTTGCGTTGGTGATAGACGTCCCTAATCCAGCACTCCAGGGCCTCATTGATATCCCGAAGGGTGTCGCCCTTTAAGCCGGGGAGAAGCTGGGACCTGACGGTGCGGAATAATCCTTCAATTTTGCCCTTACCCTGGGGCACGTAGGGTGGTGAGAAGACCAGGGCGATGCCCAGGGAGGCGGTGATCTCTTCCAGGTGGTGGAAGCGGAAGGCTGGGCCGTTGTCGAGGTAGAGCTTGCGTGGTAGCCCCCGTCTGAGCAGGGCCTGGCATAAGGCCCGTAGATAAGTGGCCAGGCCCTTAGAAGAGGTAAATTTCAGCACGGGCGATCAGGCGGTTCATGTTTGCCCATCAGCCCCTGCTGGTGCAGGAAGCGGTAGACGGTGGGCGCCTTGAAGATCACGCCGAGCGAGGTCAAGCGTCGGCGCATCATCTCGCTGATGAGGGTAGGTACTGACGCAGTGGGCAGTTCCCTGCGCAGGCGGACCAGGGCCTGGGCGGTGTCCTCGTCCAAAGCCCTGCTGTCGCCCCGGTCATGCCTGCCCATGGGGTAGAGAGGTCCCAGCTTGCCGTCGCCTTGGCGATAGAGCCTGACCTCTCCCAGGATGGTGGAGCGCGATAGCCTAGTGCGGTTGGAGAAGGGGATTCGCCCCGCTGGGTGCACTTATCTCGCAGTAACCTCTTCCGTTCACCACGCTCTATATAGTCCCTGGTAGCAAAGTCGCTAATAACGCTGAAACGGAAGATGGCTACCCGTTTTTCTGGTCCTCGTCCATGTCGGTCCTCCATGGGGGTGCGTCCTCCCAGGTGTAGACCGGGGGGCCGGGCCAGGACAACGGCACCCTTGGGTAGGTGGCTCAGGGAGGGAAAGGGCTTTCGCTTTGCTCCGACCGGCTGGCCGCGGCCACTAAGCCAATTAAAGGCCCCAAGCAGGGCGCCCGACCAGCTTGACCCCAGGTATAGGCTCACCTGCCGCAGCAGGCCCTTGAGCCAGTGGCGCTGGCGGAAGCGCGGCAGGCCAGGGTCCCATCTACCCCGGGCTAGCTTATTGGAAAGGCTTAACCGAATGGTCTCCACCGGAGCCTGAAGCCGGCTCCAGTAACCCCACGGCTGCAGCCGGATCACCGCCCGGCAGTCAGGGCAGAGGAAACATCGAAGCCAAATTTCCGTAGAGGCTTCATTAAAGTAGGCAGGCACGAAGCTGTGCCCCCGCTTCCACACCGGCGTCATCTCGCCGGCCGGAGCCAGAGTAAACGCTGCCCCAGCTCCATGACCTTCTTAACGCAGGCTGCAACGAAAAGTACGATGGCAACCAGATGGCAGGGAATTATTTCCGTCTCTCGGGGTCAGGGGTGTTCCACCACCCTCGGCCACTTCCTCATTCCTGGACCCACATCCAAGGTCCAGGATAATGGGATAAATATCCCTACCTGGTCACAGTGCTGTCGAAAACAGGCATAGCGGCTAAAAATGATTTTATAAAAACGGTTAGTTATCTATAAATCTAGCAATTTTTGAGATAAGGCCACCGCTTTTGGGCTGGTGTTTTTTGTTTCGCTGGCGGTTGCCCGTCCAAGTCAGGGCAAGAGCGGTAATTGGACCTGTTTGGGCATGCGGGGCGGGGCGTGATAGGGGTGTTGGAGTCAGGCGCGCAATTACCTGTATGTAAAGAGATTTAGATGCAGCATGGCGGCCAAATTGGACAGTGACTATACGACCAGGGAAAGATGGTGAAGCCATTTGAGCAAAAGTAGGGCGATCAAGGCTGTCCAAAGTTGGGTTTCCCAGGCGTTGCTGTTGGTGCCCACGAAGGTTTTTTTGCCTTAAGGTTTTGCTTAAGCGCTTTGAAGGGCAACTCGATCTTCCAGCGGTCTTTATATATAGATGTCAGCCACGATGGAGGCCGTCAGCTTGTGGTGGTTGGTCAAAAACACGACCTGCTTTTGATTCTTCTCGTCCCACACCACCAGGCGACGCAGGGGGTAGGGACAATCGGTCAGGCTACCGATAGGAGGATGATTTGATCGGCCAATACATTTTGGGTCTTAGGCCCTGGCCGAATAGCCATCCCCTCGAAACCGGCGTTAGATTTTGAGGCGAGTGACGAAGGAGACGCCCTGGCCGGTCCACTTGCCAAACATGGCATAGTCCTGGTAACCCCGGTCCAATACCAGGATGGAGCTAGGGTTTAGGGCTAGCCCCTAGGCCACAGTGACATCAGCCACTTTGGCTTCGGTGAGCAGGACAAAGTTGGGCATGTAGTCGTCGTGGTCCAGCATGATGTGGAGCCTTAACCCCTCCTTTGACCCACTTATACTCGGCCAAGGGGAATAGGCTCAGGCACAGGGTAATGGTGGAGGAGTCCAGGCGCAAAAGCTTGTTCTTGAATTTGAACTTGCCCTTTTTCCTGTCCAGGGAGCCTTGGGCACGGAAGCGCTCCATGGCTTTGAAGAACAGGGCTCGGAACAAGGACGAGGGCCTGTGCTGGGCAGATCTCCATTAAGGAGTCAGCTCTGGCCAGATGACAGAAGAGCATGGCCACGGACTGGATCCAACAGGGACATCCCTTGGTCCTGTGACCTCGGCACCGTGCTCCTTGGCCAAGGCGGATAATTCAGTGCGGGGAAAGTGATGCAGCAGTTGACTGAACAGGCTGGCTATTCGTACCATGGCCTTGTCCTCTCTTGGTCGCGGTGTTGTTGGCTTTTGGTAGAATCACACTACCACGCTGAGGGGAAGGCATCTCGCTTCGATCACTTAGCCGGCTTTTGAAAACCTATCTTGGAAAACATTGGTCCAGGATGGGATTAATCCGCATGGCTTCCTCCTTGGACGGTCACGAAGTAGCCGGCTCCGCGGATGTTGGGGTGAAGGATGGGACTGGATTCCGGGGCCGGCGTCAGCAAAGGTGCCGTGTCCAGTTCTTTATCGATGATGCGCTCTCCGCTCCTTGAGCTGAAGGCCCCATAGGGTAAGGCCCTCAGGCAAGCGGCCTCCTTTCGCGCCTCACTATGATTCTTGGCCAGGGTGACCAGGCTAGGCAGGCTCTGAAACCTTGCTGGGGATGCGCCAGCCGGAGTACGATCCCCTCGGCCAGCTTGACCGTGGCCTCGCCGATCTTGTGTATCCAGTTGGTGCTTCCTTCGGGGATCCACTTGGCGTGCTCCTGATGGGAGCGGGGCATATGCTCGGCCTGGGTGGTGAAGCCGCCTTGCCCCAGGATGCGACGGTTGTTGGCTACCCGCTGGCCCTTATGGAAGCATTCCACCGTGCGCTCCGTGTAGCGGATGTCCAGCTTCTTGCCCAACCATTGGTGGGGGACCGAGTAGTAGCGGCGGTCCACCTCCACGTGGTAATCGATGTAGACCTTGGCCTTCTTCCATTGGGTATACTGGTAGGCCGTGGCGGGCAGAGGCTTTTGAGCGCCGGGTTATCCAGGGACTCGTATACGGAGCGCCGGCTGCCGGGCAGCTTCTTGAAAGGTCGGTTGCTGAGCCGATCTAGAAGTCCACGGATCGTCTGGTTGAGCTCAGCCAGACTTAAGAAGGTTCTCTTGCGCAAGGCGGCCAGGAACCACCTCTCCACCAAGGTGCACACCCACCTCAGCCTTGGCCTTGTCACGGGGTTTTTGTACCCGGCGAACAAAACCGCAGTGCCGCAGTGGGCGGCCACTTCGTGGTAGATTGGGTTTATATTGGGCTCATAGCGGCAAGCCTTGCTCACCCCGAACTTGAGGTTGTCGATCACCATTAACTCCGTCATCCCGCCAAAAAACTGGAAGGCCCGCTGAAGGGAGCCGATCCAGTCGGGCAGACCTTAGGCCCACGTGGCCTCGGCAAAGGTGTAATTGCTGCCACCCAGAACTGCCACGAAGATCTAGACCGCCCTAACCTCACATCCGTCAGGGGGACCACCACGTCCACGGTCTGGCTGGCATAATCGATAAACGTCTTCTCGCCGGCTCGGTGCTCCTGGCGCATTACCAGCCCCAGCTTGCCCGATCATTCCCGGTAACGTTCGCAAAGCCAGCGGTCTTGGTAGCCCAAGAGATGGACCGCCTTGTACTTCTCCCACAGCAGCGCCAGAGTCATATCCTTACGCCTTAGCTCTTGATGGACCTGGGATTAGTCAGGCTCCGGGCGAAAATCCGTAGACGGCAGGATAGAGGTAGAAAGAGCAGCCGCTCAAGCTGCGTCTCATCCAAGCTGGTGAATGAGGACCAGGACAGGCCGGCACGCGCGGCTCCACGCAGGTAACGGGACACCGTGGTCCGGCCTATCCCGTAGCTCTTGACAATGTCCCGGTTGCCACAGCCGCCTCGTGCTTCAGCCGAGGTACTCCCCTGATCTTACGCATGGATAACCTCTCCGCCGGCAGCTGCACCCTCCGTGTTAGAAAAGCGCAGTATAGCCAATCAGGTGTTATCCAGCGTCGCCTATTACCCCAAGTGGCCCACTTGAAACGGAATCCGCAACTGTGGCTTCCAGTGAAATGGGCCATGGATTCCATATCCGGTGATATGAGCTGGGTGGCCGGGGCACAGCGCCGCTGGTGTCTGCATTATGCCACAGGGGTCTTGCCACCGATCAAGCTTGCCAGCTTTCTTCGGTTCTTCGTCGTTAACTGTGGAATTTGATGAGTTCTCCCAGTGGTGCAGCGATGAAGCAGATCATGGTCATGAAGGTGAAGACATTACGGTAGCCTCTGGCTCTTGCCCTGACGGCCTGGAAGATGCCGGTAAGCCCCTCCAGGCAGGCGTTGGAATGATTGAAGGACCAACGACGTAGGAACAGGTGGGCATGCTCTTCTAGAGTCATGGGCGCCTTGAGGACCGGGGCCAGGGTTTTGGTATCAGGCGCTATGCACTTCAGGGC
>CBCOTF020000314.1:0-1253 GCA_965112955.2 Desulfarculales bacterium
AGCGTTCAAGAGGCACGTAAGGTCCGAAAAGCCCAGCAGGCAGCCGCCGGCCTTGATTAGGGCTGGCAGGTCCAAGAGGGGCAGCAGGCGGCTGCACCCGTAGCCTCCGCGTACGGCCATGACCAGCCCCAGCTTGGGGTCGGTCAGGAGTTGTTGCAGGTGGGCGGCGCGCTCTTTGTCGTTGCCGGCGAAGTAATCTTGGCGGCGCTGTAGGGCCTTGTCAGCCTTGACGCGCAGCCAGCGGGGGGCCAGGTCGCGCAGTACCGCCAGCCCGGCCCTGGCAGGCCTCGGCGCAGGCTCCTCCAGGCGCCGCTGCCCAGCCCAGGCCGAGTTGGAGCAGCGGGCATGGTGCCTGCCGGGTGGCATTGCCTCCACCCGAGAAGGCCTTACTGATTGCGGTGGAGAGGATGTATAGACCGCGCAAGGTCAAGAGCTCGTCCACCTCTTCGATGGTCTCCGACTGGGTGGCGATGATGCCGGCCAGTCCGCCAGTGGCCAACACCTTGGAGCTTAAACCCCTCTCTTTGTTGATGGCCCACACCAAGCCGTCCACCAGGCCGGCGTAGCCGAAGATGATGCCGGCGTTCATGGAACTGATAGTGTCCTTGGCCACCGCCAATTTGGGCTTGGTGAATATCTCCACGCGCGGTAGCTTGCTAGCCCGCTGGAACAGGGCTTCGCAGGAGATGACTATGCCAGGAGCGATGGCCCCGCCCAGATATTTGCCGTCGGCGCTTATGCAGTCGAAGGTGGTGGCGGTGCCGAAATCCACCACGATCAGGTCTTGAGGGAAGCGGTCAAAGGCTGCCACGGCGTTGACTATGCGGTCGGCGCCCACCTCGCGTGGGTTGTCATAAAGGATGGGCATGCCGGTTTTGATACCCGGCCCCACGAAGAGGGGTTGCAGGCCAAAGTAGCGCCGGCAGAAGTCGTTGAGCGTATTGTTCATGGGAGGTACCACGCTGCTGATGATCACTCCGTCGATGCTGCCCATGGGCACCGGGCTGGCGGCGAAAAGATTGCTTAGCAAAATGCCTAGCTCGTCGCGGGTGCGCTCGCGTTCGGTGCGCACCCGCCAGTCGGCCACCAAATGCTCGCCTTGAAAAACTCCTAGAACGGTGTTGGTGTTGCCCACGTCTATGGCTAGGAACATTTTGCTAACCCTATCGTATGATTCAACCAGCAAGCCCGCCAGGGCACCCGGTTTGGACCCATTGTATGCTCTCAGCCAACTCCAACGGGAGCCGGCGGCG
>CBCOTF020000315.1:0-8090 GCA_965112955.2 Desulfarculales bacterium
GCTGACGCCGGCCCCGGAATCCAGTCCCATCCTTCACCCCAACATCCGCGGAGCCAGCTACTTCTTGGCCGCCCAAGGAGGGAGCTATGCGGATTAATCCCATCCTGGGCAAGCTCCGAGCCCTGGGGCTGGAGGGCACCTGCTCAAGGCCCTAGAGGAATAGCTGAACACCCCGAGGCCCAGTAACTGTGCTTCGAGCAATGACTAGGCCTGATGTTGGACGGGGAGGCACCTACAGAAAAAATCGCCGGCTCAAAAACAGGTTGGTCAAGGCCAAGCTCCGGCATGACGCCTGCCTGGAGGACATCGATTACTGGCAAAGGCGCGGCATGGGCAAGTCTCTCGTCATGGCCTTGGCCTCATGCCGATGGATCGCCGAACACCACAACCTGCTCATCAGGGGACCCATCGGCGTAGGCAAAAGCTTTCTCGCCTGCGTCCTGAGCCACAAGGCGTGTCTGGGAGGAGCTTCTCGGTTTCCTACAAGAGGGTGCCAGCCCTCATGCGCGCAATGGTCGCGGCCCGAGGGGACTGCAGCTATTAAAAGATGATCGTCGCCAGTCCCAAGATCAACCTACTCATCCTGTACAATTGGAAGCTTGAGAAACTGTCACGGGAGCAGAGCCTGGATATGCTCGAAGTCCTGGAAAACCGCTACGGCTGAGGTTCCACTATAGTCACCGCCCAAATGCCCGTGGACCAGTGGCACGAAACCATCAGCGACCCCACCTTGGCCGATGCCATCCTTGATCACATGATCCATAATGCCTACAAGATAAACTTGAAAGGAGAGTACATGAGAAAGAAGCTGGCAAGCTTGACCGGCGACAAAACCCCTGTGGCATAATGCAGACACCAGCGGCGCCTTACCCCGGTCACCCGGCTCACATCACCGGAGTAGATAGATCTCTTCAAATAAAATGCATGCCCCATTTCCCTGAAATCGGCATTTTCTCCTAGATGAAGGCCTTGCGCTTATCAAGAGGCATGTTCTTGCACTCGGGCTTGGCGTTCACCAGGCAGGAAGACAGGTGCACCGCGTCGGGCTTCATTTCGGCCATCTTCATGACATGCCCTAGGTTGGGCACTGTGGCCCGGCCAGGGCACTCGCATTTGATGAAGGCCACAATTTACACCGGCTTCGTGAACTTGCCTTCGCCCAGGGCCGCGGCCTTGAGGTAGCGCCATTCGCCGGGGTAGCCGTAACCAGCGTTCATGTAGGACCCGCAACCGATCACCGCCACGCGCTTCATCATCGCCCTCCTTGACAAAATCTAGTAAGGCGCTAGGGATGCTCTGTTATCATCTGGTAATCTTGGGGATATGCCTGACACGGGGGGCAGCGGGTCAAGGTCGCAAAAAGGCGGAGGCGCTTGCCCTAACCGGCGACGGGATGCTAGAAGCATGGATAACGCCGCTGCCATCAGGAGGGATTGAGCCCTGTCGCCTATCTTTTGTTTCATAGATGACGCCCAGTTCGAGCTGGACAACTTCACACAAAAAGCGGCCCCGGCCTTTGGCCGCGCGCGCTTTATCTACGCCTAGACCTTCGACTAGGCTAGGGAGCGCCTGGCCGAGCTTTACTCCTTTTGCTTCCTGCTGGACATCTAAGGCAGCGACTCCCAGGTGACCCAGCCGACCATCCTGGACGCGTCGGCCTTTGGCCGGGTCCTAGGGCCTGATGAGCCCCTTGCGGTCCTATATGAGAGATTGGAGCAAGCCAGCGCCAACGAGGCGGGCACCCTTTATCTGCGTCGGCTTTATGCCCAGGTGGAGCGCTGGCAGGGGGCCTTCCTGGGAGCCGCCGCAGCCCTGGGCTAGGGACAGGCGCCTATGGTTTTGACAACCTGTACCAGGCGCGTCGGCACTATCCATTGACCGCGGCCCTGGGCTATTCGCGCAAGGTCCTTTATGCCGACGCTATGGCCATGTGCCAGGCCAGAGCCGAGTTAGTCCTGCAAAAGCCCCAAGGCAAGGACGGCCAGGCCATCGCCTTGGCCATCCTTGAGGCCGTCACAGCCTATGCCGCCGTGAATCAGCGCCTGGTTCGCCTGGCCGCGGCCCTGGCCAGACTGGACGGGACCGGAGGCGGTAGGCTGGCTGGCCGCGCCCTGGCGGAGCTGGCCCCGGCCGCGGGTCTGGGCCTCGCCGATTTGGCCCTGCTGGCGGTCCTGGCTGCCTGGCTGGAGGTCGTCTGAACAGCCATGCCTCCTAGCGTCTCGCCGCCTTGACATGCCTGGAGGGTGTTGCTAGCTTTGCTTAGCACTTGGCGACCGCAAGTGCCAACTTGGGGGTAACTACAAAATCCGCGAGCTGGACCAGCGGGCCAAGGAACAGATTCGCGCCAGTCCCTGCGCGAGGAGCAGCTCCTGGACATCCGCGAGCTGCTCAAGGCCGCGCCATCCGCTCTTTTAGCCTGATCAGCCAGCAAGCGGTGGTCGTGGCCGCACCCCCCGCAAGAGCAGGAGGGTCCCCGGCACATGGAGTTCGTGCTCTTGACGCTGGGGCTGGTTCTGGTGGTCTTTGTGGCTAAAAACGGAGGAATGCAGAACCGGATTATCGAGGCAGAGGAAAAAAGATATTGACCAGGAAGCCCTGGATAAATTCACCAGGTACTTGAATGATCTCCTAGCCGATCTTAACTTGAGTGAGGTTAAGGAGCTGGTGGTCAGGGAGATGGCGCGGGAGGTGCGCTTCGACCGGGTTTTAAGCCGGGTTTTGCGTCTGGGTCAGAAGGCCTTGTCCGGCAAGGGGCCGGGAGATATTTATGTGGAAGGTCAGACCAACCTCATGGGCGCCCCGGAGTTCGCGGATGTGGCCAGATTGCGCCTGATATTCCGCGTCTTCGAGGAAAAATTACCCTGTTGCGGCTCTTGGAGAAATTTCTGAGCCGCGTCAGAGGAGCAGTTGTTCATCGGCGCTGAGAGCGAGTTGGCCGGCTTGTGGAGGTGCTCATCGCCGTCACCGCTGCCTATGGCGAGTACAATACGCCGCTGGGCGCCTTGGGCGTAATTGGCTCCACGCGCATGGACTACTCCAAGGTAGCCTCTATAGTGAATTATACCGCCCAATTAGTCAGCTGCATCCTTGGGACCCCGCGACTAGGGACCCCGTTAGCTTAGGAGGAAAAGTTGGCCAAGCATAATCAGCAAGCAGGGCCCAAGCACGCCCCCAAACCCGCAACCGCCGAGTCCGCCCCCGAAGTGACCTCTGAAGTTGCTGCCCAGGCCCAGCCCGGCGTGGCCCCCACCGAGGAATTCCTGGCCGCGTGCACCGCTGAGCGCGATGAACTCAAGGACCGGGTGCTGCGCCTGGCCGCCGAGACTGACAACTTCAAAAAGCGCCTGGAGCGCGACAAGGCCGACTTCCTGCGCCGGGCCAATGAGGGCATTGTCAAGGACCTCCTGCCGGTGCTGGACAACCTGGAGCGCGCTTCGGGGCACGCCGAGAAGCCGGGCAACCAGGTCTCGCTGGCCGCTGGCGTCTCGCTGATCAGCCAGGAATTGATAAAGGTGTTGGAGCGTCACGGCCTAGAAAGGATCGAGGCACTGGGCCAGGCTTTCAACCCCGAGTTTCACGAGGCCATGATGCAGCAGGAGGATCCGTCCCATGATGAGAATACGGTGCTCATGGAGATGCAAAAGGGCTATGTATTCCAGGGGAGTCTACTCAGGCCATCCATGGTGGTGGTAAGTAAAAAGCCGGCGCTTAGCGACGATGAGGGCGCCGAGATAAAGATCACAATTAATTAAAGGCCGGGGTTCGCAAAAAGCGTCGCCGGCTTACCTGCATTTTGGGAGGCACTTAAGAAATGGGCAAAATCATCGGAATCGATCTGGGGACCACCAACTCCTGCGTGGCCATAATGGAGGGCGGCGAGCCTAAGGTGCTGACCAACCAGGAAGGTGTCCGCACCACTCCTAGCGTGGTGGCCATTACCGACAGCGGTGAGCGTCTGGTGGGGCAGGTGGCCAAGCGACAGGCCATCACCAATCCTACGCATACCGTCTTTGCGGTCAAGCGTCTCATCGGACGCAAATACTCGGCCAAGGAGGTGCAGGACGACCTCAAAATACTGCCCTACAAGGTGGTCCAGGCCAGTAACGGTGACGCCCATATCAACATACAGGGCAAGGAGTACTCGCCGGCCGAGATATCCTCCATGGTGCTGGTCAAAATGAAGCAGACCGCTGAGGATTACCTGGGCGAGAAGATCATCGACGCGGTGATCACCGTGCCGGCCTACTTTAACGATTCCCAGCGCCAGGCCACCAAGGACGCCGGCAAGATCGCGGGCCTTAACGTGCTGCGCATCATCAACGAGCCCACGGCGGCGGCCCTGGCCTACGGCCTGGACAGGAAGAAGGACGAGAAGATCGCCGTTTTCGACCTGGGCGGCGGCACCTTCGACATCTCCATCCTGGAACTAGGCGACAGCGTATTCGAGGTAAAATCCACCAACGGCGATACCCACCTGGGCGGCGAGGACTTCGATCTCAAGGTTATCGACTGGCTGGCCGATGAATTCAAGAAAGACCAGGGCATCGACCTGCGCGGCGACAAGATGGCCCTGCAGCGTCTGAAAGAAGCGGCGGAGAAGGCCAAGATGGAGCTTAGCACCTCCATGGAGACCGACATCAACCTGCCTTTCATCACCGCCGACCAATCCGGCCCCAAGCACCTGAACATTAAACTGACCCGGGCCAAGCTGGAGGCTCTGGTGGACGAGCTCATCGCCTGCCTAGACGGCCCCTGCCGCATGGCCCTCAAGGATGCCGGGCTCTCTCCCAGCGAGGTGGATGAGGTAATCTTGGTGGGCGGCATGACCCGCATGCCCCGGGTGGCGCAGAAGGTGAAGGACCTGTTCGGCAAGGAACCCCACCGGGGCGTCAACCCCGATGAGGTGGTGGCCATCGGTGCGGCCATTCAGGGTGGCGTGCTAGGCGGTGACGTCAAGGACGTGCTCTTGCTGGATGTCACGCCGCTGAGTCTGGGCATAGAGACTCTGGGGGGGGGTGATGACTAAGCTTATCGAGAAGAACACCACCATCCCCACACGCAAAAGCCAGATATTCAGTACTGCCGCCGACAACCAACCGGCGGTTTCCATTCATGTGCTGCAGGGCGAGCGCGAGATGGCCGGCAACAATAAGACCCTGGGGCGCTTCGAGCTAGTAGGCATTCCGCCGGCCCCCCGGGGTGTGCCTCAGGTGGAGGTTACCTTCGACATCGACGCCAATGGCATCGTGCACGTTAGCGCTAAGGATCTGGGCACCGGCAAGGAGCAGTCCATCCAGATCACGGCCTCCAGCGGCTTATCCGAGTCCGAGATCCAGCAGCTGATCAAGGACGCTGAGATGCACTCAGCCGACGACAAGAAAAAGCGCGATTTGGTGGAGAGCCGTAACCAGGCCGACAGCCTGTCCTACTCTGTGGAGAAGACCCTCAAAGAGATGGGCGACAAGGTGGACCCGGCCCTGAAAGCCGAGGTCGAGGCCAAGGTGGAGGCGGTAAAAAAGTCCCTGGAGGGCGAGGACAAAGCCGCCATCGACCAGGCCGTGGCCGAGCTGACCACGATGAGCCACAAGATGGCCGAGGCCTTGTACAGCGCCAGCACCCAACAGCAGCAGGCCGGCGCTCAGGAGCAGCAGCAGTCAGCCAAGCCTAAGGGCAGTGACGACGTGGTGGATGCCGACTTCGAGGAAGTGAAGAAATAATTGGCCAGTCAGCAAAAGGTGGTTTTTGGCTCGCTTTGCCTATCGTGGTTATGCTATCGTATTTCGGCGTTCACAGTTTGGATGGCGGCCGGCCTGGCCGCCATCCTGCTATTGGTCGCCGGCTGCGCCAAAGAGCCCTTGGCCCCGCCGCCCATGCTGCCTAGGCCCACCATGGCCGATGAGACCCAGGCTATGCTGCGCCTAGGTCAGGAGCGCCTGGCCAAGGGGCAGAACCCAGAGGCGGCCGACGCCTTTCGGGCGGCGCTCAAGATGCGTACCACTCCGACTCAGATCGGCGAGGCCCGGCTGGGACTGGCCAAGGCCCTGGCCGATTCGGGCGAAAACGCCCTGGCCCTGGGACAGCTCAAAGAGCTGTTGGACCTGGGGGCGCTGCCGTCGGCGCAGCTGGAGGCCAGCCTGATGGCCGCCCGACTGGAGCGCGACTTGAAGCAGCTGCCGGCCGCCGCCAACCGCCTGCGCAATCTGTTGTCCCACCCACTCCTGGTTTTGAAGCCCCAGGAGCGGCGTCAGGCCGTGGGTCTATTGGCCGAAGTGCTTGAGGCTCAGGGCCAGTACGCCCTTGCGGCCATCAATCTGCTGCATCTGGCGCCGGACACTCCGCCCCAGGAGTTGTCTGGTCTGGCTGGGCGCCTGGCCCTGGTAGCCGGGCAGGCCCCCAGCCGCGAGGTAGAGCCGCTGCTTAGCCAGGCCGCCGACCCCATCCTGCGGGCGGGGCTGACCCTGGCCCTGGCCAAGGCCCGCCTGCGCGAGGGCAAGATGGAGCAGGCCGAGATTGACCTCAACAGCCTGCGCCAGCAGCCGGCGGTCCAGTTTTTTCTGCCCCAGGTGCAGGCTTTAGCCCTTGAACTGGGCCAGGCCAGGCAGGTTCAGTACAGCGCCGTGGGTGTGATCCTGCCGCTGAGCGGTCCCTACGAAAGCCATGGCCTCAACGTGCTGGCGGCAGTAGAGCTAGGCCTGGATGTTTTCAGCGACGGTGAGCGCTCCTTCACCTTGTTCATCGAGGACAGCGGCAACGATCCCAAGCAGGCCGTGGAGGCGATGACCCGCCTGGCCGACGAGCGCAAGGTCATGGCTGTGATCGGCCCCCTGGACGGCGCTTCCGCCCTGGCCGCCGCCCGCCAGGCCCAGAGCTTGCGAGTGCCGCTCATCTCCCCCAGCGTGGTGGAGGGTCTGACCAGGGCCGGCGATTATGTGTTTCAGAATTTCTTCACGCCCGCTGACCAGGTCAATGCCCTGCTGGAAGAGGCCATGGATCGCCGAGGCCTCAAGCGTCTGGCCGTGCTGGCCCCGCGCACGGCCTACGGTCAGGGCTTTGCCAAGCACTTCGACGCCGGGGTGCTAGCCCGGGGCGGTCAGGTGGTGCGGGCCATCTTCTACGATCCCAACCAGACCGATTTTTCCGCCGACATCCGCCAGGTGGCCCTGCTGACCCCCAGCAATTTCAAGGGGGCGCGGCTGAAAGGACCACAGCCCAGCAGCGATATCGAGGCCCTGTTCATCCCCGACAACGTGGAACGGGTGGGATTGATCCTGCCGCAACTGGTCTACAACGGCGTGATCGGCTTGACGCTCCTGGGCACCAGCCTGTGGCATAACCCCAAGCTACTGGAGTCCGGCAACCGCTTTCTGCAAAATTCCATCATCCCCGACGCCTTTGACTTAAAGAACTCCGCACCTCAGGTAGCCGCTTTCGTGACTGAATTCCACAAGGCCATGGCGCGGGAGCCCAACGTCATCGACGCCCACGGTTACGACAGTGCCCTGCTTCTACGCAGCCTTTTGCAAGGGCCGCAGCCGCCGCACACCCGCCAGGCCATGCGCGAGGCCCTGACCCAGGTCAAGGGCGTGTCAGGGGTCTGCGGGGAGCTAAGCATGGGGCCGGATCGCCGCGTGCAAAAGCCCCTGTCCTTGTTCACGGTGCGCGGGGATGCCTTCCGCCGCTTGGAAGACTCTCCGACGCCGGCGTCTGACGGTGCTTCCGCCTCTGAGCTGGTCGAGGAGTTTGCGCCGCCGGCCCAGCCCGCGTTGCCGGCGCCAGCTGCCACCATCCCTCGCTAAATCCTTGACGGCTACACGTCGCGCCCAGCCGAGGATACGCCTGATGATCAACCTGCAACGGCTTGTTAGCGAGTGTGGCTACTGGGCCTTGTTCGTGGGGATTTTCTTGGAGGGGGGAATCCTTCTGATGCTGGGCGGTTTGGCGACGCAACAAGGGGCTCCTGAAATTATCTTGGGTGATGGCCAGCGCCTTCACCGATTCAAGCGGGCCAGTGATTCCACGCGGCGTGGGCTACCGATTCCACGGGATGTGGGCCACTTGGGGTAGTAGGCGACGCTGGATAACACCTGATT